>NZ_CP195159.1:0-320771 GCF_051200815.1 Timonella sp. A28 | reverse complement strand
TGTTGTATTTTCCGTTGCTTTCGCGTTGCCGATAGCATTCAACGTGTCCATACCCTCGCTGACGGCAAAGGCCGCATTAGCTTTGGGTGTTGTCTCATCCGCGTACATTGCAGAAGTGCTACGAGCAGGCATTCAAGCAGTCCCTAATGGTCAAATTGAAGCTGCCAGATCTTTGGGTATGGGACACACGCGTGCCATGGTCACTATTGTGCTGCCCCAAGCCTTTCGCATTGTTTTACCTCCCATGACCAACGAGTTGATCTTGTTAACGAAAGATACTTCGCTCATCTTCCTCATGGGTATGACAGCATCCCAATTCGAACTCACTAAAATTGGTCGCGACGCACTCAACAGCGGTACAGGTGGCCTCACGGGACTCTTCGTTGTTGGCTTTGCGTACCTCTGCATAACGATTCCGTTGGGAATCCTTGCTCGTCACCTAGAAAAACGTTTTGGCGAAGGGAACCGCTCATGAGCACCCCAACAGTCGTATCTATTGTCGACCTCCACAAGTCCTATGGCGAGCGTGAAGTCCTCAAGGGAATCAACCTAGAGATCACTGCCGGCGAGGTCGTATGTGTTATCGGACCATCTGGTTCAGGAAAATCAACGCTGCTGCGTTGCGTGAATCAACTAGAAACAGCCACTTCTGGAACGATTCATATACACGACGACGAAATCACTGACGAAAACGTTGACATTGATGCTGTTCGCGCGCGCGTAGGAATGGTTTTTCAACAGTTCAATTTGTTCAGCCACATGTCGGTACTTGAAAACTGCACCGTTGCGCAACGTAAAGTTTTGGGTCGCAGTAAAGAAGAAGCCCACGAAATTGCTCTAAAAAACTTAGCGCATGTTGGCTTAGAAGACCGTGCACAGGCTCGCCCCTATGAGCTTTCTGGTGGACAACAACAACGTGTTGCGATTGCTCGTGCGTTATCGATGAATCCTGACATGATCCTTTTCGATGAGCCGACTTCAGCCCTTGATCCTGAGCTTGTTGGCGAAGTCCTGAAAGTAATGCGTGAATTGGCTGAAGAAGGTATGACGATGATGGTCGTCACTCACGAGATGGCTTTTGCCCGTGATGTCGCTGACCGTGTCATTTTCATGGATGGTGGAGTTATCGTCGAGGAAGGACCAGCGTCTCAGGTTATTACTTCCCCACAAGAGGAACGTACACAACAGTTCTTACAGCGTGTGTTAGATCCTACTCGCACAGACTAAGCACACTACATATGACAGGGCGGGCAATGCGTTGTAACGCATTGCCCGCCCTGTACTTTTAACTGGCCTTTAACTTATAAGACGTCTAGGCCAGCTCTTCATGAATATGTGTCCAGCGGACGTGTTTCGCCGTGCTCAGCTGCGATACGTTTGTGGTGACGGATCACTTCCGAAACAATGAATTCGCGGAATTGTTCAGCAAAGTGCGGATCTAAACCAGCGGCGTCTGCAATAGCAGTTAAGCGCACAATTTGCTGTTGTTCACGGTCTGGATCTGCGGGTGCTACTCCCCCAGTTGCTTTCAATTCACCAACACGGTGCGTGCATTTAAAGCGTTCTGCAAGTAAATGCATGAGTGCCGCATCAATGTTGTCGATGCTTGCACGCAACTTAAGAATTTCTTGGCGAATTTCTGGGTTTGCGGTAGGGTCGCTTGGCTGCGTTGATTCGTGCTCAGCGGACATAAAAACTATGCGCTCTTTTCTCGGGCTGGACCCTTTTTCGGTGATACTCGTGGAACGAGTGTGGGGTACACACTATTGAGAACGACTTCCCCAGTGATAACAACTTTTTCAACGTCATCACGAGAAGGTACCTCAAACATAATCTGTTGAAGAACTTCTTCCATGATAGAACGAAGCCCGCGTGCACCTGTGCCACGCAAGAGTGCTTGCTCTGCAATAGCGCGAACGGCATCTGGCGCAAATTCGAGTTCGACGCCATCGAGTTCAAACATTTTTTGGTATTGCTTGACGAGCGCGTTTCTTGGCTCAGTCAAAATGCTCATAAGCGCGTCAACGTCTAGCGGTGCAACGCTAGTAATCACCGGAACACGTCCAATGAATTCTGGGATCAGCCCGAATTTTTGCAAGTCCTCAGGCAACACATCAGCAAGGACATCGTGTCCTTCTTCTTTGATAGCTAAGGGTGCGCCAAAACCGATACCAGATTTTCCAGCACGTGACGTGATGATCTCTTCAAGGCCAGCAAAAGCTCCTGCCACAATGAACAGCACATTTGATGTGTCAATTGTGATGAATTCTTGGTGCGGATGCTTACGCCCACCCTGAGGTGGAACAGAGGCTGTTGTACCCTCAATGATTTTGAGCAATGCTTGTTGCACGCCTTCACCAGACACATCACGTGTAATAGAAGGGTTCTCCGCTTTACGAGCAATCTTGTCGATTTCGTCGATATAGATTATTCCCGTTTCAGCTTTTTTCACATCGAAGTCTGCTGCTTGGATGAGTTTAAGCAAAATATTTTCGACGTCTTCGCCAACATAACCGGCTTCGGTTAAGGCCGTTGCATCAGCGATTGCAAATGGAACATTAAGCAATTTCGCTAACGTTTGTGCAAGGTAGGTTTTTCCGCAACCTGTTGGCCCGATGAGCAGAATGTTCGATTTCGATATTTCAATATCGTCTTCTGTGGCCCCAACAGTTTTAGGTTCGTTTGCCGCAGTAATGCGCTTGTAGTGGTTGTAAACCGCAACAGCTAACGATTTTTTAGCATCATGCTGGCCAACAATGTATTGTTCGAGAAACTCGAAAATGTCACGCGGCTTAGGCAGTTCGCCAAGCCCCAATTCCACTGCTTCGTGGAATTCTTCTTCAATAATCTCATTGCACAACTCTATGCATTCAACACATATGTACACGCCCGGGCCTGCAATGAGTTTCTTAACCTGTTTTTGCGATTTGCCACAAAATGAGCATTTCAGCAGGTCTGCACCATCACCTAATCGAGTCATGGCTGCCTCCTTACAATTGCCCCAGAGGGCTACCACATATTTTTGACGAACTGTGCTTTAACCAATATTTCACATCACCGGTGTATTCCCTATTGACGACGCACCGATGATGTGAAATAGAATTCAAGACTTTGCTCGTTCGGTCAAGACCTACCGCTTAATAGTCTTTGCCTTACGGCTCTCAAGGACCTGGTCAACAAGACCATACGCTACCGATTCAGACGCAGAAAGAATCTTGTCACGCTCAATATCTGAGCGGATTTCTTCCACATCCTTACCAGTGTGCTCGGCCAGTGTGTCTTCAAGCCATGAACGCATACGTAAAATTTCGTTTGCGTGAATTTCAATGTCTGAAGCTTGAGCGTATCCCCCACCAGACAAACTTGGCTGGTGAATCAAAATACGCGAGTTAGGTAGAGCGAGACGCTTACCCGGTGCGCCAGCCGCCAACAACACTGCTGCGGACGACGCAGCCTGCCCGAGGCACACTGTTTGCACTTCAGAAGTGATGTACTGCATGGTGTCATAAATCGCTGTCATCGCGGTAAATGAGCCACCTGGCGAATTAATGTACAAAATGATGTCGCGGTTTGGTTCCTGGCTTTCCAGAACCAACAATTGCGCCATAACGTCATCAGCAGACGCATCATCAACTTGGACACCAAGGAAAATAATGCGGTCTTCAAACAGCTTTGTGTATGGGTCTTGTCGTTTGAAGCCGTACGCAGTGCGCTCCTCAAACTGTGGCAACACATAACGGGACGAAGGCGCACCAGCAGCAAAAGGCTGTCCACCATATGAAGGGCCCGCAAGACGCTTAGCGGTTGCCATGAACTGGGATTCAGTGCTCATGAATGTCTCCTGAAAATCTTAAAGGTGGTCAGGCTTTGTCTGCAGCGTCTGCAAGAGACCCAGCATTTGAAACAACGTGGTCAACAAACCCGTATTCCAGGGCCTCTGATGCAGTAAACCAGCGGTCTCGGTCAGAGTCACGGTTAATCTGTTCAACAGACTTGCCGGTTTGTTCCGCGATAAGTTCAGCCAACACACGCTTCATGTGCAAAATCAATTGTGCGTTGATCGCAATGTCCGTTGCAGTTCCACCGATACCACCAGAAGGCTGATGCATCATGACACGTGCATGTGGAGTAGCGAAACGCTTACCCTTCGCACCGGAAGACAACAAGAACTGCCCCATCGAAGCGGCCATACCCATAGCAACCGTTGCCACGTCCGGCTTGATGAACTGCATCGTGTCATAAATCGCCATACCAGCTGTGATAGAACCACCAGGCGAGTTGATGTACAAGAAAATGTCTTTGTCTGGGTCCTCAGCAGCGAGGAGAAGCATCTGGGCGCAAATCGCGTTTGCGTTCTCGTCCCTAACTTCAGAACCCAACCAAATGATGCGTTCCTTCAGCAACCGGTTGTAGATGCTGTCATTAAGTCCAAACCCCGTGGCTTCCTGCGTAGCCGCGATTGGCATCTGCTCGTTCACGCTGTCTCCCATCGATGTAACTGCGGTGAATACTGTCTCGACCTTAACGCGAAGAAGAAATGAAAAACTCCTTGAATTGGCGTGTTTCGCTCAAGGCGCACTGTAAGCGCCCAACACATGCAGACTCTCGCTTAGGGCGAACGAAAATATGCAAAAAATTAGGGAGCCACACAATGTGTGGCTCCCTAACTCAAACTTACGACAACAACGAACTAAAGTTTAGTTCTCTTGTTCTCCAGCAGTTGCTGCTGCTTCAACGATTGCCTCAGCGGCCGCGTCGTCCTCATCTGAACCGATGAATTCGGAAAGGTCGACGACGTTTCCGTCAGCGTCCTTAACCTCTACTTGACGCAAGGCAACAGCCAACGACTTCGAACGAGCAACCTCGCCAACCATCATCGGAATTTGACCCTGCTGGTCAAGCGCGGAAATGAACTGCTGTGGGTCCATTCCGTACTGACGTGATGCAGTAACGAGGTAGTCAAGAAGTTCCTGCTGAGAAACCTTGATTTCGAGCTTCTCTGCAAGAGTGTCCAGAATGATCTGGTTCTTGAGCGCCTTGTTTGTGTCTGCAACAACCTCGGTGCGGTGCTCGTCGTCTTCCGAACGGCCTTCAGACTCAAGGTGACGGTTCACCTCAGCGTCAACAACGCCCTGTGGAAGCGGGAACTCAACCTTGTTGAGTTCGTCAAGCAACAAGTCACGAGCAACAACAGCTTGGTTTGAAACTGCGTTGGACTGCGCTTGTTCACGAAGGTCAGCAGTGAGTTCTTCAAGAGTGTCGAACTCAGAAGCCATCTGAGCGAAATCGTCGTCAGCTTCAGGAAGTTCACGCTCTTTAACAGAAGTCGCAGTAACAGTGATGCTTGCTTCTTCACCAGCGCGCTCGCCACCAGCAAGTGGTGCAACAAAGGTTGTGGTTTCACCAGCGGAAAGGCCGGTAAGTGCCTCATCGAGGCCTTCAAGCATGTTTCCGGTACCGATCTCGTATGAGATTCCAGAAACGTTATCAACTTCTTCGTCACCGATCTTTGCAGACAAGTCGATAACTGCGAAGTCACCATTTGCTGCTGGGCGGTCTACACCGATAAGGGTTCCAAAACGTGCACGAAGAGCGTCAAGGCGGCCTTGAACGTCTTCGTCAGTTGCTTCTGCATTTGGAACTTCGAGGGTGATTCCCTCAAACGAAGGCAGCTCAAATTCTGGGCGAACCTCTACCTCTACGGTGAATTCGAGGTAGTCCTCTTCTTTATCTGCGATAGGAAGAGTTGTTACTTCAATGGTTGGCTGTCCGAGCGGACGCAAGTTCGCTTCAGCAATTGCGTCGCGGTAGAGGCCTGGAAGAGCCTCGTTAATTGCTTGCTCAAGAACTGCTACACGGCCCACTCGCTGGTCAACGATGCTCGCAGGCACCTTTCCCTTGCGGAAGCCTGGAACCGTGATCTCCTTAGCGATGTTCTCGTAGGCTCGCTCGATCGCAGGCTGGAGCTCAGCGGCCTCCACCTGGACGGTCAGCTTGGACTTGGTTGGGTCCAGAGTCTCGACGGTGCTCTTCACTTCGATGGTCTCCAACTTGGTTGTTTCCTTCTCTTCCGAGAAGGCGAATCATTTGTCTTGAGTCGCTGAGCTTCTTCCACGCATACGTCGTAACTCGATATTGAGTGTTTAACACAGCGAGAAGTGTCGTGGCGATCCAGAGTGCTTGCCTAACCCATACTTCGGACAAGGCTAACCGTTGAATCTTACGCCATAACAGGGGCTGCGGTCATAATATGCGGGCTGTGAGACGTAGCAATTTCACTGGTTTTTTACCATCACAGCAAGAGAACCCGATACACGGTTAAGAATCTCCCTTTAAACAATGAAATAAAAGGGGAAAGAAACTGTTGTCCCATTAAAGCGCTTCTGCTAATTTACTGTCGGTATCATGCGCGCTTGACACATACATAAAACATGCGCATCAGTACAATAAGGGGCATATCATCGGTGAATCATACACAACACACTCACCCAGTGGCACAAGTACGCTTATAGTCGAAGGCGCTACTAAACGTTATGGCGATAGGACAGCACTCGCAGATGTCAACCTAGCCATTCACTCCGGTGAAGTATTTGGCGTTTTAGGGCCAAACGGTGCAGGGAAAACAACACTCCTGCGCGCGGTCATGGGGTTAGTCAAACTCAGCGAAGGCAGCATTACCGTACTAGGTCACTCCCCAGGGAGCCGTCTTGCCTTAAAAAACAGCGGATGCTTAATAGAACGCCCCTCTTTTATCCCTAGACTCAGCGCGTACGACAATCTTCGAGTTTTGGCAGCGGCCAGAGGTTTACCCACCACACGCATCGGCGAAGTACTCGACATTGTTGGTTTAGCAGACCGAGCGAAAGACAGCTTCCGTTCCTATTCCCTTGGCATGGGTCAACGATTAGGAATCGCAGCAGCACTACTTGGCGCGCCGAAGCTCCTCATCCTTGACGAGCCCACAAGTGGTTTAGATCCAGACGGCGTAGTTGACGTTAGAACATTAGTGCGTGAACTTGCTGATCAAGGCGTTACTGTGGTGTTGTCGTCACACCTTTTAGACGAGGTAGAACGCACCTGCGACAGGGTTGCCCTTCTTAACTCTGGATCAGTTATTGCGCACGGCACCTTAGATACTCTTCGTGCAGCTTCTTCGCCACACACCAAGCTCGCTGTTGATGATGTTTCAGCAACTCAACACCTGCTCAGCACGTCTGGATATCGCGTTATAGCAGCCGACCACACGTTGGGTGAAGTCGATGTTGCTATCGCGAGTTCTGAGGTTTCGGAACTTGTACGCGAACTCGTAGCAGCTGGCATTGGCGTGACATCCGTGAAGCCGATACACAACGATTTAGAACATATTTTCTTTAACCTTGTACGAGAATCGGAAGTGGCACGATGAAAAACGCACTCGCATCAGAAATCATTCTGCTTCGTTCTCGACGAGTCCCAGTGATGATTGGAGCGTTGTGGGCGGTTCTTGTTGCAGTATTTGGGGTGTTAACCCCCTATCTTGTCTACGTCTCTTTACCGTCAACAACAGAGGACCTCGACGCTTTATATAACCTCGTGGTGCCGGCTTCTATCCCGCTGACGGTCCTTGGCTCTTATCCCATGTTCGGCGGCGCTGTCATGCTGATCTTGGGGGTTTTGATTGCCGGACCTGAATATCGCTGGGGTACGTGGACAGCCCGTTTTACCCAAGGCGCGAGCCGCAGCCAAGTCGTTGCAGCCAAAGCCACTGCGGGTTCAGTCACAGCGGCGGCTGCTGTACTTATAGCTTTTATCGCTGGGCTTTTGGTTTCTACGGTTATCACCATAATTGAGGGATCTTCGTGGTCTGCACCCGATCTCAGCAAAACAGTCTTGTCTCTTCTCGCTGGAACATTGATAAGTGTCGCGTGGGTGTGCATTGGGATGGCTCTCGCTATCATCTTTAAAGGCACGACAATGGCTCTCATCGTAGGTTTGCTGTGGGTGCTTGGCATCGAAAACATAGTCTCTGGGCTTGCTCAAATATTGCCGTGGCTCGAACCGATACGAGTTTTCCTGCCTGGTGTCGCTTCGGGTTCTATTGCTGCTGCGCTTGGCGTTGCAACACAAGATGCTGGGGGTACGCCAGGAGTTGCGGCAGTCACCAGCGGCTCTGTGGCCGTGCTTGTTTTGTGTTTCTATGCGGTGGCTGCTTTTGTTGTCGCGCGTGCGCTTGCTCAACGGCGCGATGTGTCATAAGTGTTTTCAGCATTAACAAAGAAGTCCAGTTTCGTAGTTTAAACGAAACTGGACTATCACTTGTTTATGAAGTTTTTGCAGGTCAACGTGTTGACTTACTGGAGCGGGCGACGAGAATCGAACTCGCGTCATTAGTTTGGAAGACTAAGGCTTTACCATTAAGCTACGCCCGCTTGACTCGATAAACTCTAACCAATTTTTCCTCTGATTCAAAATCGGAAGAAATTTTGTTGAATCTTATCGATTGCCTCCTCAGCTTCTCGCTGCGGCGACGAATAGAACTGTATCAGCATCCTGCCCCTAATTAGCAAATCGAAGCAGCAACCGCCCTATTTTCCTTAAAATTTTGCACACACATAACCCCGATTTCCGATTTTCACGTTTGGTGTACTAGTCTTTTCAGGTGTTCACAACGCTTCTGTGTCGCAGATAGCGTGCATGTACACATCGGGGTGTGGCGCAGGTTGGTAGCGCGTCCGCTTTGGGAGCGGAAGGTCGCAGGTTCAAATCCTGTCACCCCGACAAGTATGGCCCGTCAATACGTTGACGGGCCTTATTTTTATTTTCATACGGTTTCACGCCGAAACATACCCCCCTGAGCAGGGGCACGGATTCTCCGCGGCAACACACGGGCATCTCAAGATTCGAACATTCGTTAGACAACGGATGAAAACGATAGTTAACCTCTCAAGTAAGAATGTGGTCGTGTGTGATGAACACCAATTTGCAAAGCCATATACTTAAGCCATTATTGTTAAGCAGAAGCACAATCAGCTGCTCATACATAACTGATGCACGCTCACGCAGTGTGCTCATTCATTGCGAAAGGAAGCACGATGAACATCATTCAGTCATCGTCCGCCGCTTCCTTTAACGCGCCTGTTTTCTTCACTATCGCTTGTTGCTGTCTGTAGAGCATTACCGTTTTCGGTCTGCCTCGAACAGTAATGCTCTTTCCCTACCCGCAGGTTGTATCTGAACGGCAGTAGCTAGACATTCAGAGCACTACGCACACAAGCGATCAAATGTATTTTCTTCGATGATTTGGTCGAGAGCTACCTTGCGGGCACCTCACGTAAACACCACAAAATACTGCACGAAGGAAGAGTAATGTCCCGCATTTATGACGATGTCACCCAGGTCGTTGGAAACACCCCACTTGTCCGGTTAAACAAACTCACTGCCGGAACACACGCAACTGTTCTTGCAAAACTAGAGTTTTACAACCCTGCAAGCTCCGTCAAAGACCGCATCGGTGTAGCAATCGTTGACGCTGCAGAAGCAGCAGGCGTCCTCAAGCCAGGCGGCACAATCGTCGAAGCAACGTCAGGGAACACTGGTATTGCGCTCGCTATGGTTGGCGCTGCACGCGGCTACAACGTCGTCCTCACCATGCCTGAGACCATGTCCAAAGAGCGTCGTGCACTTCTGCGCGCTTTTGGTGCAGAGCTTATTTTGACTCCTGGATCAGGAGGCATGAAGGGCGCTGTTGAGGAAGCAAACAAGGTTGTTTCGGAGCGCGAGGGCGCGATCTTGGCACGCCAGTTCGCCAACGAAGCAAACCCTGCAATTCACCGTGCAACAACCGCTGAAGAAATCTGGAATGACACCGACGGCGGCGTTGACATCGTTGTTGCAGGTATCGGAACTGGTGGAACAATCACTGGTGTTGGTGAAGCGTTGAAAGAACGCAAGCCAGAAGTACAAATCATCGCGGTAGAACCAGAAGAGTCCCCAATTTTGAATGGTGGCCAGCCTGGCCCACACAAGATTCAAGGAATTGGTGCGAACTTCGTTCCAGAAATCTTGAACACAGAAATCTACGACGAAGTTATCGACGTCAACGCTGACACTGCAGTTGAGTTTGCTCGTCGTGCAGCAAAGGAAGAGGGCCTACTCGTTGGTATCTCTTCGGGTGCTGCGATTAATGCTGCACTGCAGGTTGCTGCACGCGAAGAGAACGCTGGAAAGACCATTGTTGTGATCATTCCTTCGTTCGGTGAGCGTTACCTGACTTCTGTGCTGTACGCAGACTTGCTCGACTAATCACCCCTGTGGGGTGTCCTGCCTGCGATCACAGGCAGGACACCCCACTGTGAGCGTTGTCGCATGGTGCAGCGGCATATTTTTTGATTGCTGCGTGTTGTCATTGCTAACGAATTGATTGATCAAAGCATTCACGTGAAAAGCGTTGCGAAAGAGGGAACACTGGTGTCTGCATTTACTCGCGCTTATAGATTGCTTAAAGAAGATCTTCAAGCTGCACGTGACCGAGATCCTGCCGCCCGCACTACAGCTGAGATTGTGCTTGCGTATCCTGGATTGCACGCTTTGTGGTCGCATAGGTTAACGCATCGCTTGTGGCATATTCGCGGTTTAAAGCTTCCAGCCCGACTCTTATCGCAATTTACTCGGGCTCTCACTGGCGTTGAGATCCACCCTGGTGCTGTTCTTGGTCGGCGCATTTTTATTGATCACGGCATGGGCGTCGTCATTGGAGAGACTGCTGTTGTTGGTGACGATGTGACGTTGTTTCATTCTGTGACTTTAGGTGGCCGTTCGATGTCGCACGGTAAGCGTCACCCAACGATCGGCAACGGTGTCGTTATTGGGGCTGGTGCCCAAATTTTAGGCGCCTTGTGGATCGGTGATTATGCGCAAATCGGTGCCAATGCGGTGGTCGTTAAGGATGTTCCAGCGAACGCTATTGCTGTTGGTGTGCCTGCTCGCATTAAAGACAGGCCCGCTCAAGCGCCTGTAGTCGAGTTTTGCGAGGATCCCGCAATCTTCATCTGATAGGCGCCGTATCGATTGAGTATCTTTTGCGTCTATGTTTAACACGTAAAAACTTGTTTTAGTTTGAATATAACAAGTATTATTAAGCCATGTTGTATAAAGTCGATCCGACATCAACTGACCCCATATTTGAACAGCTTGCGCATCAAATACGTGTCGCACTACTCGACGGCACATTACGTTCAGGAGACAAACTGCCCTCTGCTCGAGACATGGCAGCGGCTTTAGACGTCAACCTTCACACGATCTTGCATGCATACCAATTGCTGCGAGACGAAGGACTCCTTGAACTGCGAAGAGGGCGTGGAGCCATCATCACCTCAACTTCGCACGCCATCCCCCAGCCTGTGCACGACGCACTGACGCTCTTTATCAAAGAAGCACACAAAGCGGGGCTCTCCAACGACACTGTTTTCACGCTGGTAAAGGAATCTCTCAAATGAAATCCGCTGCCCCAACGACACAGCCCACTAGACGCATACACCCCTTATTTTATGTATGGTCACTAGTTCTACCGCTCATGTTTATTGCAGCTGGAATATTCATCCCCCTGCAATGGAAAAATGACCTACCAGCGACACTACCTACACACTGGGGAAGCAACGGCCCCGATGCTTTCGGCACACTTACCGAGTTCCTTGTTGTTCCATCGGTCACATTCGGTCTCGTCATCGTGTTTTTTGGAATTCTGTTCCACGTAATCGCACGGGATATCTCTATTCAACGGATAGGAATCGTAGCCAATATTTTTGTAAGTGGGCTCAGCGCTTCCATCACTATTTCAACAGCGGCCCAAGCCCGCGGTGTTACAGATCCAACCACAATAGATTTTCCTGCCGCAGTGGTCTCATTCAGTGCACTAGGCTCACTAGCTTTAGGGCTTCTCTTGAGTCTGTCTCTGCCCCGGCCAACCTACGAAGCAGCCCAAGGTTTGCCTGACGTGACCGCACCTCGCGCAGACCTCACCGTGCACGAAAACGCTGCGTGGTTTATACGTCAATTTTCTGCCTCTAGCGTCTGGTTCGGAATGGGATCGATCCCAACGGTAGCGATTCTAGCTTTTCATTACCCATGCGTGGGTTGCTCTCATAGTGGTTCCCTTCCTTGCCTTTGCTTTACTGGCATTGTTTATGTGGGATGTTCGAGTTGACTCGTCAGGTTTCTCTCTGCGGTCAGTTCTCGGCATACCTAAAAAACATATTCCACTCGCTGAAATCGAATCCGCACACGTCGTCCAAGTCTCCCCCTTTCGTGATTTTGGCGGCTGGGGCTGGCGCAGCAACCTAGACGGAACCGTGGGGGTCGTTTTACGACGCGGGGATGCGCTAGAAATTCACTCAAGTGGAGGCCGAAAATTCCTCATCACCGTTGACGAAGCAGAACAAGCGGCCGGACTACTCAATTCCCTCGTTGAACGGTCGCGCTCATAAACACCTGACCTTTATGTCCCGGTGCGCAGGCATAAGACAACGGCTCCATTTAGGCTGACAATGACAGCCTCAGCACGGCAAAGGAGCCAGCATGCGCATCGGACTTAACCTCGGTTACTGGCAGGCAGGCCCACCCCCAGACATGGCTGCAACTCTACGCACAGCAGAAGAAGCCGGCCTTGACTCTATCTGGACTTCAGAAGCCTACGGATCGGATGCGTTAACCCCACTAGCGTGGTGGGGTGCGCATACCACCACGCTTCGACTTGGCACTGCAGTCATGCAAATGAGCGCCCGAACACCCACCGCTGCGGCAATGGCCGCGCTCACCCTTGATCATCTAAGCAACGGTCGATTCAACATGGGATTAGGGGTCTCGGGCCCACAAATTGTTGAAGGCTGGTACGGGCAACCGTACACTCGTCCGTTAGAAAGAACCCGCGAATACATTAGTATCGTGCGGTCCGTATTTCGCAGAGAACAACCAGTGTCGTTTTCTGGAAAGCATTATCAGCTTCCGCTCAGCCCTGAAAACTCGTCTGCCTCCGTTCCAGCGATGGGTTTAGGCAAGCCTTTAAAGTCAACGGTGCACCCCTTACGTACCAACTTACCCATACATCTTGCCGCAGAAGGCCCAAAAAATATTGCTTTAGCAGCAGAACTGTGTGACGGTTGGCTTCCTTTTCTCTACTCCCCCACACTCGATCACGGATTTCGCGATTTTCTTGCTGAAGGTTTCGCACGTCGACCCGATGCGCTCTCCCCTCAACAAGAATTTGAAGTGAATGCCACTGTTCCTGTTGTCCCCCATGAGTCCGTCGAGCACGCAGCCCAGCAGATACGGCCTTTTCTTGCCTTATATATAGGTGGCATGGGTGCCAAAAAAGCTAATTTTCATAGGGCCGCGCTCGAACGTCTCGGATATGCGAAAGTATGCGCTGACGTCGCGTCCTTGTATGAGCAAGGAAAAACTGATGACGCAGCGAACGCCATTCCTCTCGAACTTATAGATGAGGTCGCACTCATTGGCCCAGTCAAACGAATTGCAGCCAACCTACATGCCTGGGAGAAGTCTGTTGTCACCTCAATTTTGGTTCATGGCCCTCTCGAAGCAGCATTAGCACTCGTCAAAGCACAATCGTTAAATCAGAAAAAATAACTTGATAGGGAATATTTCCAATGGTCAGATTGCTCTATGACCCTTCCACATGGATTCTCATACACCCAATTAACTGAAGCTGATAAACGAGCACTTATCGATCTTGACCTATGGGTTTTCCCCTCTGATATTGACATCGATAAATATATGAAACGTCCACTACCCGTTGAGTTAAGTCGCACTCGGGTAGTAACAACTGAAGATCGACGCTTTGTGGCTTGTCATGCCTCATACGAATATCAAAATTTCCCAGTCCCCGGTTCTTCTGTAGCATGCGGCGGACTCACATGGGTTGGAGTGCACCCGCAATATCGCAGGCAAGGACTGCTCCGCTCAATGATCACTCAACACTTACAAGACTGTGTAGACCGCGGCGAAGTTATCTCTACGCTTTTTGCCGCTGAACCAACAATTTACGGTCGGTTTGGGTATGGACTCGCTTCATATGATCTCAGGTGCACTATAGGTCGTGGAGCTGCACTACGTCCCCTCTTTAACGACGACGAAACCGCAGACCTAACAATCCGCATTGAAACGTACTCACCTGACGAACACCAACAACTCATTGAAGAAGTTCATGCACAAGGCGGACAAAATGTTGGTGGTACTGGACTGAACCGTCCTGGGTGGGCTTTGCGTGAGACACCAGGCCTCATCAGTTACATGCACTCTGACGTAGATCTTTCGACAGGCAACGAACAACAACGTATTGTCATCGTGGAACGCTCTGGAAAACCTGTTGGTTTTGCACGCTTCCGTCGCAAAACTAACTGGGAAAATACCGGACCTTCAGGGGCAGTCAATGCGGGTGAAGTAGTCGCATTGGACCCTGCAGCATCACGCAAACTGTGGTCAGTTATCACCGACTTTGACCTCACTAGCACTGTCACGGCTTTCATGATCCCCGTCGATGACCCAATCGTCGGTTTGTTAGAAAACAACCGTGCAATCAGCATGAATCATGTCGATAACGTATGGACTCGTATCATTGATCTGCACAAGGCTTTAGCTCAACGACAGTATGCAGCAGACGTTGATGTCGTCCTTGAAGTTACTGACCCGCTACTGCCACAAAATAATGGTCGCTGGCGCGTTTCAGCTCCAGCGTTCGGTGGAGCAGACGGAACTGAACAGGCAACAGTAACAGCTACAACTGATGCAGCAGACATCAGCCTCAATGTGCGCGAACTCGGCGCTATCTATCTTGGTGGGGTATCCCTTGCTTCACTGGCTGCTTCCGGCCAAGTAACCGTGCACAACCAGCAGGCTGGCATTCGTGCTTCTGTAGCATTCGGCTGGCCAATTGCGCCAATGTCGAGCTGGGTCTTCTAGTTAGCGTCATTAAATGATGGGGTGCACTCAACGCAGTGCACCCCATCATTTGTTTCTATACAGAACGAACTATTTTTGGCAGCGTGGGCACCAATACAGTTTTCGTGCTTGCATCTCACCAAGGGAAATCGGTTCGCCGCAGATCCGGCACGGTTGTCCCTGCCTGTGATACACATAAAACGACTGCTCACGTGGAACCGCGCCAGGCTCATCATCCGTATTTTGTCGAGTAATGGCACGATTTTCCATGACGCCACTCAGATCTACACCTTTAAGACGATCTTCCGGCTCTGTTGTCACAATCGCGCCATAGGTCACGCCGTATTCCATCAGGACAACGAGATCGTCCCACATCGCACGTACTGTTTCGCGCGGAACGCTACTACCGGGCATAAACGGCGACACATTATGGCGGAAAAGAACCTCTGCACGGTAAATATTTCCGACGCCTGCGATGACTGCTTGATTCATGAGAAGAGCGCCAATTGCAGTACGTGATTTCGCGACTTTGCTGATGAATTTTTCTGCATCTGCGTCAGGCCTAATTGGGTCTGGCCCTAACTTCCCGGCAGCAATACGTGTTTCATCCCAAGTGAGAACCTCACATGCGGTTGGTCCAGTAAGATCTGCGACAGCGTGCTCTCCAATGAATCTTGCTCGCACCTGCCCGCGCGGTTCCGGTGGCTCCCACGCATCATTCACCTCAGTTACAAAGGTCTCTTGAGTACCATCACTCATGACGAGTTCACGTTCACCAATACGTTTACGAGGTGCGCCAATTGCATGCGCTACACGCACTGTCCCATCACCCGTAAATGTCCATGAACCATACAGTCCTAAATGAACGCGCAACCATAACAAATCTTCCTGGCCCACGTGCGTGGATTCGCCAAACCCCAGAAACATTTGTTTCCCAAAAGCTTCGGCTTGTACAAGCACAAGACCGTCAAGGAGTGCCGCACCGTGAGCGAATCGGCCTTGTGGGCTCGTAACAGTAATCACCTCGCCCACAAACAATGAAGTGAATGTGCGGGCGAGGCGATGAACGGTATGTCCTTCCGGCATTTAAGAGCGTTCTACCTCGTATGCCGACAACTGATCTATGCGTCGCTGGTGGCGTGCATCTCCACTAAACGGCTCAGCCAAATACGCTTCAACAAATGAGGCTGCCTCTTCAACAGTGTGTTGACGCGCTCCGATAGCAATCACGTTAGCGTCGTTGTGTTGACGCGCTAGTCGAGCGGTGTCGATGTTCCACGCCAATGCGGCGCGGACACCGTTAACCTTATTTGCCGCGATCTGTTCACCGTTACCAGAACCACCGATCACAATACCGAGTGAACCCGGTTCTGAGACAACAGCCTCACCTGCTTCAAAGCAGAAGGACGGGTAGTCGTCTAACGCATCGTATTCATGTGCGCCGTGGTCCACAACATCGTGGCCTTTTTCTGACAGGAACGCCACCAAATAGGCTTTGAGCGCGTAGCCTGCATGGTCTGAAGCAATATGTACTCGCATACCTCCATCATGCCTCAGAGTTGACGTTTTTGGGTCTTCTTCAGCGCTCTCGTACGGTGATGTTGCACATGCGAGTACACATAGGGTTCTTCAATCAGCGAACCCACACATGTTCTCCTTCAATAACATTGCACCGATGTTCTAGTGTTATTGCATGACTCCTAACAGCACGGATGCGCTCCGCAGTGGCATCAAAAGTAACGAATTTTCGACTTCCGTTCGCCCTCAAGACGACCTTTACCGTTACGTAAATGGTCCGTGGATTGACTCCTACGTCATCCCAGATGATCGTGCGTCAGACGGTGCTTTCCGTAGTCTCTTCGACCAAGCCGAAGAAAACGTAAAGAACATCATCACTGATCTTGCAGCAAAACCACTTGCCGAACTATCCGGCGTAGAGCAGCAGATCGGCGGCTTATACGCCTCATTCATGAACACTGACCGCATCAATGAATTAGGGGCATCTCCGTTAGAAGCAGATTTCTCAATCATTGATGGTCTCACCGACCTATCAAAGCGTGCCCGCGCGCTTGGGGAACTCCAGCAAACAGGTGGAGTTAACGCGTTCAACTTCTACGTCGACAACGACTCAAAAAATCCTGAAGAATACGTTGTATTCATGTATCAGGGTGGGCTTGGGCTACCAGACGAAACCTATTACAGCGACGACAAATATGCTGAAGTTCGGGAAAAATATGTTGCCCACATCGCACGTATTTTGCAGCTCGCTGGCCGCGCCTCGGATGAGAACGCTAACGAAGCAGCCGCACGTGTTCTAGCCCTAGAAACCAAACTAGCAGCGCACCACTGGGATGTCGTCCGCGACCGTGATTCAGAGCTGACATACAACCCTATGAGTTTTGACGAGCTCATTGCGCTAGCGCCAGGCTTTGACTTTGCAGCATGGCGTGACGGCGTGAATGTTCCAGCCGGTTCCCTAGACAAAGTTGTTGTACGGGAACCTTCCTTCTTTACTGGTTTTGCAGACGTGTGGGCTTCTGCACCGCTTGAAGAATGGAACGACTGGTTTACCTTCCACATTATTTCTGGGCGTTCGCCACTCCTCACAGACGAATTTGTAGAAGAAAACTTCGACTTCTACGGCCGCACACTATCCGGCGCAAAAGTTGTCCGCGAGCGCTGGAAGCGCGGTGTCGCGATGGTGGAAGGTTCGTTAGGTGAGGCTGTTGGTGAAGTGTATGTTGCCCGGCATTTCCCACCTTCGCATAAGGAGCAGATGGATCGTCTGGTCAATTATTTGATTGAGGCCTACCGCCAGTCCATTACTGAGCTGGATTGGATGGGTGAGGACACCAAGGTTAAGGCGTTAGCTAAGTTGGATGCTTTTACTCCGAAAATCGGGTATCCGGTGAAGTGGAAGGATTATTCTGGGCTTCACATTGATTCAGCTGATCTTGTTGGTAATGCTCGTCGTTCTGCAGCGTTTGTAACGTTGCGTGAGTTGAACAAAATTGGTAAGCCGTTGGATCGTGATGAGTGGTTTATGACTCCTCAGACGGTTAATGCGTACTGCAATTTTGGGATGAATGAGATTGTGTTCCCGGCAGCGATTTTGCAGCCTCCGTTCTTTGATCCTGATGTTGATGATGCCGCGAATTTTGGTGGTATTGGTGCTGTGATTGGGCACGAGATTGGTCATGGTTTTGACGATCAGGGTTCAAAGTATGACGGTTCTGGGAAGCTTGAGGATTGGTGGACGGCGGAGGACCGTGCAGAGTTTGAGAAGCGCGCTGAGGCTCTTATCGAACAGTACAACGTTTTGGTTCCCCAGCAGTTGAGCGACGAGCACACTGTTAATGGTGCTCTTACTATTGGTGAGAACATTGGTGATCTTGGTGGGCTTTCTATTGCGTTGAAGGCTTACGCTATCGCGTTGGGTGGTTCGCTTGAGGATGCCCCTGTGATTGATGGTATGACGGGTGCGCAGCGTGTGTTCTACTCGTATGCGCAGGTGTGGCAAACCAAGATGCATGATGAGCTGATGGTGCAGCGTTTGGCAACGGATCCGCACTCTCCGGCTGAGTTCCGGTGCAATCAGATTGCCGCGAATGTTGATGAGTTTTATGACTCGTTTGATGTTTCTGAGGGTGATGCTTTGTATGTTGCGCCGCAGGATCGTGTTCGTATCTGGTAGATCGTAGTGTGTGATCTATAGGTAAAGGGTGGTTACCCCACAGTGTGGGGTAACCACCCTTTGTGGTTGACACGGGTGTGTTAGAAGGTTGCGATTCCTGCGCGGGCTACGTTAAAACCGCGGCTAGAGGTTGTGTCTAGGCATTTCATTCCTGATTGGGAGGATTCGCAGGTGAAGTTATGTACTGTTTGGCGGCTTCCGTAGTTGAGTACCGTTACGCTTTTCTCTGCTTTTTTGGGTACTTCATTTTCGGTTATGCAAGGTAGTTCTGTGCCGTTGTCTGATAGCTTCACAACATACCCGATATAGCCTTGGCATCCTGCCTGATTTTTTTCAGGTTTGCGGCCGAGTTTAGCTATAGAGCAGGTAGCTCCTTCGGAGGAAATGTCACACCAAATGTTTCCGCTTGGGCTGGCAAACATGACTGGTGCGACGGTTGGGCTTTCGTCATCGTCTGGGTCTGACTCGGCATCGTTATCTGTAGTATCTGTACTGTCTTCGCCGTTGTTTCCGTTATCACTGGGTGTTGCTGGGGTAGTGATGGAGGATGCTTGAGGCGTTGACGGGGAAGATAATGCTTTTCCGGCTAGAACTATCGCGGAGATGATAAGGAATGCATCGATAACGACGATAGCGATGATGACTTTATTCAGTTGACTCAATGACAACCGCGAAAGCCACGGCTGGTTTTGTTGGTTGTTGTAATGCTGAGACATATGTACCGATCTTTTTCGCTGACGTGCTCCACTAACCTACCTGTGGCGGATAGCAAGTTGGGAACGCCAATGTGGTGACCAGTCCCCCACAACTTTGCGATCTGCGGTGTTGTGGAGTTAATCGAAGATAGGTCCTGTTGTCCGTGTGCGTTTTAATTCAAAGAATCCAGGGGTTGAAGCAACGAGGACGCAGCCGTCCCATAGTTTTCCGGCGTCTTCTCCACGTGGGGTGGGGGTAACGACCGGCCCGAAGAAGGCGGTGTTGTTAAAAGCAACGATGGGTGTTCCTACGTCTTCTCCGACAAGTGTGATTCCTTGTTTGTGGGACAAGGTGAGTTCTTCGTCGTAGTCGGTTGAGTCGTATGCGTCAATGAGGGATTCGGGGAGCCCTACTTCGGCTAATGCCTCAATAACTACTTGCTTGCGGTCGGTGCGTCCCTGCGGATGATAGCGGGTGCCAATAGCGTCATATAGCGGTTTTAAGACCTGTTCGCCGTGGTGGTGTGCGGCTGCAATGAGTGTGCGCACTCCACCCCAACCGTCGTCCATAAGTTCGCGGTAATGCGGGGGTAGTTCACGGTCGGCGTTTAAGACCGATAAGGACATGACATGCCAGCGCACGGTAACGTCACGCACTTGGGCGACTTCGTCCATCCACCGTGAGGTCATCCACGCCCACGGGCACAGTGGGTCAAACCAAAAATCAGCGACGTTGTGGGTGTTTGATTCCATGTGTCATTCCTTTACGTAGTGTGTGTGGCACTCTGTGTGGATGCCATTTGGGTAACAACCACAGCAGTGTGTGCATTCCCGCATGATCATATGGTTCTTTTTTCGTGGGACAATGCACCATACCCACTTTTCACTTAGGAGGCTTACATGCCCGCAGAGAACCTCACGCGCGCCGAAGCGCAGGAACGTTCACAGAATGTTGCTGTCGAGTCCTACGAGATCGCCCTCGACTTAACGACTAGCCCAACGACTTTTGAGTCACGCACCACTATCCGCTTCACCGCTGAAGCTGGTTCGTCAACGTTTGTTGACCTTATCGCTGCTGAAGTAAACGCCGTTGTTTTGAACGGCGTTGAACTTGACCCTGCACGCGTGTATGCAGAATCACGCATCGCGTTGGATGGGCTTGCCGCAGAGAATGTCCTTGAAGTGGCAGCGCAGTGCGTATACATGAACACTGGTGAGGGCTTGCACCGTTTTGTGGACCCGGTAGATGAAGAAGTCTATGTGTATTCCCAGTTTGAGGTTCCTGATTCACGACGCATGTTTGCAGTTTTTGAACAGCCAGACTTGAAAGCAACATTCCAGTTCACTGTTACTGCACCTGCCGCGTGGGAAGTTGTATCCAACCAGCCCACGCCTGCACCAACTGTTCTAGACGAAGGCAAAGCAACGTGGGCGTTTGAGCCAACACCACGTATGTCGTCGTACATTACTGCGCTTGTTGCTGGACCTTACGATGTGCAACGCTCAGAATTGACGTCATCTGACGGACGCATCATTCCGCTTGGTGTGTTCTGCCGTAAGTCGCTGTCGCAGTTCATGGATGCCGACTACATTTTTGAAAAGACTCGTCAAGGGTTCGAATTCTTCGAAAGCCAGTTTGATTACCCATACCCGTTCGACAAGTACGACCAGCTTTTCGTGCCAGAGTTTAACGCTGGCGCAATGGAAAACGCTGGGTGTGTAACGTTCACCGAAACCTACGTATTCCGTTCTAAAGTCACCGATGCGGTCAAGGAACGTCGTGTTGTCACGGTGCTGCACGAACTCGCACACATGTGGTTTGGTGACCTTGTCACCATGAAGTGGTGGAACGACCTGTGGCTTAACGAATCATTCGCGGAATGGGCTTCTACCCTCGCAACAGCGGAAGCAACCGAATGGAAAGGCGCCTGGACGACATTCAACGCCATGGAAAAAACGTGGGCGTACCGTCAAGACCAGTTACCTTCCACTCACCCCATCGTTGCAACCATCAACGACCTCGAAGACGTATACGTCAACTTTGACGGCATCACATACGCTAAGGGTGGCTCGGTGCTCAAGCAGCTTGTTGCTTGGGTTGGCCTCGAATCCTTCATGAAGGGTGTTTCCGCATACTTTAAGAAGCACGCGCACGGCAACACGGAACTGAAAGATCTACTCACGGAACTTGAAGCAACATCTGGCCGTGACCTCTCTTCATGGTCGCGTCTGTGGCTGGAAACCGCTGGTGTCAACACTCTACGTCCTGTTATCGACACAGACGAGGACGGCACAATCACCTCGTTCGCTATCGCTCAAAGCGCACCAGAAGACTACCCAACAATCCGCCCCCACCGCATGGCCATCGGGTTCTACAACTTTGACGCCGACGGCGCACTGGTCCGCACCAACCGAGTCGAACTCGATGTTGACGGTGAACTCACAGACGTGGCAGAACTCGTTGGTCTCACCCGCCCGGCATTGATTCTGCTCAACGACGACGACCTGGCATACGCCAAGATCCGACTCGACGAACAGTCACAGCACGTCGCTAAAGAATCCCTTGGATCAATCACCGACCCGCTTGCTCGCTCCCTCGTCTGGGCAGCGTTGTGGGATGCAACCCGTGACGCTGAATTCCCTGCATCAGACTATGTAGCGTTGGTTCTTAACCACATCGCTGGGGAAACAGAATCCACCACCATTCGTGCCGCGCTCAGCCAACTCTTGCTGACCGCACACAGTTATGTTGCCCCTGAACGTCGCGCATCCGCTGGTGTTCTTGTTGCAGATGTGCTGTGGAACCTCGCCCAAGACGCAGAACCTGGATCAGACGCACAGTTCCAGTTCGTGAAGTTCTTTGCAGCAACCCCAGCAACCGACGACCACGCTAACGTGCTCTCTGGACTGCTTGACGGTTCCCTCAGCCTCGAGGGCCTCACCATCGACACAGATTTGCGTTGGGAACTCCTTGAAGGCCTCGTCCTCCTCGGTAAAGCAGGAAACGACGACATCGATGCTGCCCTCGCCCAGGACAACACCGCAAATGGCCGCCAAGCCGCAGCGCGTGCACGTGCCGCACAACCAACCGTCGAAGCAAAGCGTGCCGCATTCGATTCCATCTTCGTCGACACAGACGCACCAAATGCGATTGTGCGAGCAACCGGACTCGGATTTAACCACGTTCACGACCCGGCCGTACTGACTGAACTCGTCGAACCATACTTCGAATCAGTCACTCGCGTGTGGGCTGAACGTTCCTACCACATCGCTTCACAAATGCTGGAAGGCTTCTACCCAAGCCCACTCGCACATGAAGCACTGCGCGACGCAACACAGCGCTGGCTCGACGACAACAACGACGCACCACCAGCATTGCGCCGCGTCATCGTCGAAAACCTTGCCGGCGTTGAGCGTGCACTCAAAGTAACTGCCGCAGACAAGTAAACACGTCAGGGTGGGGTACACGATTACATCGCTACCCCACCCTGCGCGTTACCCTTAAATCATGGTGACGCCCACATACCACTTCGACCCGCACACCCTGCGTGAAGTAGCTGACGACCCAGAAGCAGCAACCAACCACGCAAACACACTGCTCGCACAGTATCGTGCCGCCCAATTATCGCCAGAACAACAAAAAGCGCTGGCCCCTCAACTTATCTTTTGGTTGCGTGTCTCCGGCCAATACAGCCGTGCAGAAGAAGTAGCCCGCACCAGCCTGAAACGTGCAGGCGGCGAAGACATCTTAGACGACTTAGATAACCCCACCGCTCTGGTAACAGTCCCACCCAAATTACGGCGCACCGCGCTTCGCCTCGCAATAGCACTACACGCAAATTCAGGCGATGACCCAAACAAAGAAGCCCTCGCAGAAGACCTCTTTGATGCGTGCATACCCACACAACCAGACAGCCTATGGCTCATCAAAAATCCAGAAACCACGGAACTTGAATCATTAAGTTTTGCCTTACAGCATCGGGCAAAGTTTCGCTTTGCTTTAGAGGACTACTTTGGCGCATTACGCGACGCCAACCTTGCCTACTCGATTCGCACCCACATTCGTGCTGCTAACGATTTACAAGAATCTTCGCAGTTCACAGTCACCACAATTCTCAACACCATCGAAGAGCACATCGAGCAGCAAGTAAACGCTGCGGGGGCCTCCATCACCACAGAAATGTTCGCAGCAGGTGACCGCTCCGGATACGGCGCCGTATCTGGGACACACCGCATCGGCCCGTGGCTGTTCTGGTTTAAAGGCGGACGCGTCAAATCTGCGGGACTATACCTCAACGACCAACTTCACGGACCATGGGTGTGGTTCCGCGAGCGCGGAGGGCTCTTACAAGAAGGCAACTTTGTTGAAAGCCTCCAAGAAGGGCCGTGGGTGCGCTACTTCGCCAACGGCCGCATCTTAGACCGGGGAACATTTGTACGTGGAGAAAAAGTAGGACGCTGGGAGTACTTCAACGAAGACGGATCATTGAAGAAAGCCCAAACCCACAAGGTTAAAAAGAAATAGCTGCCTCACGTTTGTTATAGCCTCGGCTTTCCCGTAACGCTGCAATATGCGATAGCAGTTGACGGGCGCGAGCACTATCAAACAGGTTCTCCACTGTTATAGGAGACCCTGAGGAGTCATTAACGAGTAGGTTGTATTGCGGATATTGGTCGTCGGCTTGAGACACGCTCATAGCTCGACGTTCGCCGACTGCATCGGTAAGAGAAATCGACACGGAAGGTGCATCTGATTGTGCGCATGACGCATAAATGGCTTCTATGAGTTCGCGTTCCGTCAGTTGGCTGCTGAGTCGTCCTTGCTGTGCCAAAGCGGCAACAACATGGTCGCGGCGTTGCTGAGCTATTCCTCGGGCAGCGCCGGTGTAGCCGTGTTCGTCGTCGACTCCTAAACGTTCACGCAGTTCGATGTCTTCTCCGCTGAGGATGCCGGCAAGCGGGGCACCGTACATGTCACCTACAGAAATATCTGTGATGCCTGCAATGTTGTGGACGGGTGGTTGCATTCCGGCGATGTCCCAGCGCACCGAAATACCGAAACCGCGTGATTTTAATTCTTCGAACATCCATGATTCGAGGCCTGCAGCGTCAAAGAGGATTTCGATTTTTGTTTGTCCGCTCATTACTGCGAGAACGCCCAAGATCAAGTCGAAGTCTGTTGCTACTTCAACGTAGTCGTCAACGTTTCCTGATTCTGGTGCCCAGTGTTGGCGGAAAATTAAGTCAGCGTGGTTGAAGATGACCCGCGCGCATGTTCCTTCCAATGATTTCATCATGCGAATGTAGTGGTTTGCGATTCGGCGTTTGTGGCGGGTTGGGTGCAGTGGGGCAAACGCTGATTCTAAACTTACGAACTGCTCGTACCAGTTCACAACACCAAAGTGTGGAATGACAGCGTTTTCTAACGCTAATGCGTCGAAACTGTTTACCCCGATACCGACGGACATTTCGCGGACTAAGCCACGTGATCTGCCTTGTTGTGCTTCGCTATGCGCGCCTGAAAGCTGCTGGCTGGCGACCCATTGCAGCCATTTTGCGAACTCAATGTCGCGTGCAGTTATCTGCACGCGACGATAACTTTCTGTGCTGTGCTCCAGTGTCGCTTCTGGGTGTTGGGTGAGCCACCATTGGGCAAACTCGTGTAGGTCGGCTCCCCCAGATTCACAAAATTCTTGGAATGACACTTGCCGCGCATACTGTTTGGGGACACCAAAAATAATTTTTAATGCAGAAAGCTTTGCATGCCATACGGTTGTGCGGTCAATGACGCGAGGGGCTTCTGCCCCTTCTTCGAGTTCGAGAGGTTCATATGACCATTCGATGAGTGAACGATCAGCCGAGGTAACATATCCGCTTTCACGGATCGCTTCGATGCGGATATAGATCGGGTCAATGTATCTGTTGCTTTCTGGGCATCGAGAATCTTGTCCGATGCCCACGGAACCGATACGCAAAAAGTTTGTTTTGGAGTGTAAAGCAGACAACACCGCGGTATCAGCGATGTCTTGGAAGTCTCCAATACCCCACGAGTTTTCAGACCGTAACGAGTGCGGGAGATACGCGAAACCGTATCCACGAGATCGTGAAAAAGGCATCGATGAGGGGCGAACCACAAGTAGGCAACGGGCTTGGTCTGATTCACTGCGGGCTCTGATCGTGTAGAGACCTGGACGCAGGTTGACCGGAAGTTCAAACGTTGCGCGTCCTACTTCACGGCCTTCAACAGTCCGTGGGGTCACATAAACATCGAGTTGGGTGAGGTCTTGGACGTGCCGGCCGGTGTCGTCGTCAAGCCACGCCACAACTGTTTCACCGTGATGAACATGTACGGGAAGGTTGTAGGTATGTCCAGAAACAAGCACAAGAGTTTCTGGAAGCATACGGCGCCATTCGTCGTCGACCAGCGCTAGGCTTTCCACCTCAATACGTTCAGGTGTTGACGCGTCAACACCCAATGCGCGAAGCACCTGGACCACAGCACGCTGTGGGAGGGGGTGTTCGTTCCCATGCGCATCGGTTCGCGTTGAAGACACTCCGTGTGCTTGCGATAATTCTTCAACACTAAAAGTTGATTTCTGGTCCACAGCTTGCTCTTCCACAACTCGATCGTGCCAGAAAGCGACGGTTCTCCTGGCGATTGAACCTGTTCACCAACTACTGCACTTGTGAGTAGTCTTTACGGTATGTATTTGCCCACTCTAGCGGTCTTCCAAGCCGCCTCCAATGGTGACCACACTGCAACTTTTCTGGGAAAGACTGCTGCGCAATGGTGGGAGTTCTTTCTTGATGTCCCCCTAAGCATCCTCATCATTGTAGTTTTAGCTTCAGTTGTTCTTGTTATTTCGCGGAAACTTATCAAAAATTTGTCGGAGCGAATAGCCAATGGAACAGACAAGCCCTTATTTGGCTCCTCCGAAATTGGGAGATCTCTCCTCACCACTAACCCCCTCACAACTGCCCGCCGTGCACAGCGCGCCCGCACAATAGGGTCTGTTTTACGCTCAACTGTCTCAGTGATTGTTGGGGCATCTGCAGTATTAATGATTATGGATACGTTACGCATCCCTATTGCGCCGTTACTTGCATCTGCGGGTGTAGTAGGTGTTGCCTTAGGTTTCGGTGCACAGTCACTCGTGAAAGACTTTCTTTCTGGAACCTTCTTAATCTTGGAAGACCAGTATGGTGTTGGCGACAAAGTAACAATTGGTGATGTGCAGGGAACAGTAGAATCTGTTGCTTTACGAGTCACAAAAGTCCGTGATGGAGACGGGACCCTATGGTACTTGCGCAACGGTGACGTGTTGAAGGTAGGAAACAAAACACACGGCTGGGCCGTGGCAGCCATTGAAGTCAACGTCCCATACACCTGCGACCTCAATACGGTACGGGAAACTTTGGCTGATGCGGCGCACTCTGTAAAAAACGATCCTGAGGTTGGCCGTCATATTCGAGGAGTTCCCACAGTAAGCGGCATCGAATCAATGAGCGCAACAACGTTATCTCTCACCGTTCAAGCACGCACAGAACCTGCTCAACAGTGGGAAGTAAGCCGCGCACTACGCGAGAAAATCCGCGAAGAAATGACCGCGAAAGAACTCCCACTTGCTTAACAACAGTTTTACAGCGGTGCCGGCACAGTCTCGTGAGTGTGCACCGCTGTTTCTGTTGGAACACTCCAATGCATAATTATTTCGTCTGCTGCGACGACATCACCCTCATCAACCACCCAAGTTACGTGGTCTTCTTGAGCCTGCACTAAAACAATAGGGCACACCAGCGAATATCCATGCTGTTGCGCAACAGCGACATCCCAAGTGACAAGCACATCGCCTTGTGTCACGTAATCGCCTGCGCGTACATGCACTGTAAATCCGTCGCCGCGTAAGTTCACGGTGTCTACACCTAAGTGCACCAATGCACTGTAGTTACCGGATTCAATTGAGAACGCATGAGGTAAGGCAGCTGTAACATTCCCCGAAATAGGGGCTCTAACGTCAACGATGGAACTGGTGGTTTCGGGCAATAATGCACGTCCAGGCCCTACGACATTGTGCGCAAAAATATCGTCGGGAACATGCGACATCGCGACCACCGTTCCACAGAACGGGGCCGCGATACTTATCGGTTCGTTTGACACAACTACAACTTTTCGTGCAACTCTACCGCTAAGTTATCTGCTTCAGGTCCCACAATGACTTGAATGATTCGTCCTGAACGAACAACACCAAAGGCACCAGCATTTTTAAGATTTTCTTCGCTGATAGCGTCCGCGTTACGAACTTCAACCCGAAGACGTGTAATGCATGGTTCCAGTTCAACAACGTTTGAACTACCACCAAGCGCATCAAGGATTTTTTGTGCTTCGATCATGTGACACATCCCTTTTCTGTGCGCACCACACCGACTCAAACGGCATTCGCACGGCCAGCCAAAAGCCCTTCACAGTTGCCACGCATAACAACTAACTCGAAGTCTTCAGCACGAATATTTACCTTATTCAGGCTACCTCACCTCAAACGTTTACATGCGGAGATACATGGCCACTCAGCGAACTTCTTACCGGAGATCCTTGATGTGATTGATCTGACTTGGGTTGTCTAGTGTATTTGGTCGGTTCTTTGTCATAGTTGAAGGGTGACAGTATCTCCTCAAGATGGTTCAACCCGTGAGTCGCTGTATGAAGCGATGGGCGGACGAGAAACGTTTGAAAAGCTGGTTCGGGTCTTCTACCAAGGGGTCGCCGACGACCCACTCCTGCGGGACATGTATCCCGAAGAAGACTTAAAACCTGCCGAACGTCGCCTTGTATTATTTTTAGAACAATATTGGGGCGGCCCAAACACCTACTCACAAGAACGAGGACACCCTCGTCTGCGAATGAGACACGTACCGTATAAGGTCAATCCTGAAGCTCGAGACGCATGGCTGAAACACATGCGTGCAGGTGTAGATGCGTTAGGGCTCGCCCCCATGTATGAATCAATGCTGTGGGACTATTTAGAACGTGCCGCCCATTCCCTAGTGAATTCGTTCGATGAGTAAACGTGAGTATGGTACTCGCCAAAGTGTGGAGTGTTTATGACTTTTCAGGATCCTAAAAAACAGCAGCGCACTGCCTACACCCCTGATGTTCGCCTTATCGAACAGGATCCTCTCGCGCATCTCTTACGCGTGCTCGACCTTGAATATCACGGAGATGCAACCGGCGAAGACATTTATTCCGGGGAAAGCATGCACCAGCCGAATGGCCGAGTGTATGGCGGGCAAGTCTTGGCGCAAGCGATTCTTGCTATGGGGCGCACGGTTGATCCCTTGCGTATGCCGCACTCATTGCATGCATATTTTTTGCGGGCCGGTAACATTAACCAGCCGATTGACTTTGCTGTTGAGCGGCTACGCGATGGCGGGTCTTTTAGTGCCCGACGAGCACACGCATATCAAAGCGGGCAAGCAATCCTTTCTGGAATTATCTCGTTCCAAGAAGACCAAGAAGGTCGAGCATTAGCGGCAGAGATGCCTGATGTGGAACGGCCAGAAAACCTACCGTCAACACATGACGTGTTATCCACTATCGACCATCCGGTGGCAGCGTTTTGGACCCGTCAAAGCGCATTCGATATTCGTCATGTTGAACCGTCTATTTATTTGCAGCCGGGTCCGCAGCGCACGACGCGTCAAGCAGTGTGGATGAAGGCGCGCGGTACAGTCGACGCTGATCAGTTAACCCACCGTGCATTGCTCACCTATGCCTGCGACCAAATCATGTTGGAACCGATTTTGCGTGGTCTCGGTGAAAGTTGGCTCACTCCGCGTCTTTCTGTAGCGAGTTTGGACCACGCTATTTGGTGGCATCGTGACGTGCAGGTAGATGACTGGTTCTTGTTCGTTCAAGATTCGCCGAGCGCTCAGGGTGGACGCGGACTTGGTTCTGCACGTGTATTCCAACACGATGGGACTCTTGTTGCGACGACCGCTCAAGAAGGCATGATTCGTCTGCCGTAACGCGTATAGAAAGTGGCGTCCTTGGATGAGGGCGCCACTTTTTAGTTGCTACGGCGACGATGCCGGAGTTTCACGGGAAAGTCCACGTATGGCAGCCATGTTTCGCGTTCTTGGGCTGAGATGCGGCGGGGCGTGTTTGTTGCGGTTTCTACCAGAACAATCGTTGTGATTGCTTGCGCGTAGATGGTTGGGGTTGAGCCGTCGTGGGTGTCGTCGCGAATGATGTAGCAGACGTCTAACGACGCCCCACCAATGTGTCCGATCCACAACTCCACGATGATGGGGGCACGCTTATAGGTGAGTGGCTTGAGGTATTCGATTTCTTGACGGGCGACAAATGTTGCTGTCGCTGATCCGGGGCTGGCATCAAGTATCCCTGTGTGATGAGTGGACGTTTCTGAAGCCCAGAACGCTTCGATACGTGCGATTTCTAGCAGCCGCATCATGTCTACGTTGTTGACGTGGCCGTAAGCGTCCATATCCGACCAGCGTAAATGTACTGGGATTTCTATTCTGGTACTCATTGCTTCTCCGTGCAGGGTTGAATATGTGTTGCTAGCGTGCCGCTACAAGTGCAGCTAATGCGCATGTTTCTAACTGTTTACGTGCGCTCTGCACCTGTTCAATAACGTTTTTGTGTGCAACATCGTGTATTGCCTTATGTAGTTCATACGCTATGGTGCGCGATGTTTTTCTCGCATATGCGACGGACAACACTCTAGCTATGAGCGCTGTACACACTCCAAGGAAAAGTCCTGCCACCGTTAAAAGCGTGGGTATGGGGAAGCCTTCAAAGTTTGGGGTGCTCGGCACTTCAATTCGTAGGTATGCGGCGATAGCCAAAACGGTGAGCCACCCCAAACCTAAGGTGAGTACTGCAAGGAAGGTTTTGTTGAGTGCAGATATGAGGCCCCACCAGCGGGCACGCGGCAACGTAATAGTTGGGGCGTGTACGACCGCCGCATCGAGTTCGTCGACGATGTCTACGTGTGTCACATGTTCGGAAACATTCATGCGCCACTGTTCCGGACCGTACCGGGTGGACTGGTCAACGTAGGTTCGTACAGCGGTTAGCGCGCGTGCTTGCGTTCCCGTATGTGAGAAGCCTCGTGAAGATCGTACGGTGCGGGGCACAACAACATGATCTGTGGAGCGTGCATGCTGTTCGTTTTCTTGGGGTCGCGTGTGGCTCCCCCACGTGTGGCTTAATCCAAGAGTGCGTAGGGGGTCTCGTCGTAGTCTCGCAATCCATGCGGTAAGCGGCCAGGCAGTGGCGATGTGGCTTCGCCTGAGCGATGAGTCATATACGGCATCAACAATAGAATCGACCCCTGCAGCATGGCTAAGTTGAGTAACAAGTTCTGTGTTGAGCCGGTCAGCTGTGCTGACTTTGCGTTGATTTCCGCATTCGTTGTAGATGAGTTGTGCACAGTGTTGAATATGTGCGGTAAGCGTATTCGCTTGGATTGTTCTGCGCTCTACTGTGCGTTCAAGAAGAGCACCCAGCGTTGAGATGCCTTCGCCTGTAACAGTTGATACGCCGACGACCGTAGCATGGTCATTGCCATGTTGTGCGAGTATGCGTCGCAAGTCAGCTAGGCATTGTTCTGTGTCTGCCTTTGTCAGCCTGTCAATTTGGTTGAGCACAACGTACATGTCGGTGTTGTTGTGAAAGTCACGGAGCTGGGCGTGCATGGCTTCGTCAGCATATTTTTGTGGGTCTGTTACCCAGATGACTGCGTCAGCGCGTTGGGTGAGTCGCTGCGATATGACTCGGTGCGCTGTCATGATGGAGTCGAAGTCTGGAAGATCAACAAGGATGAGTCCTTGACGCAGTGTTGTTTCTTCCGCTGCAGAGGTGTCTTCACTGGCTTCTGTTTTGCGCCATGCCAGACGAAGGCTTGTGAGTTTCTTTGCTGCTCGAGCAGTGTCACTTACCGAAATATAGTGCCGTTGTGGGATCTCGAGCCAGTCTAAGAGTTGTGCACTGTCGTGTTGGTTATCTAAATGTGCCGGCTCAAAAACGACTGCTTGAGGTTGGGCGGTCGTAGGCCGTTTCGAGGACACCTGCGCGCTTGTTGTGCCCGTCAGTGTGTTCAACAGCGAAGATTTTCCAGCACCTGTTGGGCCAGCAATAGCCACAACAGTATGGTCGAAGGACATGTTGAGTCGGGCGCGCGCTATCGCTGATTGTTCTTCTGCGGCTTCAATCGTTTCTTGCGACAGCCACCCGCGGCCTGCTTCTAATGCTTCGTCGAGGGCGCGCACACGTGTTTCAACTTCACGATTAAGACGACGAATCGCGCGATTGTCTGCTGCACGCTGCATCATGATTTATCACCTTTGTCCGACCGACGAAGAACCTGCCACCACCGTTGTCGTGAGGTTTCTTGCGACAAGGTAGGTGCATGTTCTTCGTGATGCGTGTGGTGTGTTTCTGCACTATCTATCGGCACATACACTCCCCCAACAAAGGGTTGGTCAGGCTGATTTTTTGTTCCGCTGAACAGCCCTAATTCTGGTTTTTTCGGGATGTGCTGCTGTATGTGTTGTGCAGCTGTCAATGTTTGCTGGCTGATTGTGTCGTCAAGGTGGAGTGCATCTAGAAGGTTAAGGAAGCGCTGCTGTTCTTGGTCAAGTAACACAGTGATTCGGTGATGCAGGTCGTGTTGTGCCTGCTGAGCCAGTCTTCGTACGGCGTCCTCGCCAAAGATTCCCTCTAAGAATCTTTGTGATGCTACTGCTGTGCCGCCAGCAATACCGATTTCTGCGCCCGTTAAACCACCCGTTGACGCAAACACAACGGTCATTAATGCTGCGCCGAGCCCATTCGTGCCAAACGCTAATGCTCTGGCGCGTGCGCGTTTAGGGGCTCCTGCTTCCTCCACTAAGTGCAATATTCCGCTTTGCCATTCGCGTATCTGATATTCCACTGCATGAGTGAAACCTGTGCTTGATGTGGCTAAAGCTTGGTTGCCGTTTAACAGTTTTTTTCCAGCGCTGTCATGGAACCAAGCCGTATATGCGCGTGAAGCAGCCGTATCGTTGTGGTCTTTTATCACCGCAAGCAAGATGTCCCCTACTGCATCTTGTACGCGGGGTGCGGTTGCTCGTCCGCGAAAGAACCCTGCTACTTTATCGCGTGTGTGCGAAATTTTTTGTTCCACAGATCGCATGAACTCGCCAGTGCCAACATAGTCTTGCCAGCGTGTGAGAACCTCACCACGCAGCATTGAGCCGTCTTTCATAGCGTCAAAAATATGTTCTTGAGCGCGTTCGTATGGCGCGGTGACTGCTTCTGTAAGTTCGTCTTGGCGTTGATGCTGGGTTTCTGCGTGAACAGCGAGTTCTTCTAGGTTGTGTGCAAGAGACTCTATCGCGCCGTTTCGGGTGCTTGTGATTGCCCCGTCACGCATCGCTTGTGATGTGGCAATGTCTGCGAGCCAGTGAGCTATATGGTTTATTTCGTTGTGCGGCACCATGCCGTCGTCTAGTGCCTGTTCATACACCACAAACAAAGGGCTTTGTTTGAGTCCGTTGCTGTTGAGCATGGAACGAAAATCTGCTACGACGTCGTCGTCATTGGGCGCAACCCTATTCATGACGATGGCTACGTGTACGTCGCGTTCCACAGCTTCTTGTAAGGCCGCCCACGGTACTGCATCGGCGTAACGTGCGGCAGTCGTCACAAAAAGCCACAAGTCTGCGGCCAAGAAAAGCTGGGTTGCTCGCGCCCTATTTTCGTCGACAACAGAATCAACATCTGGTGAGTCGATAAAGGCGATCCCCTGTGGCATCGCATCCGTGGAAACAAGCCGCAATTCGTCACTGTGTCGTTCATGCGCGCCAATCGAATGCGTGTGCGTGTATTCACGGGCGAAACTCGGCAAAATGCGTGGCGTTGTAAACCATTCTTTGTCTGCCGGATTGTGCACAAGCGTAGGGTGACGTGTTGTTGGCCGTAATGCACCAGGTTGGGTTACACGTTGCGCCAACACAGAATTAATAAGTGTCGACTTTCCTGAACCTGTAGAACCGCCCACCACAATTACCGCAGGGGCATTCGTGTTTTCCAAACGAGGCAGTAAATAATCATTAATGTGCCGCGCTGCGCGCTGCGCCTGCTTACGCGCATGAGGCGCATCGGCTGTTTCTAGCGGAAACTGAAGCTTTTCCAGCATTGTGCGGGCCTCTTGCACAACTGCGACGAGTGAAGCGTCAGGGACAGACTCTGCATACGCATCTGGCTGATCAGTGCGTTTGTCTGATCCGGTGGGGGTCGGTTCGTGCGAAGTCATATATGCATTGTCTGCAATTGATGCGAAATGAGCACTCTCAATCGCGCGAGTCGCACTATTTTCTTTTTAAAACATTATTGGGCTGGCATCCCAATAGCAGATACCAGCCCAATATATGTTCACTCACTAGTCACGAGTCAGCTTACGGTGAGTAACGCGGTGAGGACGCGCAGCTTCAGCACCAAGACGAGCGATCTTGTTCGCCTCATACGATTCAAAGTTTCCTTCAAACCAGTACCAGTTCGACGGGTCTTCTTCCGTACCCTCATATGCGAGGATGTGCGTTGCTACTCGGTCAAGGAACCAACGGTCGTGCGAGACGACAACAGCACAACCAGGGAACTCAAGAAGAGCGTTCTCCAATGAACCAAGCGTTTCCACGTCAAGGTCGTTAGTTGGCTCGTCAAGAAGCAACAAGTTTCCACCCTGCTTCAACGTCAACGCAAGGTTCAAACGGTTGCGTTCACCACCAGACAAAACACCGGCAGGCTTCTGCTGGTCTGGGCCTTTAAACCCAAACGCCGCAACATACGCACGCGAAGGCATTTCAACCTGTCCGACCTTAATAAAGTCAAGACCATCAGAAACAACCTCGAACAGTGTCTTGTCAGGGTCGATACCGCCACGAGACTGGTCGACGTAAGAAATCTTGACGGTTTCTCCGACCTTCAAGTCACCGCCATCTAATGGTTCAAGCCCAACAATGGTCTTAAACAATGTCGTCTTACCAACACCGTTAGGGCCAATCACACCAACGATGCCGTTACGTGGAAGCGAGAACGACAGACCATCAATGAGCACACGCTCATCGAAGCCCTTCTTCAAGTCCTGAGCTTCAATAACGACGTTTCCAAGACGTGGCCCTGGTGGAATCTGGATCTCTTCAAAGTCCAGTTTCCTAGTGCGCTCCGCCTCAGCGGCCATCTCTTCATAGCGGGCCAAACGAGCCTTCGACTTAGTTTGACGGCCCTTAGCGTTCTGACGCACCCAGTCGAGTTCGTCTGCAAGACGCTTAGCAAGTTTTGCGTCCTTCTTACCCTGAACCTCAAGACGCTCACGCTTCTTTTCAAGGTAAGTCGAGTAGTTACCCTCGTATGGGTAGAGGCGTCCACGGTCAACCTCACAGATCCACTCTGCAACGTGGTCGAGAAAGTAACGGTCGTGGGTAACCGCAAGGATAGCGCCAGGGTAAGTTGCAAGGTGCTGCTCAAGCCACAACACAGACTCTGCATCAAGGTGGTTAGTTGGCTCGTCGAGGAGCAGAAGATCTGGCTTTTCCAACAGCAACTTACACAATGCGACACGGCGGCGCTCACCACCAGAAAGCACTGTCACGTCAGCGTCAGCTGGAGGGCAACGCAACGCATCCATGGCCTGCTCAAGCTGGTTGTCCAAGTCCCACGCGTTAGCGTGGTCAAGGGCTTCTTGCAGGTCACCCATCTCAGCCAACAGAGCATCAAAATCAGCGTCTGGTTCAGCCATAAGAGCTGAAATCTCGTTGAAGCGGTCCAGTTTGCCTTTAATCTCAGCAACAGACTCTTCAATGTTTCCAAGAACAGTTTTCTCCTCGTTAAGAGGAGGCTCCTGCAGCAAGATACCTACTGTGTATCCGGGAGCTAGGCGCGCTTCACCGTTCGAAGGCTGGTCAAGTCCTGCCATGATCTTGAGGATCGTGGACTTACCTGCTCCGTTCGGTCCAACAACACCGATCTTTGCGCCTGGAAGAAAGTTCAGTGAAACGTCATCAAGGATGACCTTGTCACCGTGCGCTTTACGCGCCTTATACATGGTGTAAATGAACTCAGCCACTGGCTTCTCGTCCGCCTTGTGTTCGACTTAGACTTGTTTTCAACACACCAGCCTACGCGGTCAATGCAACTTTTGGCTCATCGTCCACAATGTTTTGTGAGCGACTCGTCGAGAATCACAAGGAAACGACGCGCAATAGCGTGATGCGCATATTTTTTACACTGTTGCCTTTGCCTCAGCGTCATCAGGTGTGGAAGCTTTGCCGCTGTTCTCAACGGACTGCTCCACCGGTTTCGCATGCGCAGGTGATTGCGGCGCAGACACATGCATAACATGCTTTTGCACGGTGTCATGAGCCTGCAAAATTTTAGCCACAGGGATAAACAACACCTCGTCAAGGACACGAGACACCGCCTCAGCCGCAGCATCCCGCAACGCCTCCGCCCGAGCACGGCCAGCACGACGCAATATGCGGGCCCGCCGTTGAGCAAAAGCAAACCCAACAAGCGCACTCACAACAGCTACCCCAAGCAACACAACACCAAGAGGAATCGTAAAGACCACCTCAACAAGTGCAGCAACCCCCAGCAGAGCTAACACTGCTGCTAAAGACCACGCCACAATTGCGGGCACTCGACTCGCATGCGCGACAGGACCCCACGGCACTTCAACAGCGCCAAGTTCTTTTTCCAGTCCAGCACTCAGTTCGTCCGACTCACCGGCCGCAGCACTCACAGCTTTCGCCCACTGGCTTCGCATATGTGCGGTAACACGTTCAATCCAACGCCCACGCAACGTGTTTACAGCACTAGGCGACGCAACAGAAATATGCGGGGCCTCCCCCACACTCCGGCCTTGCGCCGTACGCTCAGAAACATCATCTGCCAACGCTGGAATACCCGAAGCAACAAGATACCGGTCTGCTTCTGCACGAGCTGTAGCATGCAAATCTGTTGCGACACCACCAGGGACATGCTGACCAATAAGTCGCGCCAACCGGACAAGCTCGTCACGCAACCGCCGCGAAGCCATCGTGCGACGACTCACCGCACTACGCAGATCTTCTCGAAGGTCAGCGATTCCATCCCCCGTCCGAGCAGAAATACCGCGGATCTCAACCTTATCGAGTCCATCCTTCTCTAACAGACGAGCAATATCGTCAACAAGAGTTTCCCGGCCCTGCTCAGGGATCGTATCAACCTGATTCAACACAACAATCATGGACGCTTCCGTGCCCACTAAACCCCGCAAATATCCGGCATGTAATGCTTCATCCGCATACTTTTGTGGGTCAACAATCCACATGAGCACGTCAACCAGCGGCAACACTTTGTCGACAATCGTGCGATGGTGCTCCGCAACCGAATCGTGATCTGGCAAATCAAGCAAGATCATGCCATGAAGCGCACGCTGATCTTCACCATCTAACGCAGTGTCACGAGAAATACGGCGGTCAGAATCTACCTCTAACCAATCTAATAACGCTGTCGCGTCAGAACTCCACGTGCATGAAGCCACGCGCGCTGTCGTAGGACGTAACACGCCCACATCTGCGAATTCCAAACCCGAAAGCGCATTAAACGTTGACGATTTTCCTGAACCTGTACCACCAGCAAGAGCAACAATCGTATGATCGACACCCAAATCGAGGCGCTTCTCAATAGAATTGAGAATCTCATACCCTTGTTTCTGTAACTCAAGCGGTAAATATGGTTTTCCCGTTTCGAGTGCTGCCCGTAACTCAGCGACTTGAACTCGATACTGTTGTGCGTCAGTACTACTCATTGTTGTCCCCTCTCGCTGGTCGACGTTATCTAAGCTTCTTTAATTCAGCTACACGGACACGAATTCGAGTTGCTGATTCGTCGTGCACGTCCAAAGCCTCTAGTTGAGTAACAACATCAACGTATTCGCCCAGAATCAGTCGATCGTAAACGTCAGCAAGAGCGGTTGTTGCCTGTTCGACGATCGCATCTGATTCGTTTCCAAGGATGCGTCTACTCCAAGCATGCGCGTCGTCTAAGCCAAGAGATGCTGCTACAAGAATGGTAGTGAGCGCTGGCGTGCTTAATCCTTTGACAGCACATGCTACTTGTTTCGTTGCGTTGTCAGCGATGAATTGTTCGACAGTTGTGGTGGTGTCCTTGAGCCATTCATCTACCGCTTCAGCGATCGTAAGTGTGCGTGGTGGAAAGGCGGTTACGTCAATGTGGGTGCCACCCGGAACATCTTCGAGTGCTGCTTTAACATGCTGACGAGCATCAAAGATTGTGTCTGTTCCCGCTTGAATGATGAGTTCTCGCAGCGAGGGCAGTGCTTGTTGAGCGGCTTCTTCTCGCTTGCGGCGGATACGATTTGAGCCTTGTACGTAACCTGACCGGCCGATTGCTTTATCGAGGCGCGCTTGAGTGGCAAAAAGCGACCATTGGGAGTTCCCTGCCCCACCAAAGAGTGTGTGATCAGCGATTTCTGCACGAATTTTTTCGACGCTTGCCATGAGCGACGTTTTAGCTGTGTCGTCGATTGTTGCTTGGGCAGCAACTTGCTCTTCTGTTGCTGTAGCTAAATCGAGGAGGCGTGGCGGCAAAGCATCCAACGCGCCACGAAGCGTACGCACGATAACTGCGCGTGCTTGATCTGCGCCGGAAAGAGTGGTCAACCAGTTTCGGATAGGTGCGATTGCTGAACTCGGCAGGAGCCCCTCGTGCGGACCTTGATCTTCAACAACAAACAGCGGAGTCTTTTCCATACCGTGATCGCGGAGACGAGAATGCAAATCTAGGCGTACCCGTTTCACTGAAGCTTTCGGGGCGCGGTTGAGGATCATCGCAACTGACGTGCCACGTTCTTTAGCGCTAATAAGAGTCTTCCACGGTAGTGCGTCACCGTAACGTTGAGAAGTAGTGACGAATAGCCACAAGTCAGCGCTTTCGAGAAGACGGCGCGCTGTTTCCCTGTTTTCTTCACGAATGGAGTCGAGATCTGGTGCGTCAAGCACAGCGATTCCGCGAGGTATTCCTTCATGCGTTTTGAGGAGTACTTCGCCGACGAGCGGACTGCGGCGCATGAGTTCTTCGTCGCGTGGATGCACCACAAGTATGGGTTCAAGTGTGGTGGGACGCAGGATTGAAGCATCTGAAATTTCTTCACCAACAAGAGAGTTGGTGATGGTGGATTTACCAGCGCCTGTAGACCCTGCAACAACAACGACTGCTGGCGTAGAAAGCTCTGCAAGACGCGGCAGCAAATGATCGTCCAGTTGTGCAAGCAAAAGCTTTTTAGCGCTATGTGCGTCTTCTGCGCTCGATACGGGAATGGGGAACGCCAGCGAGTCAGCATCAGTGCGTAAGTCTTTGACAATGTCAAAGACTGTGCTTCCGATTGCTGGCAGGCTTTGGTGCTGTGCTACAAGTCCCACGCGTTCCCCATCACTTCATCCCTTAGCCCTGTTCGGGCTCTTCTGTGCTTTCTACGTCGTCGTTCGGCTCCTCACCTGCGAGGATTCGAGCGGCTGGTACAAAACCTTGAGACGAGGCTGGCGCGTCTGCGGTTTCTAACCATGCGTCGACACCGAGGTGGGTGCCTTCAACGTTATTGTCTTTATGTTCGGCCATTGTGACCTCCTGTTAACGGTGCGTTGTACCGCAATATTAGCCGTTTTACCATGCTCACGGTGTGCATCGGTGAGGGCACGCACAAACGAAGGGTTTTTCGTCCTTAAGCGAATTGTTTTCAAGGAGTTTTGGGGGTTTAGTGTGCAGTGGTGGAAGTTGCGTTAAAGGTGGCGTGTGCGCGCAGAGGGTTAGGCGCGTGTTGTTCTGTTGTGGAGGGTGCGGAGCATTCGGGCGTCATCGAACCCGACTGTGCGTGCCGCGATTTCGCGGGTTGCCCCTGATGTGATGAGTCGTTGGGCGTGTTCGTAACGGATCATGTGTTGGTAGCGCAGCGGTGTCATGTGGATGCTTCGAGCGAATGCTCTGGTAAGGGTGCGGGTACTAACTTTCCCGTGGTCTGCGAGGACAGTGAGGGGAAGCTTTTGGGTGTAGTTCTCTTCAATAAAGTCTTGGATGCGGTGGACGAGATCGTCGACGTGATCACGGTGTTGCAGCATGACGCTGTCTTGCGGTTCGTGCCCGTTTCGTCGCGCATAGATCACCATTGCTCGGGCTATTCGTGAGGCAGTTTGTGGCCCTAAGCGTTGCGCAACGAGGTGCAGTGAGAGGTCGATTCCGCTGGCTATGCCCGCAGAGGTGTGAATGTTGCCGTCGTTCACGTACAGCACGTCAGGAACGACCTGCACATGCGGGTAGAGCACGGCCAGACGATGTTGCAGGTCATGGTGGGTGGTTGCTTTTCGGCCATCAAGTAGCCCTATTTCAGCGAGCGCAAAAGCTCCAGCACACACGCTCATTATGGTGCCGCCGCGCCCGTGATGGTGGATGAGGTGTTCTAATACATCGCGTGGGATGTGTCCGATTGTGTTTGTGCTGCAAACATGCCAGCCGGGGATCACAATAATGTCTTCAGGTGCAAGGGCTGGCCAGCGTGTTTCTACGTGAAGTGGCAACCCCTGAAAAGACGTCACTGATGGTGCGCTGGAAACGTAAGACAACTCCCATGTTTGGGTGGAGTGCTCAGACACAGCACTGAAAACTTGTGCGGGACCTGCTAGGTCAAGCAGGTGCACGTGTGGTGCAATCACAAACACGACTCGCACCGCGTGTGGGGTGCGAGTCGTGTTGTCAGTTAAAACAGAAGGTGCAGTGTTCATGCCCGTAAAGTTGTTAGCGCTTCTTCCAGTGTTGCGATGCGTGCGAAACGTCCCGCGAGCGCATATTCCGTCCGTTCAATGATCGCATCAACGGGTAGGGTTTCGCCGGTGTCTGGGCGAGTTATTGGGAATGTTGCGGTCGCTTCCGTGACGAAGGTGACCTGATATCCGAGGTCTGCTGCAACTCGCGTGGTTGTTTCACAGCACTGTTCTGTTTGGATTCCCACAATCATGAGTGTGGTGACCCCCGCCTTAGTGAGCTGCTGGGCGAGGTTTGTTGTTGTGAATGCGTTCCGTGACGTTTTAATTACTTGCGGCTCATCTTCGTGAACGTCAAGCCCTTCTATTGGGCGCACGAAACCTTGGGCAGGATCAAACACGGTACCGCTGTGTGGTGAAGTGTGCCAAACCCAGTACACGGGATGCTGTGCTGCGCGTGCAGCGTCAACTAATGTCATCACGTCGCGCACAATATGCGGGTTAGACACCTGCGCCCACACGGGCAAGTTCCGAAACGATTCCTGTACATCAATCACAAGCAATGCTGTAGTCATGCATTAAGAATTTCGTGTTTTACTGCCCGCTTCCAGAGCAAATACAGCCAATAACCGGAACGATCCGGTCACGCAAAGAAATAAAAACACGGATTATTCAGATCTGTTCTTTGAACGCTGGACCCAATGGTTTACTCTCGTCAACAAACCCGAAACTAAAGAACAACTAGACAAGGGTGGGAGCCAAAGATAGTGGCTCCCACCCCCACCGATAAGCCTTCAGGACATTATGAACATAGTCAAGATGAGCGCAAGCATGATAGCGCTCCTCGCAGGTCTTCTAGCAATAGGAGAAAACAACGTGGCAGCCGCACTGTCAGTTCTTGCCGGAGTGCTCATCACTAACGACATGCTTCAAGACATGAGAAAGAAAAAGGAGGAGTAAATGTCAGTGCAATACCTATCACTGCTACAGGTCGCTGAGCGTCTTGGTGTCACGCGCAACACGATCGCGGGCTATAAACTCCCGGAGCCTGACGCTTTCATTGGCACTACTCGCGGCTGGCTGCCCGAAACAATCGATGCGTGGGATGCCGCCCGGCCACGCAAGCGCCGTGTGCCGCGCCCAGTTAGCGAATGAAAAGAGAAAGCCTCACCCACAAAGGGTGAGGCCTTCTGCTTCATTGGGGTGAGTAACGGGATTCGAACCCGCGACCTCCGGTACCACAAACCAGCGCTCTAACCTACTGAGCTATACCCACCATGTTCACGTTGCTCTTATAAGCCTATAAGCGCTTGTTGAACTCGCGGTTCGCACCGCGACGTAAAAAGCATACCTGTTTTATGCAGGGAATCTAAAACCGACGGCACGTGATCCGCGCCACGCCTGCGCGCAGGGCTGGTTTCAGCTGTCAGGCACGGTATGAGGAGGGTACGGATATTGTTCCTGATACGGCACTGTCTGCTACTTGTGCTGCTACTGCTCGTGCCGCTTGGGTGTCTGGCCCTGGCTGTGGCACGAACATCGCTGCCCTGTAGTACCGCAGCTCATCTATTGATTCGAGGATGTCTGCGAGCGCTCGGTGTCCGCCGTGTTTTTCTGGTGAGGCGAAGTAGATTCGCGGGTACCAGCGTCGGGCGAGTTCTTTGATGGATGAGACGTCGACGATGCGGTAGTGCAGGTAGTTGGTGAGGTTTTTCATGTCGCGTTCGAGGAACATTTTGTCGGTTGCGACTGAGTTTCCGGCGAGTGGGCTTTTTCCGGCGATGGGTGCGTGGGTGCGTATGTAGTTGAGTATGAGTGTTTCGGCTTCGGCGAGGGTTACGCCGGTGTCGAGTTCGTGGATGAGTCCGGATGCGGTGTGCATTTTTGTGACGTAGTCGCCCATGTGTTCGAGGGCTTCTGCGGGTGGTTTGATGACGACGTTGATGCCGTCGCCGAGTACGTTGAGTTCGGCGTCGGTGACGACTGCTGCGATTTCGACGAGTGCGTCGTGTTCGAGGTCGAGTCCGGTCATTTCACAATCGATCCAGATGATGCGATCGTTGATTCCGTTTGCCATGGTTATACCGCTGTCAGGATGTCGGGTCCGTTTTCTGTGATTGCGATTGTGTGTTCCCAGTGGGCTGCGCGTCCGCCGCGGGTGGAGCGGATGGTCCAGCCGTCGTCGTCGTACATGTAGTCGCCGCGTCCACCAAGGATGAACATGGGTTCGATTGCGATGACGAGTCCGGCTTGTAGTTTCATGCCTTTACCGCGTCGTCCTTCGTTGGGTACGAAGGGGTCCATGTGCATTTCGGTGCCGATGCCGTGGCCGCCGTGGTCGTTGAGGTTGCCGAGTTTGTTTTTCTTGGCGATTTGGTTGATGGCGTAGCCGATATCGCCGATTGTGTTGCCGATTTTAGCGGCTTCGATGCCTGCGTAGAGTGCTTGGCGGGTGAGTTCAACTAGTGCGGTGTCTTCGGGTGCTGCGTTGCCTACGATGAAGGTGCGTGCTGAGTCGCCGCACCAGCCGTTGAGTACTGCGCCGAAGTCGATTGAGATGACGTCTCCGTCTTGGATTGTGTAGTTGTTGGGGATGCCGTGGACGATGGCGTCGTTGACTGATGCGCAGATGCTTCCAGGGAAGGGTGTGGGTGCCCAGTCTGGGTGGTAGTTGAGGAAGGGCGAGATTGCGCCTGCTTCTTTGAGGACGCGTGCTCCGATGGCGTCTAGGTCGCGTAGGGTCATGCCGATTTCTGCGGCTTGTTCCATGGCCTGTAGTGCTGTTGCGACGACGTGGCCGGCTTCGCGCATTTTTTCGATTTGTTGCCCGTTTTTTATCTCAATCACTTCTCTAGGCTATCGTTTTTGAGGGGTTGGGGGCTTTGTTCAGTGTTGTGGGTTTGCTCGCACCTGTTCGACGCCTTTGTTGGCGAGTTGGTCTGCGCGTTCGTTGCCGGGGTCGCCGGAGTGTCCTTTGACCCATTTCCAAGTGATGGTGTGGCGTTGTGTTTGGTTGTCGAGTTCTTGCCAGAGTTCGGCGTTTTTGACTGGTTTTTTGTCTGCGGTGCGCCAGTTGTTGCGTTTCCATCCGTGTATCCAGGCTGTGATGCCTTTCATGACGTAGGTTGAGTCGACGTGGATGGTTACTGTGCAGGGGCGTTTGAGGGTTTTGAGTCCTTCGATGACGGCGGTGAGTTCCATGCGGTTGTTGGTTGTGGTTGTTTCGCCGCCGTAGATTTCTTTTTCGTGGCTGCCTGAGCGTAGCCATACTCCCCAGCCGCCGATTCCGGGGTTTCCTTTGCAGGCTCCGTCGGTCCACATTTCTACTGTGGTGAGTTCTGTGGGTTCGTGTGGGCTATTCGACATGCCCCTATTTTTGCAGATGGGGTTTGCAGTCGGGTGGTTTTGTTGCTTGTTTTCGGGGTGACTTGTGTGTGTTGGCTGTTGTGCTTGCGTGGTTTTTGGGTTTGTGGGCGTTAGCATTTTGGTTTATTGGCGGGTCGGTTGTGTTGTGAGTTAAGAGTCGGGTTTTTTATGGATCAATCTTTGGGTTCTGTGCATCAAACGTTGAGTCAGTCTGTGTATGCGGAGTTGCGGCGTCGTATTGTTGAGCGTCGTTATGAGCCTGGTGATCGTTTGGTTGAGCGTGTGCTTGCCGACGAGATGGATGTGTCGCGGGTGCCTGTGCGTGAGGCGTTGCGTGAGTTGGTGCGTGATGGGCTTGTTGATGTTGCGCCGCGTAAGGGCATGTTTGTGCGTCGGGTGTCTCGTGAGGATCTTGTTGAGTTGGTGGAGATTCGTTCGGCGCTTGATGTGTTGTTGTTTAAGCGTTTGGCGCTCAAGCTTGATGAGGTGTCGGTTGGACGGTTTCGGGCGTTGTTTGCAGATACTGAGTTAGCTATTGAGCAGGGTCGTATGGCTGATGCTGTGCTGTTGAATGGTCAGTTTCATGCGTTGGCGCAGAGTTGCGCTAGTTCGGATACGTTGCAGCAGATTATGCATACTGTTGAGGCGCGCATGTCGTGGTTGTTGACTCAGCACACTGATGTTTCGCACATGTTTGCGGAGCATAGGGGTTTGTTTGATGCGATGGTTGCTCAGGATTTTGTTCTTCTTGAGCGGTTGGTGCAGGAGCATGTTGAGTCGTCGTGGCGTAGTGCTGTGGGTTTGAATCCTGATTTGGCGTAGGTTTTTTCTTCGTCGTACATGTTGTGGTGTGCGCGGGTAGTATCCAAGCAGGGCTATTGTCTGCGGGAGGCGTGATGCGCACGGTATCTGACAATGATGTTCGGGTGACGTTGGCACGTTATGTGCGTGGTGAGCGGGTTTCGTGCGATGAGGTGTCGTTGCATGATCTTTCTGGGGCGTTGGTTGCTTGTGATGATGGTGAACATTTTTTAGTTGCGACGGTGGAGTCGGTGACTGCTCTTCATGCGAGTTTGCTTGCTGAGGTGTTGCCGTTGGATGAGTTGTTGAAGCAGGATGTGTTGTCGCCGTCGCAGCGTGCTCGTATTGATCGTGTGGGCGAGCAGTCTGTGACTGTTGTGAAGACTGCCGTGTATGACGGTGTTCGAGAGCGTGTTGAGTTGTCTGAACTGCATATTGTGACGACTCCGCGTTTTCTTCTTGTGCTTGGGCATTCGGGTATGCCGTCGGGTGGTGTTGTTGCAGATAGTCCTGTTGCGGTTGCGCGGTTTAAGAGTGGCACTCGTGGTGCTTTTTATCATGTGGTTGAGCGTATTGCGCAGGGTTATGTGTCGGTTGCTGAGGATCTTGAGCGTGATGTTGAGGGCATTGAGTTGCAGGTTTTTGGTGGGGACATTCATGCGCCTGAGCATATTTATCGTTTGGGGCGTGAGGTTTTAAAGTTTCAGCAGGCGGTTGTTCCTTTTGCTGATGCGCTTGATGGGCTTGTTGACGAGTTGGAGAGCGTTGATGATCCGCATACTCGTGAGGCTTTGCAGACGAAGCGTCTGATGCGTAGGGTGTCGCGGGCTATGGAGCGTGCTGCGGGTTTGCGTGAGTTGTTGAGTGAGATTCTTGAGGTGAATTCTGCGCTTATTGCTCAGCAGCAGAATGAGGATATGAAGAAGATTTCTTCGTGGGCGGCTATTTTGGTTGTGCCTACGCTGATTGCCGGGATTTATGGGATGAATTTCCGTAGGATGCCGGAGTTGTCGTGGGTGTTGGGTTATCCTTTTGCGTTGGCTGTGATGGCGGTTAGTAGCGGCTTGTTGTTTGTGGTGTTTAAGCGCCGTAATTGGTTGTAAATCTTTATTTCACCCTTCTGCTCCCCATGGAGTACTCCCCTTTACTGGTGCGGGTTGTTTTATTCCGTGTGAGGATGTGCGTGACGTTTGTTAGGAACCTTTTGTTATGGGTTTCTTAACCACTCGTCATTTCACAACCAAAGGAGTTTGTGTGTTTTCGCATCAAAAACCCGCGCTTGGTGCAGCACTTGTTAGTGCCTTCACTTTAAGCATGTTTGCTGCGGCCCCTGCGTCCGCGGCGCCCGACGAGCCTGCCCCTACGACCACGATTAATGGCTATAGGAATGTTGGCTATTACGGTCAGTGGCGTTCTGGTGATTCTTCTGGCGCGTCGATTAAGAATGCATTGGTGGATTCTGGGGCTGCAGCTAATCTGACTCACCTGAATTATTCGTTCGGTAATATTGCGGGCACTCAAGAAGCTCTTGATGCTGCTCGTGCCGCTGGCGTTAAGGGGTTGGAGGACGTTGACCCGTATACGTGTTTCATTTCTGATACTCCTGCACCGGCGCAGGGTGAGACTGAAACTGCTGGTGAGGCGTATAACGATTTTATGCGATCGTATAAGCCCTCTGAGTCTGTGCTGGGAGTTGCCGATAAGAAGAAGCAGAAACTTTCCGGTAATTTCAATCAGTTGAAGCAGCTGAAACGGCTGTACCCTGACTTGAAGATCAACATGTCGTTGGGTGGTTGGACGTGGTCTAAGTCTTTTTCGTCGGCTGTGGCGTCTCCTGAATCGCGTGAGCGTCTAGCCGAGTCGTGCATTGACCTGTACATTAAGGGAGATTTGCCTGAGATTGACGGCAAGGGCGGCGAGGGTGTTGCTGCTGGGATCTTCGATGGGTTTGACCTCGACTGGGAGTGGCCGGGTGCCCCTGACTGGTCTCAAGAGGTAGGTAACGTTGTTGATCCGGTGAATGACAAAGCGAACTTTATTGCGTTTGCTGCTGAACTGCGTGAGCAGCTTGATGACCTTGAGGAAGACTCAGATAAACGTTACGAGATTTCTGCGTTTATTCCAGCGAGCCCAACCGTTATTTCTGCTGGCGGCTGGAACACTCCTGAATTGTGGCAGAGCCTCGATTACGGAAACATTCAAGGCTATGACTTGTGGGGTTCGTGGACTACTGAGACTGGGCATCAGGGAAACGTGTATGGCGATTCTGCCCACAACTGGGGTCTTGGTTTAAACACGATTGTTGCGTCGTATGTGAACGCTGGTGTTGACCCGTCTAAGTTGAACCTTGGTTTGGCTGCGTATGGTCAGGGTTGGAAAGATGCACAGCCTGAACCGTGGACTCAGTCTGGTGGCGGTTTGGGTCAGCGCACGTGGGACGAGTTGAAGAAGGACGATTTGACGTTCCATCACGAGTACACGGCTGACGGCAAATTTAATGCCACGTGGGCGTATGACGAAGAAAACAAGCGTTTTTGGTCTCTTGACGATGAGGTTGCTGTTGCCGAAAAAACGAAGTGGGCGATTTCTCAGGGTCTGGGTGGTGTTGACTTCTGGGAGGTTGGAAACGACGTTGAGGGTGACTTGTCTGCGCAGTCAGCTCTTGTGTTGCGTGAGGCTGCAAAAGGCCCTGTTGCTGGTGTAGAGGCCGGTGATTGTGCGGCGACTCCGTCTGCGCAGTCGAAACAGTGGAATGCGTTGACTACGTTTAATAAGGGTGAGCGGGCTTTCCTTGACGGTCGCGTGTTTGAAACTCAATGGTATGCACGTGGCGAGGTGCCTGGTGTTTCTCCGACTGGCCCGTGGTTTACGGTCACAGAGTGTGGCGTTGATCCGGCTGTAGTGCAGGAGTGGGTCAGGGACAAAATCTACACGAAGGGTGATCAGGCGCTCTTTGATGGCGTGACGTATACGGCACGTTGGTGGACGCGCGGCGATCAGCCGGGTTCACAGTGGGGTCCGTGGCGTAAGTAGCCTGTGTTCAAGTAATTACCTAGATAGTGGGTGTTCCCGTGTGCGGGAGCACCCACTATTTTTGTGGGGCTGTGGCATCTAAGTGTGCGACTGCTGCCACGCGCGCGTGCGGGTACGTGTCTGGGGCGATCTTGTGCATACCTGCTAAGCCCATGGCAATAAATATGGTTCGGTCTGCTTCTGCGGCGCTCATTGTTGGGTCGGCTTCGCGTAATGCTGTTGTGAGCTCGTCGATTGTGTTGGCAAAAACGTGTGCGAATTTTGGGGTGCGTAAGGCGTGCGCCCATGCGTCTGCCCAGAGGCCGAGTTCTTGTTGCGCGTTGGCGTCGAGGTGGTTTGCGTAAAACTCGTTGAGTGGGTGTGTGTCTGTTTTTTCTGTTGCTGTTGTGAATTCTTGAATGTTTTCAGCAACGTAGGTGTTCCATGCTTCTGCGACGAGTTCGTCCACGCTGGAGAAGTGTTGGTGTATGAGCCCTGGTGAGCCGCCGCATTCTTCGGCTACGGAGCGTGCGGTGACTGCGGTGAATCCGCTGTTCCGCATGATGGTGAGCGCTGCGTTGATTATTGCGGCGCGGCGTTCGGCGCGTGCCAAGTAGGCCATAACGTTTTCCTTTAAATGTGTGGACGGTACTAGTGTAATACTTTAATCTGTACATGCGTACAGATTGATGTGCACAAGGAGACACTCATGCAAGCCCGCACGCTCACAGAACTACGAGCAGCACTAGAAAACGTTGACGACAAAACGCGAAAAACCGTTCGCATGCCAAAAACCTTGCCCCATATCGCATGGGACGAACTCGACTATTTAGGCTGGCGCGACCCCAGCGCACAGCAGCGAGGATACATATTCATAGAACACAACAAACGCCTACGCGGCATCATGGTCACACACGCACCAGCCAAAACTTCGGTTTCTAGGGCGGTCATGTGCGCTTTTTGTCGAATACCGCTGCGCTTTGAACAGGTTGTTTTGTTTACCGCGGCGATCTCATCGCACAGCAAGGAACTCTCCACACGGGGCACCTATTTGTGCACCGACCTGGACTGCAATATTCGAGTTAACGCACTACAACCTGCAACCCCGCTTGATCCGCCAGCAGAAGAGCTCGTCGCGGAAAAACGACGAGCTCTTGCAACACGAACAACAGCTTTTATTGAGGCGGTAATGCGGTAAGAACTCGGTCTTGCATGCGTGCAAGGCTGCGAGTAAAAAGATCCGAGTCGCTTGTTGTATGGGCGACGATGAGCGCGCCTTGGATTCCGCTCACTACGTCTTCTGCGATGCCGTTGGCTTCGTCGAGAGACACGCCGCTACGCTGCAAAGCATCGCGCAGATCGCCGATCCACTGCGTGAAATAGCTGCTCAATGCGCGGTTCAGGCTTTCCAGGCCAGGCTCAATGCCCACTCTTCCAATAAGGCAGAGCCGCCTACCTGAGTCGAAATATTCGCTCACCGCAGCAAACATTTCAGTCAGCTGCGGTTCTGGCTCACGCAGTACAGCAAACACACGTTCTTCAAACCATGCAGAGACATCTTCCACCACTGCGCCGAGCATCTGTGCTTTTCCGCCCGGGAAAAGGTTGTACAGGCTTCCTTTTCCTAGGCCGGTGGCTGCCGTAATGCTCGGCAGGCTTGTTGCAGCGAACCCTTGTTCGCGAAACAGTTCCGCTAGGTCACGTACTACGTGTTCACGATGTGCCATAGATTAGTTCCTTACGTTTCCTACCTACTGGCAGGGCAACCCCTAGAGGGTATTGTCGCCCTGCACCAGTGTGGAAGATTGCGCCGATTACCACGACCACAATAGCCCCTAATGCTATGGGGACAATCAGATACGACCATGCTTCTGCAGCAGTGATGATGACAATCGGGTTAGCCCCCGCGGGCGGGTGGGTTACACGCAGTGCCGCCATGACAGATATGGCAACTCCTACCCCAACAGCCACGGACCACCACTGCCCCGGCAAAAGTGCGGCGACAATGAGACCGCACAGCGCTGATACTACATGCCCGCCGACCACGTTAATGGGCTGAGACAGCGGGCTTTCCGGCAGAGTGAAGACAAGAACGCATGACGCACCAAAGGTAGCTGCGAGCAATGGAACTTGAAGCCAATGCGTGACGCCCGCTAAGGCGAGTATAGCCAGTGCCCCTCCTAGACCAGCTAAGGCTACGTTCCGCTTTGCAACTGCTGGCTGCTTGCGCTCCATGAGATTTTTAAGCATGTTTCACACCAATCGTTTGTACCGTTCAGTACAACCATAATTGATTGTACCGATCGGTACAAGTGACGGCGCGACAGACTTTACCTTTTCACTCAGCAGGCGGCGGGCAGCAGGCGGACAAATAGGCCTGCAGCAAAGAAAGATGTGTGGCAATTGCCTCAGCATCCGCGCGGTACTGTACATGCCTCCCCTGTTTAACAGCACACACAAGCCCTCCCTGTTTCAACATCGCAAGTTGCTCAGAAGCGGTCGACTGCCCAATGCCGCACCGCGCAGCAACGTCGTTCACGGAAAGCGCTTCACCGCCAGCAAATTCCTGCATAATGCGCTGCCGCGTTTCGCTAGCGAGAGCCTTCAAAAACAACTGCGTATCCTGCGAAAAAAGCGCTATGGTCATAACTCCACACTATCCACATATCGTCATATCGGAAAACGACGATATGATCGTTGCATGAAGGAAACCAACACTCTTGTCATCGGTGCAGGTCAAGCAGGACTAGCTGCCAGCTACCATCTACAAAGCCGAGGAACCACTCCCCTCATCGTCGAGGCAAACCAACAGCCCGGCGGATCATGGCGCGACTACTATGATTCGCTGCAACTATTTTCACCAGCACAATTTTCTAGCCTCCCCGGGCTCCCCTTTCCCGGAAACCCCAATCGCTACCCCACCCGCGACGACACCGTTAACTACCTCAACCAATACGCTGCACACCTCAACCTAGACATCGCCTACAACCAGCGCGTCACAAACATTTCATTTCACGACGACACACACCGCATCGTCGGAGAAAACATGAACATTTCAGCGCGCAACGTCATCGTTGCAACAGGAAGTTACGCCAACCCATACACGCCTGCTATCCCCGGAATGTCTACATTCACAGGCACTGTCATGCACGCAGCGCACTACCGCAACCCCAAAAAATTTGAAGGCCACCACATAGCGGTAGTTGGTGCCGGAAACTCGGCCGTGCAGATCGCCTGCGAACTCGCACCGCACGCCCACGTAACCCTTTACTCACGCGCTCCCCTGACGTGGCGCAAACAACGCATCCTGAATCGAGACGTGCACTGGTGGCTCATACACAGCGGATACGACTTCCTGCCCGTTAAAAAACTGCTTCCTCCGCACGTTCCAGTTATTGATAGCGGCAACTATCAAGAAGCGTTCCGCAACCGCACACTCACCAACAAACCAATGTTCCACGCAGTAGAAGGAAACTCACTCATCAACGCGGACGGGCAACGCAGCAGCGCAGACACAATCATTTTTGCGACAGGCTACAAACCCCATCTGCCATTCCTTCACAACACTCCAGCCGTAAACCACTCAGGGATGCCCCTACACAAGAACGGCATATCCACGACAGTCCCTAGACTCGGGTACGTCGGGCTCGAATATCAGCGCACTTTTGCGTCAGCCACACTTCGCGGAGTAGGACGAGACGCCAAAAGAGTCGTAAAAAACCTCACCAAAACCCGCAACAACGACTAGCAAACAGCTCCTGCGAAACAGCGGAATGAAAGATAAACACGGTAGATAAACGTACCGGAAGGCGGCGAAGGCGGCACACCGATCACGGGGCGATTCAGTGTGAACCGCATGACGGTGGCATGGCAGAAGACGCGAAACTCGGCCACCTGATACCCAGGCACCCGGCCAAGGCCGAACCCTCTGGAATTCTGGGTTATTCACGCCGCACCCCGAGCAGCAAAGTCCACAAAGTCCACAATCTGCTATACCGCTGTTATGAAAAGCGAAAATGAACTCAAACTGTTCCTGAATGCACGCGAAACCGCGAAGCTTCTTGGGGTACACGAAAATACTGTCAGGAATTGGGTGACGACGGGTACCCTCGTATCGGCTCGTGTACCTGGCTCGAAACAGCATCGCTTTGCCAGAGAAGAAGTACTGCGTCTTCAGAAAGAACGCGGCTCAAGTGCTTCGTCAGTTGCGCCTATACTCCGCACGGACGGGCCCGAACTCATCACCGCTAACGAACTGAACACCTGGGCTGGCCGCGATGATGCGAAAACTGCCTTTCCCGAGCTGATGCGTCGTCTTCTCGCGGTGACCCCTGGGATCAGCAATCTGCAAGTCCGCGCCCACGAGGGGGTGGCTGCCCCTGGCTGGGACGGCACAGCCACATCTGCAGGCAGCACGTACCTTCCAGCTGGCGAGTTGCGCTTTGAGTTCGGTACGGGCGCTAACCCGAAAGAAAAGGCTCAGAGCGACTACGACAAGCGAGGGCTCGCGCTCCCCGCTGACGCGAGTTCAATCTTTGTCTTCGCTACTCCGAGGAATTGGGCTGGCGGTAGCGCATGGGCTTCTGAACGCGCCGCCGAGAAGAAGTTCTCCGACGTGAAGGCTATCGATGCGCACGCTCTGGAGAGTTGGCTCCAAGAATCGCCATCCGTACATCGTTGGATTTCGGAGCGATTGGGCTACCGACCACGAGACGCACAGACCGTCGAACGGTGGTGGCAGACTTTTCAGGGTCGCACGACGGTGGCGATCCCGGCTGACTTCTTCGCGGCCGGACGCACCGCGGAGGCCGACAAGTTGCGTGCAACCCTTACTGCCGCCGGATCCGACGATGCGATCGTGGCCATTCAAGCCCCTTGGCGCGATGAGGCTCTTGCTTTCACGTTCGCCGCCTTGGCTGCGCGGAACGACCTTCTGTACCGGGTCATTGTTGTCACCGACAGCGCCGCCTGGCAACGGCTGACCGAATCGCGGTCTCCCCTGATTCTCGTTCCGTTGTTTTCCGATGCGTCCGACCTCGCGTCCGCCATCGATAACGGACATCGAGTAATCCTGATCGCCGAGCCCGGCGACATCATTCGAAACGCAAAGAAGATTGATTTGCGCAAGATAGACCGCGCAGCCGCTCGCGAGACGCTGAAGACTGTCGTGCCGGACTCGAACAAGGCCGAGGCGATGGTGGCCCTCGCGCGCCGCAGTATGCCCGCGCTCTTTCGTTCGATCGCGCGCGAGTCACGCGTCCGAGCCCCAGAGTGGGTCACCAATACTGATCAAGCCGCTATCCTCGCGCCGCTCGTTCTGGTTGGTTCCTGGACGAACGCTGAAGGCGACCTCGCAGTGATCGAAAGGCTGACCAGCCAATCACGTGACGTTGTTGATCGCCTTCTCAAAAGCCTTGCCGTCCGCACAGATACACCGTTCGTTCGGTCGGGCGGCACATGGCGGACCACCTCGCCGGCGGAAGCTGCCTTTCTTCTTCTCCCGACGCTTACTGAGGGCGAACTAGCAAGGTGGGCTGAGGTTGTCACAGATGTTCTACTGGCACCGGACCCCTACCACGATATGGACGCCGTCGCGCGTCTGACCGCGAGCGCCCAAGGCACCAACCCGCCCCATTCGAAAACACTCAGGAAAGGTATAGCGGACGGATTGGCGCTCGCCGCCGCGAGCGATGTCCAGCTTCCCGCTGACCTAGCCATGGAGGGGCGGGTCAGCCAGCTTGTTCACGACCTACTTCAAGCGGCAAACGCCGACGACACAGGAACGACCTGGGCTCGACTAGCCAGTGTTCTGCCCAGTTTGGCGGAGGCCGCACCGGAGGTATTTCAGGATGAAGTTGAGCTCGACTTGGACCGCACCGACCCGATTCTTCGTACGATGTTCCAAGACAGCAGCGCGGACATTCTTTTTGAACCATCGTCGCCACACCCCAACTTGCTGTGGGCACTCGAGACTTTGTGCTGGTCTCCGACCTATTTCGGTCGAGCGGCAGCGCTTCTTGGAAGGTTGTCTGCACTGGATCCCGGTGGTCGGCTAAGCAATCGTCCGATTGAGAGCCTGAAGAATGTCGTCGCGGGCTGGTTGCCTCAGAGCGGCGCAAGCATTGACGACAAACTCGCAGTCATCACGCGCCTCATGCAGCGCGAACCCGAAGTCGGCTGGAAGCTTGCCCTCGACGTCTGGTCTGAGAGTCACGCAGTTGCTTTCCCGCCGCACGCTCCGATGTATCGTGACTGGCCACCCCTCCGGAAATCAGTCACTTATGCGGACTGGGGGCATTTCGTTCATGAGCTCGCGATCCTCGTTACTACCGCTGCGGGGACGGACGCAGAACGCTGGAGAGAGCTTGTCCCACGGATCAATGAATTGCCGCCCCAGGAACGGGTTGCAGCCCTAGCAAAGCTCCACGAAGTCGTCGGCGCTCAAGACTGGTCGCCTGAAGATGTGTATGCGGTATGGGAAACACTGAACAGCGAAGCCAACCGGCACGAGGAGTACTCTTACGCCGAGTGGGCTATGCCCGCTGAGGATGTGGTCATGTTCCGTGAACTTGCCGAGGCCCTCACACCAGCCCAGGACGGGCGACGGTTCTCCAGTCTCTTCGACTGGCACCCTCACATACCCAATCTCAAACTAGGAGACGAAGGATACGACGTTGAACTCGCGCGACTTCAACGCGAGGCGCTCGACCACGTACTTACTCTCGAATCAGACGCACTGCGCTCACTCACCATAAATGTCAAGACCCCCCATACCGTGGGACGGCTGCTCGCAGATACGGCCAACGCACCAGATCAAGAGATTCTCGGGTGGCTGAGTTCATCTGAGCCCAACTTAAATCAAGCAGCGTTGAACTACGTGAACAAGAAGATACACGAAGGCGGGATGGAGTGGCTGAAAAAAGCATTCGCAAGCCCGGCACTTCAGGACGCCGAGGCTCGAGAGATTCTGATGGCGGCAGTGCCCCTCTCCCGCCGCTACTGGACTGAGGTGTCCTCGCTAGGCGAAGGACTCGAAGAAGCCTATTGGAAGCAAGCCCAGCCCTTCGCTGCGGCCTCTGATGATCGGGCGGAGGGCGTTCGGCTGTTCGTTCAACATGGTCGCCCCTGGGAGGCGATGGCGCTTCTGAGCGTTATGCTACACACGCATCAGGAACCGGAGATCAGTCTCGTCAAGGAGGTTTTCGAGGCACTACGTCGAGGAACGGAGCCTCCTCAGGACACCACGATGAGCGGATACTACGTCGGCAACGCTCTGGAATACATGGAACAACAGGTGCCTGACGATGAAGAGCTCCCGGGCTACGAGTTCATGTTCTTTGAGCTTGTCCACGATCATGAGCCTTCGGGCGCCCTCTATCGGGCGCTGAGTAAGGATCCCACGGACTTCGTCAACATGGTGAGCGCCATCTTCCGCGCGGAGGGGGAACCCAAGCGAACGCCCACACCACAAGAACAGGCCTTCGCGCGCCGAGCCTTCTCAGTGCTCCGCAGGTGGCGCACGCTCCCCGGACTCGCGGACGACGGCAGTATCGACGCCGATCAGCTCACAGAATGGGTACGCGCCGCCCGTCTTGCCCTCGCGGATAATGGGCGAGCATCGATCGGTGACGAGCAGATCGGGCAAGTGCTTGCCTCGAGCCCTGTTGGATCAGACGGGGTTTGGCCAGCCGAAGCTGTTCGGGAAGTCATCGAAAACGTTGGCAATGCACGGATCGATACGGGCTTGCTCATCGGCAAGACCAATCAACGTGGTGTGACTTCGCGTGACGTATTCGATGGCGGTGATCAGGAACGCGTGCTCGAACAGCAGTACCGGGAGATGGCTAGCAAGATCGCCACACGGTGGCCACGTACGGCTCGAATCCTGCGGGGCATCGCGGACAGCTATCAGCATGAAGCCCGCCGTAACGACGCAGAAGCCGAACGAATGGGCGACAACGGATAATGCTCTCCTCCTCAATGAAGATGGATCGCGGGGGTATCTGCGGCTAACTCCCGTAGAGTTCGATTCAAGCGAGAAAGAACCCTCGGGCCGGCTGGCTTTTCTTGTCGATGGTGCCGCACAACCGTTTCGGCACCATCGACAGTCTCAATAAACTGCCCCCGGTTCTCTGTCATTTCGATGCAGGTGCTAATTGCGGGTAATTACGGCATTTCACGGCAGTCCTTCTCCCGAAGTTCTTTACCTGAGAAGTATGATGACCCGGACCAAACAGATCCGTGCATGGACCCGATAACCAACAATAGACCCGCTGAAAAGCGAACTTAGCAGCTCATCCAACACAATGAGAGGGCCGAATGAACATTCCGGATATCGACTTCACACGTGTGCGTTCGCTGGGCGCTGGAGGCCAGCGCGACGGCTACGAGCAACTCATCTGCGAGCTGGCCGCGCAAGAGCCCCCGCACGCCGACGCGAAATTCGTGTCCCTCCACGGAGCCGGGGGCGATGGAGGCGTCGAGTGCTACTGGACCCTTCCCGACGGCACTGAGCACGGCTGGCAAGCGAAGTATTGGACCAGCCACGCCGACGTCGACAAATCGCAGCTCGACACATCCGTCAGAGCAGCCCTCACTAACCACCCGGATCTCACCAAGTACATCATCGCCATCCCCGCCGACCCGACCGGCCACACGGGCGGCAGGGGGAAATCGCTACTGGATAAGATAAACGATCCCGGTGGCTGGCTCGAGGGTTGGCAGACTATGGCGGCCGAGCGCGGCATGAGCGTCACCTTCGAGTTCGAGTGGGCAACGAACACTGCCACACGCCTAACCCACTTGGACACCTCTGGCGCGCAGCGGCGGTACTGGTTCGACGCCGACGTTCTCTCCCCACAGTGGTGGATCGACCGACTGCAGGACGCGACCGACGCGGCCAGACCTCGGTACACGCCAGAGTTGAACGTGAACGTTCCCGCCGCTCGAAGCATCGCTGCGCTCTGCTCTGACGATGAGTGGTGGCAAGCCGTCATCGGCCAAGTCGACGAGCTCACGGAAGCGGCACAACGCCTGCAGCACGCCGGGAACGATGCAACGGCCGCCGACCTGGGCGCCGCGCGCAATGCCGCCACGACCGTCATAGACGCTCTTAAGACCTGGGCGCGCATCCGGACTGACGTTGAGTTCGGATGTCTCGACGAGACGCTAACCGCCGCCATCGCTGTGGTCAGGGAGCAGGAGTCCGTCGAGGTCGAGCGGATGGACGCCACACACGAGAACTGGGATACCGCGGGTTGGAGGCAGTACCAGAGCGAATACATGGTCCGTTTCCCAGCGGAAGCCGTCGATGCTCTCCGTGACTTGAACGGCAAACTCGAAACTGCAACCGAGCTCCTCATCAGTCCCCTCGGGACGCTCGCCAGCTCTCAAGTTGCGCTGATGACCGGACCCGCAGGCATAGGCAAGACCTACCTCGCTCTCGATGCCGCCGCCCGCCGCCTTCAGAGAGGCCTGCCCAGCATCGTGATGCACGGTCGCTGGTTCAACGACCACGACCCCCTCATCCACCTTCGCGACGTTCTCCAGATGCCTGCCGACCTGACCAGCGAGGAGACCATCGCGCTGCTGGACCAAAGTGCGCTCGCCGCAGGAGCACCCACCCTCCTTGTCATCGACGCGCTCAACGACACCCGCCCACGGTCGGTGTGGCGGGACAACCTCGATCGCCTTATCTCCATCGTCACCAGATACCCGCACATTCGGCTGCTGCTGACCGCACGCACCCACTACGTCAATCAGGTTCTCCCACCGGGCGCGTCTATTCCTCGGTTCGAGCACACGGGGTTCGAGGGTGTCGAGTTCGAGGCGGTCAGCGAGTATGCCGCGTTCTACGGTCTCGAACCTCCGACGGCGCCCCCGATCCACGGCGAGTTCGATAATCCGCTCTACCTCCGGTTAGTCTGCGAAGCACTGCAATCTGATGGACGCCTCTCGCTCGACCAGGCCAACATGGGGCTGGGTGAACTCACCAAAATGGTCCTCGATCATGCGAATGAGACGGTTAGTAATCGTATCGACGCATCGGTGTCCGACCAGATCGTTCACCACGCGATGCACGCTTTAGCTGGCGCTATCGCAGACCAGGGTGGAGCCCCACTCATTCGCACCGCTGCGCGCGAAGTGCTGAACCCGATCTGGTCCGACAAGAGCGCGGAGAAGTCGCTGCTCGATGGACTCATCGCACAGGGTCTTGTTGAAGAAGACGTCATCCCGGACAGCAACCCATACGGCACCGACATCATCACCATCACCTTCGAACGCATCGGCCACCACCTGATCGTCTCTGATGCCCTCGCTCACGTGAATGACACGAATGGCGTCCGTGCTCAACTGTCTGGCAGCCTTGGGGAGCTCATCGGACTCGACGCAACCATCGACGTCGGACTCCTCGAAGCAACCTCGGTCATCGTCGCCGAACGCTTTGGGCTCGAGCTAACCTCCTTCACCGCCGAGATCCCTGACACAGCCACCCGCGACGCTGCCATCATCGCCGGAACAGCATGGCGATCTGTCTCTACCATCACCTCCGACACTGGCAGCAGCATCACCAACGCTTTGCATCATCGTGACACCCTCGACACAGCCCTTACGATGCTGTTCAGGCTCGCAGCCCGCCCCGGCCACCCACTCAACGTCGACTTCCTCCACGAATTCCTCAGCGGACTCACCATGGCGACCCGAGATCAATTTCTCTCCGGGTGGCTGCACATCAGTCACGGCACCAGCGGAGCGATTGACCGCTTAATCCGCTGGGGAAGTGAAAGACCGATCGACCAAGTCGGTGCGGAGACAACACGCTTGTGGGTTACAGCGTTGCTATGGACAACAAGTGCCACTGATCGTCGTGTTCGCGAGCCAGCCACGATCGCCGCAGCCCGCCTGCTTGCCCGTCATCCCCACCAAGCCGCTGCCCTTCTCGAACGATTCTGCATCGTCGACGATGAGTGGATCGTCGAACGCGCGCTTCAGGTCACTTACTCGGCACTACTGGCAAACGGTAGTGATGAAGACTGGCGCGCTGCCGCCGATGTTGTCTGGGCCGCCTTTTTTGCACCCGCCGTAAACCTAACACCAAACGCAGCGGTTCGCGACGCCGCCCGCTGCATTCTCGAAGCGGCACATGATCGCGAAGCGCTCCCAGCAGAGGTGCAGCCGGATAACTTCCGCCCTCCTTACAACAGCGCCTGGCCACTGACCTGGCCCACGGAAGAGGACATCGCCCCCTATGACAATCGTGACTACCCGAAGCTTGTGTACTCCACGACACGTGACGACTTCTTTACCTACCGGCTCACACCAGAGTTGCGTGATCGGCCAGGTGTAGACGTCGCCGCTGGTGCACGATGGGTGGTCACCGAGGTCATCCGGCTCGGATATCGACCTCAGCTGCATTCAAACTTCGACGGCTACGTGCTGAGAAAGTACGGGCCCGGACGTGGGAAGCCGAAGTGGATCGAACGGATAGGTAAAAAGTACCAGTGGATTGCTCTGAACCGTCTTATTGGGCACCTCTCTGACCACGCACCCAAAACTAGGAGATCCTGGGATGCCCCACCGCCGCCTATACCTGGACCCGAGTCATTCATGGTCCGGCAGGTCGATCCCACAGTGACCGAGTTCGAACCCTCGAACGATGCGCCTCGCCTCTGGGTGCCGACCTACGACTGGGATGTGAAGTCTGGGAAGACCGACGCTCAATGGGTGGCAGATGACTCCGACCTACCCACTATCGATGTCACCTCCGCCGAACGAGACGGGCGCCCCTTTATTGTCATGTCGGGCTCATACAGCTGGGACCGTGCAAACGACAGCATGAAACGTACCCACAGTGTCTGGACCAACCTCTACACCCATGTGGTTAGCACCGACGATCTCCCCGTTGCGCTTGACGAACTCAAAGGACGGGACTTGATTAACGACCTCTATATGTCCCAACCTCCCACGAGTCATCACGGGTACATTGGCGAATACCCGTTTGGGCACCACCACGGTGAGACGCTCAGTACCGTAGCCTACGAAGGGATGACCCCACTCAGCATTCCCACACAACCAGCGGTGTGGGGGCTCCTTGGCGAGAATGAATATGCGCCAGGCAATCTCGTAACAATTTCTTTCGATGCCCCTGCGCCTGAGTTCTTCGGTCCCGCACCAGGAACTCTCCACTGGAACGGCCGCAACGGGTGGACCGACGCGAGCGACCGACTTATCGCCGTTCTGCGTCACTCTGTGAACGTCGGCCAGAATGAGCTCCTGATCGATGCCGATTTCCTAAGAGATTGGCTCGTCGCCGAGCGGAAGTCGCTGATCTGGGTGGAGAACACGGGAAAGGACGTCTACCAGGAAATGGGTTGGAGCGTCTCCTATCCAGGAGCGCTCGTTCGTTCCCAGGTCCGAGCATGGACCCCTGGGCAGGACCTTCTGGCCGTTACACCCGGCTGGCAGCGAATACCCGCCCACAACGATTGATATCGCGATCGCCTCGCCCCATGTCCACATGCGTATCGCTCGGCAGACACAGGCACGAGCGCACATATGTCCAACGCATGATTGCGATTCTGGGCGATTGAAACCACTCGCGAGTGCCTGATTCTGCCCGGCTACGAAGGAAGCCGAAAGGAGTCCTTTCAAGGCTATACATAGCCCTCCGAACACTGCTTTTTTGCGAGCCATCGGCCGGAGCAGTGCAGCTTGATGATGCTGCAGGTTCCGCGAGCCTGAATTTCTCCTTGAGCAATCCCACATGTCTTTCAGAAGACGCGCGCAGCCTCTCGAGGTGACTCCTCAGCGGCTCTCGTTCCGGACCTCAAGTGGCCGTCCGAGTCCTCCCGCCTCGACTCGCTTTGAGCTACCATGCCTCTTGCAACTCGAGGCAGAGCGGACGTTATCGTCACGGACGTCACAACTCTCGATGTCTCAGGTTCTAGTACGTCTGAAAGCGCCCCCGACAGGATTCGAACCTGCGACCTAGAGATTAGAAGGCTCTTGCTCTATCCAACTGAGCTACGGAGGCCCCTTGATTGTAGTCGAACCCACCCGCTACTTCCGAATCGTGCTCACGATAGGGCAGGTAATGTGTTGTACATGAGTGAATCGTTTTTATTGTCTTTGCCAGCAGAAGAACGCGCGAAGTTCATCGAAGGTGTCTTTGATTTCGCGCGTGCAGGCCACACACAAGAACTCGCTGAAATGTTAGATGCTGGCGTGCCTGTCGACCTGACCAATGCACGCAACGACTCACTACTGATCGTTGCCACGTACGCGCAACAAGCTGAAGCGGTTTCGTTGCTATTGTCTCGTGGCGCGCCAACAGATCACATCAACAATATGGGGCAGACGGCTTTGTCGTGTGCGGTATTCCGCAATGATGAGGGTGTGCTGCGGCAACTGTTATCTGCAGGGGCTGACCCTCATGCGGGTGCGCATAGTGCGCTTGCGATTGCGCAACAATTTGGCCTCTCGGCGATGGCTGACATCCTCAGCCAAGAATGATCTAACTATTTTTTTAGGCGTATATATGTGTGGGGAACAGCCTTGGCTGTTCCCCACACATAAGTTAGTTGCGAACTCGCGCAGCGATTGCTTTCGCCAACGTGGTTGTTCCTTCTGGGTTTTCCCGCAAGAACAATGTCGGCTCAGTTAATTCAAGTTCGAGGAGCTCCGGCTCTCCTTCTTCACCAGGAAGCAAGTCAACACGGGCATACAAGAATGCGGACTCGTCGTTAAGGAGTTCGTGGGCGGCAGCAATGACTTGCTTACCAACAGCGATGAAGGACTCGTCGGCGTCTCCGCTTTGCAGCGACTCCTGCACATACTGTGATGCTGGCGCGTCACCGCGAGACAGCATCGCGTTTTTACGCACCGAGTGCGAGTATTCACCATTGATGAAAATGACGGATGTTTCCCCCGTCTCATCAATCTTGGACAAGTACGGCTGAATCATAACGTTACGACCCGAAGCAAGCATGTCACGAACCTGGTTGATTGCTTTCGTGCGTGCTTTCGCTGTTGCCTCTTGATAGCGGGCAGTGTCCTGCGATCCAGCAGAAATCGTTGGTTTAATAACGTAATCACCAAAAGCTGGTAGGCGCGTGTGGATAGCCTGCGACGAGAAGTGCCGCTCAGCGTCAAGCCACACAGTGCGCACCACTGGGACACCCTTTTCAATAAGGTCTTTGAGGTAATACTTGTCGGTGTTCCACTCAACAATGTTGGCGTTGTTTGCAAGGTTAGGAACAGACTTTGCCCAGTTCACAAAGTCGTCGCGACGAGAAGCGTAATCCCACGTTGACCGGATGACGACAAGATCATACGACTCCCAATCAACAGTAGAATCAGACCACACTTCGATGTTCGCGGTAACACCTTCTTCTTTGAGGGCATCAACGAGCACAACATCGTCGTGGTCGAGTTCTGGATATTGTTCACAGGTTACAAGTGCTACACGTGGATTTGACACTCTCTAAGAATAATCCCTAATTGGGTGTTCCTTGTGGGATCTGTTCCTGTTTCGTATCTGCGCCAATACCGTTAGAGTCCATTTATGGCAAAGTTCTTTGACATCCACCCAACAAACCCACAACCTCGACTCATCGCACAAGTTGTTGATGCCCTGCGACAAGACGCAGTTATCGCCTACCCCACCGACTCCGGTTATGCCCTTGGTACGCGGTTAGGAAACACAACAGGTGCTGACAGGATCCGCGCGATTCGTCACTTAGACGATAAACACCATTTCACGCTGGTGTGTTCTGATTTTGCGCAACTCGGCCAACTCGTTGTCCTCGACAACTCTGCGTTCCGTGCAATCAAAGCCTCCACGCCCGGAAAATACACGTTCATTCTTCCGGCAACCAAAGAAGTCCCCCGCAGGCTCGCCCACCCAAAAAAGAAAACAGTCGGTGTGCGCATCCCCGACCACACCGTCGTGAACGCCATTGTCCGTGAACTTGGCGAACCGCTACTGTCGTCGTCGTTAATCCTTCCAGATGTTGACGAACCACTACACGAAGGATGGCGCATCAAAGACGAACTCGACCACGTACTCGACGCTGTCATTGAAGCAGGCGACGTCAACGCTGAACCAACAACTGTTGTTGACTACTCAAATGGCGCCCCTGAAATAGCCAGATACGGTTCGGGAGACCCATCACGCTTTGAGTGATATATCCGTAACACTATTCGGCGTGTATTCGCTGGCTGCGTAAAAAGGTGCAGTTCAGCGTGCACGTCGATAGCGTGAAGGGGTAGCCCACCACGGGGTGAGGCAAGATTCGTTCGGCGTAAAGGAGAACATGATGGCAAGCCACGACCACGCAAGTTTCACCGTTCCCGGCCTGGAATTGAAGGATGGGCATCGGGTAGCTGAAACCCTACAAATGCGCATTCACGCGTTCAACGATTTGCAGTTAACCCTCAAGCACGCACACTGGAATGTTGTTGGCCGCGATTTCATTGGCGTCCACGAAATGCTTGACCCTCAAATCACTTTAGTGCGCGGGTTTATCGACGAACTCGCTGAACGTATGGCAACGCTGGGGGTCTCCCCTAACGGGCTCCCTGGCGCACTTGTCGAAGCACGCTCTTGGCACGACTATCCTCTTGGCCGTGCAACAACCGCACAACACTTAGCCGCATTGAACAACGTGTACAGCGGAATCATTACTTCGCAGCGTGAAGCAATCGCAATAGTTGGTGAACTTGATCCAGTCACTGAAGACATCCTGATTGGTCAAACAGCCCAACTCGAACTGTTCCAGTGGTTCCTACGGTCACACCTAGAAAACACTGCCGGGGATTTGCAGTAACAGCTCCTCCCCTACATACCGGCTTATTCTTCATTGTCGGGCTCGCGGGGTATCCCTTCAGCGTCTAGAACGTCCTCATAGTCTTCGTTGAGTTGCGCAACATCAAGCAAAGCAATGTCTTCATTGGTGTCCGCTATTTCGAAGGCTGTGAGGTCGTCTTCTAGCTCTTCTAGTTCGCTGTCCTCTTCAACATCGTCGTCCGAGTCACGCATCACGTCACTGTATTCGTTGAGATTGATGCGCAGAGGATCTTCCCGGTCGAGGGTTTCTGGATAGTCTTGGTCGCCTTCTTCAACTGGCTGACTGTCTCTACCGTCAAGGGGCTCATAGAAGGGGCTGTCGTATGAGTCGTAACGCGCTTTTTTACGTGACATGTTTCCTCCAGGCGGGCTAGCATCCCTGTGATTCCACATTGTCACTGTTTGCGGGTAGTCGCCACTGCTGCTTAGGAAACAAGAAAGGCACCTTACCTGTGTAAGATGCCTCGTTTTGTGCGCCATCAGGGACTCGAACCCCGAACCCACTGATTAAGAGTCAGTTGCTCTGCCTATTGAGCTAATGGCGCGGTAATGAAACCCGAAGATTCCATTTTGTGCGCCATCAGGGACTCGAACCCCGAACCCACTGATTAAGAGTCAGTTGCTCTGCCTATTGAGCTAATGGCGCGCAAGAAAAACTCTAGCAATGTGCAGGCTAATCTCCAATTCGAACCCTAGGTTTTCGAGTGTAAAACACGTCACGTTCGCAACATGATGTGTCTTTTACAAGCGTGAGGGCATGAAAAAGGCCGAGAATAAATTCTCGGCCTTATTTGTGCGCCATCAGGGACTCGAACCCCGAACCCACTGATTAAGAGTCAGTTGCTCTGCCTATTGAGCTAATGGCGCAACGGAGAAAACACTACTCTAATCGTGGCGTTATTCCTAATCGGTGAGATAAGCCTCAGGGTCGGCTATTCGGATTCTGAAGGCGTGTAGTCGCTTCCACCAGTGAACTGGGTGAGGTCTGCAAGAAGAGCGTTCGGGATCTCCCCTGCGCGAATCAAATCGCCTAGCGCGTCAAGGTTGCCAACTTCGGCAAGTAACTCATCAGTGAGTTCAAAGTCGAACAGTTCGCTCGCAGAGGTCTCTTCATAGACTCTGTAATCTTCAAGCTGCGCTACAGCCATCTCTGATTCCTCCTCATTTTTTGCTGCCATGTATGTCCACCGCGGCGTGAACCCATGATGTGTGTGCGATAGATCTGCACTCATGTCACACCTCCCAATCCTCACTGCCATTGAGAATGCGTCCACGAAAAACCTGGCGGGAATCAAAGTGGGTACGCATCTAAACGTATTTCCTACAGTGCCGGTTTTTCTTGGAAAGAACCTGAGAAGCCGGGGCGAATATACGGGTGATTCGTTTTTCACCTCAAACATAACCCCAAGTGAATAGGGGTGAAAGGGATAGATGTTCCCATCTGTTTAGCGTGAGATTTCACCCACGTGTGGCACACACAACAGCATGATCATGCGGATGCTTACACGATTACAGGTATAGACCTGTTCCTGATTCTTTGCCTTCCTGCTGGAATACCCCGTGCACGTCCTTCTCTCGAAGCAGCACATAGTCCGTTCCAGAGATCTCAACCTCCGAACGATCCTCCGGATCAAACAAAACCCGATCGTTCACTTCCACCAAGCGCACAGACCCACCAATCGCAGCGACAGTCGCCCAACCTAGCCGTTTTGGACCCACGGCAGTAGCTGGAATAACCAAGCCTGCCGACGACTGGCGTTCCGAACTATCCACTTCAGGTTTCACCAAAATCCTGTCGTGCAACATTTTCACCGGCAAATCCGGGGCTGACTGCCAACGACTTTCAACAGTGTTCGGCTTATCAGTGTTGTCTTTTTTCACATTCACACATCCAACGCTACCGATAGACTGAACTGAACCCTAAACCCGCCGCACGTGCCCGCGCACGCCCACATGAAAAGGACCCGTATTTTGTCTCTGCGCCTTGACGTTGGAACCCTTGCACCAGACTTCACACTCGAAAACCAGTCCGGTGACAAAATCGCTCTCAGCGACCTTAAAGGCCACAAAGTCATTGTGTACTTTTACCCCGCAGCAGAAACCCCAGGATGCACAAAACAAGCCTGCGATTTCCGTGATTCATTGAACTCACTAAAAAGTGCTGGATACACAGTTCTTGGTATCTCCCCCGATGCTCCAGCAAAACTTGCACGCTTCACAAACAAACAAGCGTTGAACTTTGATGTCCTTTCTGACGAGGACAACGCTGTCGCTACGGCGTACGGTGCCTTCGGCGAAAAGAAGAACTACGGTCGCACCTATCAAGGAATAATCCGCTCAACTTTCGTGCTCAACGAAGACCTCACAATCGCTCACGCGCTGTACAACGTACGTGCTACTGGTCACGTTGAGCGTCTTCGTAAGCAAATTGGTCTGGACAGCTAAAAAAATCGCGTACACTAGAACAAGCGCGCGAGTGGCGAAATTGGCAGACGCGCTGGATTTAGGTTCCAGTGTCTTACGACGTGGGGGTTCAAGTCCCCCCTCGCGCACAGAACGAAAGTAGCCCCTCACCAGGGATTTTATGATCCGGGTGAGGGGCTACTTCTTTGTCATGGGGCAAGATATGGGGCAAGCGCCCCGGTTCGCCCCATCGTGGGGTTCAGGTCACTCCATCTGAGGGCAAGGGCTTCGCTGCGTCGTATCCCGGTGTTGGCGATGACCCAGCACAGCGGCCCGCCCTTGTCCTGCTCGTCCTTCCTCCCGTGCTGTTCTAGGTCGCGGTAGTGGCGAGCGATCCGGGCAGGGGTGAGCTTGTCGAGCGGGTAATGCCCGAACTGCGGGCGGAGGTGGTTGCGGATGATCTTCTTGTACCCAGCGATCGTGGAGTCCGCGAGCTTGAGTCCACTCGGAAGAACATGGTGGGGAGGAGAGCGATCGAGTGGGATAATTTTTGAGTACACTTGTGCTAACAAGATTCTGGGTGTGAGGAGCGGGCATGATTCTGGCTGCGATCGTAGTGTGCGAGGTCGCGTTCTGGGTGGCGATTCTCGGTGGACTCGCGGCGAGGTATCTCCTGCGGCGTCCCCGTCTCGGTGCTGGGCTCTTGGTCCTTGCCCCGGTGATCGATGTCGTGCTGCTTGCGTTGGTCGCCGTCGATCTGCTCGGTGGGGGGACTGCTTCCTGGCAACACGGTCTGGCCGCGATCTATATCGGCATCTCGGTCGCGTATGGCAAGCGCATGGTCGCGTGGGCTGATGTTCGCTTCGCTCATCGGTTCGCTGGCGGTCCTGTGCCGGAGCGACTCACGGGAACTCGCTACACGATCAAGTGCTGGCGAGACGTTCTCCTCACCGGCCTCGCGGTCTTCATCGCCGCTGCGATCCTCGGGGCGATCATCCTCGTCGTGAACGATGCGGAACGCACGTCGGCGCTCTCGGGGTACTTCGGCGTCATCGGGGTCATCTTCGCCATCGACTTCATCTGGGCGCTCAGCTACACGATCTGGCCCAAGCGTCCTGCCGATGCGGCACAGAACGCCTTATCCCGCTAGGGCCATGCCGCGGAGAATCGACGCAGAGGTACGCACCGCCGAGATCGGGGCGGCAGCCCTGCGCGTCCTCGAACGTGATGGACTTGCCGGCTTGTCGGTGCGGGGCGTCGCAGCAGAGGCAGGCATAGCCGCTGCTTCATTGCGCCGAGCGTTCCCCACTCAGCACGCCCTTCGGGAGTACTGCTTCGAACTTATCGAGGAACGAGCGACCGCCAGGATCACTTCGCTCGACCTCACAGGCCGTGCTCTGGCCGAGGGGTTGCTCGCCCAACTGTTGCCGCTGGACGATGAGCGGCGCTTGGAGTTGGTCGCGCAAGTGCAACTGGGGGTGCTCGCCCTCACCGACAGCGACCTTCGCCCTGCCGCTGTCAGACTCAACGCAGCCGTGAGCAGGGGGTGCCGAATCGCAGTCGACGTCCTCGCCTCAGCGGGCCAGCTCGACAGCGGACGCGACCCGGACTACGAAGCGCAGAGGTTGCGAGCGTTGCTGGACGGAATCGCGATGCAGGGCCTGTGGAGCGGAGACCCGCAAGGAGCAGGTCAGCTGCTCAGCACGCTCGAGCGCCACCTCGATGAACTCGCTCTACCTGGTGCTACTGACTGACGTGGCGCTGATGACGGGTCCGCTGGCCGCCATCGAGAGCATCCAGCGCGCCCGACCGGCCTGTCGCACCAGCATCTCGGGGTGACGCCCTCCCGCTACCGGAAGGGAAGTTGACGGCAGCTCATGGGCAAACGATGGGGTGCCGAGTACGTTTTCGCATGTAAGGGGAGGTACGCGAACGTGAATACCACCCCGAGAATCGTTGATTTCATGCGGATTTCTGCCTCTAGTGCTGGTGGCTGCTCGCGCGGGGCAAGAGTTCAAGTCCCCCTCGCGCACAGCGAAGTTCTTATCCTGAGTAATCAGGTAAGAACAACAAATAAATACATATGAGTAGGGCCCCATCGTTACCGATGGGGCCCTACTCATATGTTGAACGCGAGGAGCCTTAACCATTGAGGATCTCATTTACTCGTTGTTGGATGGCGGTGTAGTTGGTGCCGAGTCGGCGTTTTCGTTCTTTTCCGTTGCCGTAGTTGCCTTGTATGACTGCTTGGGCCAGGGTGTTTATGTTTTCGTGGTTTAGCGGTTGTGTTGAGCGTGTACGGATTGTGTTTGCGTGGGCGATGATGTTTGTTATTCGTGGCCATATGTATGGTCCTGGGCATTGTGTATGTGCGAATTCTCGGTGTCCGCGCACGTTTTTCCTTGTTAGTTTTCCCCAGTTGTATCTAGTGGATAGGTCTGCGGCGAGGTGTGCGAGTGTGTGCATTTGTTGAGTGGTAGCTGAGCCTTGTGCTGCTATTACTGTTTCTACGGTGATTGATGGTTCGTCAGCAGTTCGGCTGCCTGTGGTCCAGGGTCTGTGTTGTTCTGGAACTATCCCGATAAGTCGGCCGTCTCGTTGTAGGAGATAGGTGGCAGATATTTGTCGTCCGTATGTGTGTGAATTGGCTAGGAGGTCTAGGTTTGATGCGTCGGTTCCTCCTGCCGTGTAGTGAATGATCAGTCGGCTAATTTTTTTACCGTGCCGTGACGAATAGTTGCGTGTTGTCACGCTGCGATGGGTTAAAGGCGAAAATGTCATTTTAGTTTCCCTCTTTTTCTTTGCGGTGTGTGGGTTGAGGACGACGGTGTGCTCGTTGTGCGACGTTGTCGAGTGCTTCACGGATCGAGGTGGGAACGGGTAAACCCAACCGGGTTGCATTCTCGATTAATGAGATGCCTTCATTAGCTAAATAAAACAAGATGGTCACGGTGCGTAAGATGCCCGGTACGCCAATGATGTAAACGTCAAGTAGGTGCGCCAATCCAACTAAAGCGAATATCAATATCTTGCGTGAGATCCCTCGAAATCCAACAGCTGAACTCAGTTGGCGTGCATTAATAGCGACGAAAACCCCGGAAATGTAGTCCGCTACAACGAAAATAAGTAAGGAGTACAGCAGGCCATCAAAGTCGCCTAACCACTGCCCTACATAACTGATAAGGGGAAACGCGTTGTCCCCGACAACGTCTAAAAACATATGTCGTCCTTACTATGTCTAAAAATCATCAAATATCGTGGTGACGAGATAATCGGTTCGCCACCGTGACCACGAAAGAAGAAGCGAAAACGAGGCAGCAACGACGTACTGCTAAGAGCAGTTTCGCTGTGAAATGCTGCTACTTACAATGACGAACGGCGTGTGCATAACATGCACATAAACTCCGCACGAACACGCAATCGTTGAGTTTTCCTTCTGTAGGCTTAAACACCACGGAAGGGAACGATGAACACGTACACCACTCAAACAAACGGATACACGTGGCGCACACTGCTATTCAACGGGCTAGCACTAGCTCTATGCCAAACAGTGTTTCTACTCATGTTGAGAACGCCCCTAGTATGGATTATCGGGTGGCTTCACCCAATTGGACCACTAGTCATTACTCTTGTCGTGTTTCCATTCATAACCAAGCGGCTACCACTTCCACCACGCTATGCACTGACACTCTTACCTGTTGTGCTCTACACAAGTGGAATTCTGGCGGTCTTGTTTGTCTGGTGGGCCCGTGAAGGCGCCGACCCTTACGCTTACCCTTTCACGCCTGTTATTTCAATAACTATTGGCTTGTATGGATGGTACGGACTGTACGGAGCTACTGCTGGTTTGTTGTGGGTGGGCTGCTTGTTACGTACGTGGAAGTACGCGCGTGCAGCCCACCGCACACAAACTGGTGTTCCTGACTAGAAGATATACCGTGCTAGTGCTGTGCACGCAGCATTGATAACATCCTCCGAAACGTTACCAGCCAAAAAGAGGCGGTTAGCATCATTCACTCCACCTTTCATCTGTGAGTAGAAGATGTTTGGTGCGTCTGTTTGGTTTGTCGCTCCTACGTCCCAGCCGATTTGTTTGAAGCGGTTGGCTAGTTGTGTGGGGTTGTTGTAGTACTGGCGCAGGGTGGTGGATAAGAGGTAGGCGTTGGTGTCGTCTCCTGCTTCGAGGTTTGCTGCTAGTGCGATGGCGTCTCCGTCGCAGCATAGGTCGTCGCGGTTGCAGGTGTTTCCGATGCCTACCCATTTTCCGTTGATCTTTTTGTCCACGGTGAGGCCTGCTAGTCCTGGGTGGGATCGGTAGTTTTCGTCTTGCCCAACGAGTGCTTCAGCAACGGATGTTATGTTGGCGGTTGGGTTCCATTCCATGACTGTGTTGATGTCGGCCATTGCTGTTGCAAGGTCGCCAGCCCATCCTGTCCATTTATTGGGGATAAAACTCCAATCCTGTGTGTATCCCAGTGTTGTTGCGCATAGGTGTGATAGGTCGATGCGTTCTCCGCTTGGGTCTAGCATTGGTTGTCGCCATGATGAGATGTATCGGTCTAACGCTGTAATGATCTGTGATGCGGTGGGGTCTTCTTCTAAGATTTGGGCATCGCGTGTTCTAAAACTTTCAGCGGATATTGCCCACAGTGTAGAAGACTTACTGCCGCCGTCGCGGAGGTAGTCTTTTGCGAGGTAGTTGATGATGCATTTCCAGGTTGGAACATAAACCCAAGTTCCAATGCCGCTTACTGGGTTTGGGATGTAATCTTGTCCGACTTTTCCTTGGGTGCGGAGTTCTTCGAATCGTTGTTCGAGGTGCCAGATGAGGTCGATGGGGGCTAGTTTGTGGTAGTCGATGTTTTGATCGACGATGGGGCCGCCCGAAGATTGTGGGCGGACGTAGGAGACTGCTGGTACGCGTTCTGAGTATGCGACTTTGTCGAGGTCCCAGTCTTGGCCTTTATAGTTCGATATTTCGGTGAACTGGTCATAATTCCATGCTTGTGGGATAGGGAAACCTAGGTTTCCAGAAAACCCTGATGACATGTCAGATACGAAAGCTGATCCTGCTAATCCTGCATTGATGATCTCTGTGCACACGTTCCGAGAAGCATAAATACCGACCTTGTATCCGCCGCCAAGGTTGGTGTAGATGGCACGGAAGTAAGGAGCGATATGTGCATCGATTTGCCCTCCAAGGATGTCCATATCCACTGCAAAGTAAATGTATGTTGGTGGGATCCCCAACCGTTGTGCTGCCTCACGCGCTTCACGGGCATGGCGTGCACCGTTTTGCGGGGTAAAGTCTTCAAGGAGTCGCGAATTTTCTTGGAAAATCGGGAAGAACTTCATACCCCCAGCAGTTATTCGCTCGAGTTCACCTGGACGGATAGCTTTGAAATATTGTTCCGGCAGTTTCGTATCTTGATTCGGTTCAGTAAGGTACCGGCCAACTATTTGATAGCCCTCTGCTTTTAGGGTTGCAAGACGTGAAGCAGTGATCTCAAATCGTGTATCACATGCTACCGCGGGACGATCAGGGTTACCCTTCGACGTTAAAAGACTCATCCACGTGGTGGGGTCAAACTGCTGCGTCACCGCAATCGCATAGTCTTCTTGGAACTTCCGGATAACCACAGGCAATGTCGAATACCATGTGTCACGGCTTTGCCCTTCATGACCATTACACATCAAAGCAACAATTCCCAACCACACCCACTGCGGATACGTTGACGCGTTAGCTGCGTTAATTGTTTTAAGGCGTGATCGAGTCCCTGCACCAAAGTTTCCCGTTGCTTGCGCCGGGGTATACCCCTCGATCGCTTGCAACACCTGAATAAGTGCCTTGTTCATCTCCCGGCCATAAAGACCATCTGTGGGAATAATTCCCGTATATGCGCGGTAGTTACGGTTAATTTGCTGTTGAACATCACGGATCGATAGTTTTCCGTTATATGCAGTAAGCAGCACAAACTGTTTCATCGACAGCAAAACCTTCATGATTTCAACGTCCACGGTGCTTGTTGGGGTTTCAAACCCCATATCCACCTTCAGCCCTTGGATTGCAGATCCCGTACCACCATAAAAATTCGTGGTGATCTGGCTACCAGTGGAATACCCTTTACACCACAACGCACCTTGAATAATCGCATACACGTTACTCGTCGCCGTATCACCATCCGCCTGCTGCTCGATACCATCAGGCCATCGATTAACAAAACGAGATTCCGTTCCCGCACCAAAATTATCTGCGGTCGTAGAAATCCCTAACTCAATTTGCAGAGCCCTCGTGAGCGCATTAATAGTAGGCCACCCAGTACGCCCATTTTCTTCAACCTTGTTAAAACGCGCATCTGTGCCATACGTAGAATTCAACCAACGTTGAGTTTCCAATACCCTTGCATCAGCCATAATTTCTCCAAAAATAGAAACGAAACCCCTCCACATAAGAGGAATCTTCAAGAAAACCGCTACGCGGTAATACACATGAATGAATCGGAATAAACCGAAAAGTGAAGATCTTCAACAACCCGACCCTCACAGAAAAACGAAAACGACAAAACAATCCAACGCCTCCGTTAACAAAAAGAAAACAAATGCACCACACTTATTTATGCAGAATAGTTAAGTGCTCAAAGTTTCAACAGATCACACTCGAGCAGTTTTTGTTGCAAAATCACCAGATGCAACGCCTGAGTACGTAATCGTGGTTAATGAAGCAGGCTGCCCAAGACAAATTGCTGCAGTACAGCCGACGGAACCAGCTACAGCATTTGAAGCGTTTCCGTAACGTAAGAAATTTGTAGTCCCGCAAGGTGTACGCAATTGCACAGCTTCTCCAACTGCATAATTACTCACCCGTCTAACTGTCACTCTAATCCATACCCATAAAGCATCTTGATAAATTCCCGTTCTCAATTCAACCGCATGGTTGTAGGTGTAAAAATCTGAAGCAGTACGAGTGCTTTTAAAAGTAACAGAAAACGGGTTGATTTTTTTACCGCATGATGCAGCCATCATATTTTCCTTTCTCCAAGTCTGGAACAGCATCGAAAGAACTGTTCATAAGAAAGCCAGAAAGGTCTGCCGAGTTAACCTCTTTTTCTTCTAAAAACGCACGAATACGATTTTTTTGCATTGGATAATGCTTTTGAAACTGCTGCTTTAGATACACCACGCGATTTCGCTACTTGTTGCGCTGGTCTGTTATTTACCATTATTTCAACGAAAACAGACTTCTGTGTTTCTGGAAGGTCTGATATGAATTCATTCAACAAACCGCAGACAATCTGCAGTTTCCTCAAATACTCAATATGTTCTTGAGTTTTTACTAGTTCATCGTCGATTGCTGGACTACAGTGTTCATCCCTATTTCCATACGCGTTCCAGTTTTCGAATGAACAAAGTCGATTCTTGCGACGGTCCTGCCGCCACAAACTATGCCAACCGTTATACTCGTTTTTCCCGATCTCAGTGAGTATCTCTTGCGCAGTCCTAGGCTTTACTGCAGATGAGTCATTTGCAGTTCGAGAGCGGATTTCCAAGTCGCGCGTTACCAAAGCCTCAGCCTCTACCTCGCTCACCTCTGCAGTAAAACGCCGCATCTCAGACCTGTTTGCATTGGACAAAGGTTCGGAAATGATCGTGAGTTTCATATATCCTCCGCATATTTAAAGAGGCGCTCTAAAAGATGCTTTGCAAAAGCTTTATGCACTGCACAAGGAATCCTTAAATCTCCATCAAAACTAAAAAGCCTTCACCACTATCAGAACGAGTGTCAGTTTGATGCACATTAATGATAGAGATTAGTTTTTTTAAACAACAAAACATCTTTTAGTTAGCCTTTTCCTGAAAGAGTTGAAGGAGCTTTTCACTTGAAAGCCGAGAAAGTAGATAAAGTTAACCTAGTACCCTTACAGGCTATACTGACGTATCGGACAAGTGGGAAGATCGTAAAATATAGAATAGTGTAGTAGGGTCAGAACTTGAGCAATCTAAGGGCGCTCAATCACTTCACCTTATTTAGAGCTCAACACATTAGTTTTAAGAACCGTTACAGATCTCTTGAAACTGGCAGAAAACCATCGAAATTTTACATATTGAAATTTGTAAAACTTTCAGAAATTACACATATTTTTTGCAATACCTCTCAGCACGTACACTTCTACATTGAAAAGGATTGTTATGAGCGTGATAGATCGGGTGTTCTCTGTTTCACTTGTCTTTGCCTGCAGTGTTCTTTTCCTTGCAAGCTGCAGCGTTGATAAGACACCCACGCCCTTAGATTCCGCATCTATGACGCCTAACACAAGCAGCGAACCAACAAGCGAACCGTCCTCCTATGTGTTCGATATTGTTGAGGAAGAGCCCAGCCCAGAACCAGAACCTCGAGTTGTTCCTTCTGACCCGGCAATCATGTCCAAGATGTCTTGCGCACCGGTAGACCCAGCGCTCATTGAACGCATAAAAAAAGATTTTGGTAATCCAAAAAGGACAGTCCAAGTCAAAGTTGGGGAAGGGCTCGACCCTGATGAGATTTGGTGGGTCGTCGTGTTTGATTTGCCGCCATTTGAATCTTTTAAAGGCGGTTTTCGAGCTTTCCTTACCACGGCTCCAGGGCTACCTGCAGACGGTAAATGGATATCGTTGCGGGGTAAAGATACGTGGAGATCAGTTGATTGGGATGACGAAAAGTTAGTGCGCGGCCAATCAGCGCTCAGCAAAGGATATGAGTGCTTGGAAAATTAACAGGTGCTGACTGTGATGTATCGGGTTTCTTCTTTCGAGTCCGCGCTGGGTAGCATTACTAGGAAATGACCCGCTTTCATTGACTTGTCAGGCACGAGGAACGCATGTCCACAGAGGATAACTCCCCCACCCCCTCGCAGCAGCGTGAGGATGATTCGTTTTCGCAGAACACTGCCACACAGCATGACTCTGCTGAAACACGCACTCACGAATTTAGAGCCCGTATTGTTTCTTTCGCTGGCCGTTCAACCCGGTTAAAGGGCCGCCAAGAACGTGCTTGGGACGAGTTAGCACCCACGTACGTTATCGAACCTGAGCGCACGATTTCACGCACATCAATTGCGTCTCATGCTCGGCTCGATATTGATGCTGCGTTTTCTCGTTCGGGGGCCCCAACAATCGTTGAAATTGGTTCTGGGCAGGGCGAATGCGTAGCGAATGCTGCGTTAACCCACCCTGAAACAAACTTTCTCCCTATTGAGGTGTACCGTCCAGGGATTGCATCTACGCTGTACCGCATCCGCAAACACAAGCTAAACAATATTCGTATTGTTCAGGCTGATGCTGCTGAAGCACTCGGGCATTTCTTGCCGGGGTCTTCACTGACTGAGTTGTGGACGTTCTTTCCCGACCCATGGCATAAGTCACGGCATCACAAGCGCCGCCTTATCCAACCAGAGTTCACACCTAAAGCAGCGCGTGTACTTAAAGAAGGTGGCGTATGGCGGCTCGCCACTGACTGGGTGGAGTATGCCGAGCACATGGTTGATGTGATTAACGCCAGCCCATACTTTGACCTTGTGTCAGATTCGGAACGGTTCACTGGACGTGTCATCACCAGTTTTGAGCGAAAAGGCTTAGAAAAGGGCCGCATAATCACTGATTTAACGTATCGGCGTAACGCTACCCCCGTGTCGGCCGACGACATCGCACGGATGAGCGACAGTTACGCGCACGTGCATCAACCGTCATCTGACGTTGCCCGCGATGAAGACTAACTTTCGGTAGGTCTCAAAAACACGAAAAAGGGTGTGCCTCCAAGCCGCGCAGGCTGGTGGCACACCCTTTTTTAGATGTCAGGTTATGCGTTGTTTTGCTCAGCGATTTGAGCGCGCACGTCGTCCATGTCCAACGCTTTAACTGCGTCAACGACTTGCTGAAGTTGCGGTGCTGGTAGTGCGCCAGCCTGCGAGAACACCAACACGCCTTCACGGAATGCCATCAAAGTTGGGATGGAGGTGATGCCAGCAGCGGCTGCAAGTCCCTGCTCAGCTTCAGTGTCGACCTTACCGTGGTAGATGTCTGCGTTAGTTTCTGAAGACTTTTCAAAAACTGGCGCGAACATGCGGCATGGGCCACACCATTCAGCCCAAAAGTCAACGAATACGATGTCGTTGTTTGCGATAACCTCAGAAAATCCTGCTTCAGTAAGTTCGTGCGTTGCCATGTGGTTCCTCCAATGTGGATTGTTGTGCTCAGCCACTTCTCTACTTCTAAAGTGACTGTCCGACGGCAACGTGGCGAATGCCGAAGGTATCTGCTTGTAACGACGCTACAGGACTTCAAATTATTCCGAGGGTTTTCGGCTGTTGGCGAATCTCACTAAGAAAACCTACCCTCGGGTGTTGCAAACCTGCGCCAACTCACAAAACACGATAGAACCGATGTGTGACCAATACAGCAGACTTTGCACCACGAGACTTTGGCGACGACTTTTCCCGCCCAGCAGGCTGGCTTTCTGCCGAAGACATAACTAGCGCGCGCGGCCAACTACCACTCGTTTATGTTGACGCTGTTCCGGTTCGAGTTGATGAAGCAGGCGACGTGATTTCCGTTGGACTGCTGCTGCGGGCAACAGACTCCGGGCACATCACGCGAGCGCTCGTGTCTGGTCGCGTGTTGTATCACGAGCGGATTCGTGACGCGTTGTTGCGTCATATTGAGAAGGATTTGGGGCCTGTCGCGTTGCCGCTTGTGCCTGCTTCTCCGCAGCCTTTTACTGTTGCAGAATATTTTCCGACGCCTGGGATTACTTCGTATTATGATCCGCGGCAGCATGCGGTGTCGTTGGCTTATGTGGTTCCGGTGCGTGGTGATTGTGTGCCGCAACATAATTCGTTGGATCTTGCGTGGTTGACCCCTGAAGAGGCTGTGTCTGCTGAGGTTCTCGCTGAAATGCAGGGCGGCCAGGATGTGTTGTTGCGTCAGGCGTTAAGCCACGTTGGTCGGCTTGTGTAACGGTTTGGTTTGGTGGTTATAGGTCTAGGTGGGTCCACGTGGCAAAGTCTGCGCGCATTTGTCGGTCGTGGGTTGCGACGACGACTGCTGCGGAAGTTTTGATGAGTGCTTGGGTGAGGTCGTCGACGAGGTCTATTGACAGGTGGTTGGTGGGTTCGTCGAGGATGAGGACGTGTGGCATCGCGAGGAGTGCGCACGCCAGTTCGAAGCGTTTGCGTTGACCTGCTGAGAGTTCAGCGAAGGGCCGGTCGAGGATTTCTTCGCTGAGTAACCCAAGGTATGCGACTGGTACAACGTTTTCTGGGTCTAGTTTCCCACTCGAGAGTAGGTCGAGTGCGCGTTGCGCATACAAGTCAAAGCAGGTTGGGTGTGCGTCTGCGTTGATGGAGTTAAGTAGTGTGCTTTCTTGGCTGACGATTCCGCAGCGCAAGTCGTCGCGTGCTGTTCGGTAGCCTCTGCTGATGGGTTGGCTGCCGTCGAGGACACGCAAAAATGTTGATTTTCCTGACCCGTTTGGTCCGGTGACGAGTAGTCGTGACGCGGGTGTGATGGTTATTCTGCGTGCGGGTAGGTCGAGCATGGTGTGCCCGTTGTGGTCTGCCCGTATGTTGCGTACGTCTATGAGTGGGGAGTCTGGGTCCCATCCGGGAGACATTGCCGGCAGGTCTGGAAAGTTGAGTACGGGTGGCGGCGGCGGTATTTCTACAGCTTCTGCTTTAAGTTTTTCGACGAGCCGGTCTGCTGCTTTGACGTGTATGCGTGCGCGGGTTCCGCGCCGGTTTTTTTGTGAACCTTTGGGTGGCCGCCATTCGTCAGAGAGCCCTTCGTAGGTGCGGTCGAGCCTCTGTTCGAGTTGGATGGCGCGTTTGCGTTCTGCCCGGTAGCGCTGGTTCCAGCGCCGCCACGCCTCATTTTTAGCGAAACGAAACGCAAGGTATCCGGGTTGTCCGTAGAGGGATGGTTTTCCATCCATGGATGGGTCAAGGTCAAGTATTGCTGTTGCGACATCGTCGAGGAGCATACGGTCGTGGGTGACCACGATGATTGCGCCATGCCAGTTCATCATTGTTGCGGTGAGGTAGCTGATTGCTGCTTCGTCGAGATGGTTGGTGGGTTCGTCGAGGAGCAGGATGTCTTGGCGTTCAACGAGCGTGCAGGCGAGCCGCACCCGGTAGCGCTCCCCAACGGAAAGTTCACTAAGCAGGGTTTCTCTGCGAGTGCACGCAGATAGTCGAGTCAACGCTTCAGTGATGCGGCGTTCTGCATCCCATGCGGCAAGGTGTTCAACTTTTTCGAGTATGCGAGTGAGCTCCGCGAGGGAACCCGTGTTGTGGTCAAAATTGTGGGCTGCGGTTTCGAGCTGCGCGGCAGCATCATGCAGGGCAGCCAATGATGTGTCGATAATGTCCCCCACCGTAGTGTGCGGTGGGGTGTCGAACTCTTGAGGAACATACGCGCGGGTGCCCTGCGTGCGCACTGTCCCCACCTGCGGGTGCAGTTCTTGAGCGAGAACACGCAACAATGTTGTTTTGCCTGAACCGTTTTCGCCAACAAGTGCTAGCCGGTCTCCTTGCGAGACGCGCACATCAACTCCCGATAGTACGCGCCTACCCGGATAGTGATATTCAATGTTCTCGGCTATTACATGCATCGTTTCATACTAGTTCTAAGGTGGAGGGATACAGCGTTGGTATAGGGTTGAGGCGTGAAAAAAACGTGGTTGTGGGCTGCCCTTGACGTGACATTCGTGCTGCTTTTTGCGGCGTCGGGACGCTCTTCACATGCTGAAGAAAACACTATCGTTGGGGTGTTAACAACTGCTTGGCCGTTCCTCACCGGGCTTGCTATTGCGTGGCTCGTCACACGGCAGTGGCGGAACATTCACGACTTTCCTGTTGCCTTACGTATTTGGCCGTCAGCGTGTGCGCTCGCGGTTATTACGTGGGGTGTTGGCTTGCTGTTGCGGTTGAGTAGCGGTCAAACAAATAGTGGTGGTTTCCCGCTGGTTGCGTTAGGTTTTCTTGTTTTGATGCTTGTGGGCTGGCGTATTGTGTGGAGTTCTATGGTGAAGATCCAGCGCAAGCGTGTGCACGGTTCAGTTAACGGTTAAACCTGCACTGCCTGCTACTTTTTTGATCGTTACGCACCGAGTACGTTTGTGATGTGTGCGGCGAGCGCACGGAACGCTTTTCCGCGGTGGCTAATAGCGTGTTTTTCGTTTGGTGTGAGTTCGGCGCAGGAGCGGGTTTCGCCGAGTGGCTGCAAGATTGGGTCGTACCCGAATCCGCCGTTTCCGCGTCGTTCAAAGAGGAGGGTTCCTTCGAGGGTTCCTTCTTCGACGTGTTCGTGACCGTCTGGGGTGACGAGGGCGGCAGCGCACACGAATCGGGCGCGACGATGTGGTTCGTCAATGTCGGAAAGTTGTGCGAGGAGTAGGTCAAGGTTCGCGGCGTCGTCGCCGTGTTTCCCTGCCCAGCGTGCAGAAAATATGCCCGGTGAGCCGCCTAGTACGTCGACGGCTAACCCTGAGTCGTCGGCGATGGCTGGGAGTCCTGTTGCTTTGCATAGGGCGCGAGCTTTGATCAACGCGTTTTCTGCGAAGGTTACGCCGTCTTCTTTGGGTTCTGGAACCCCGAAGTCGCGTGCCCCAACGATCTCTTCAGCGCTGAACGGTAGTGCGTCCATGTTGGAAAGGATTGCCCGCAGCTCTCCCACCTTGTGTTCGTTGTGTGTGGCAAGGACAAGGCGTGGCTGTGACATTGTTAGGGGTAACTCCGATTCGGGTAACTTGTGTTGCGTAATCTTTAGAAAGAATATGTTGTGCCGGGTTCTGCAATGTGTGTTTCACCAGCGTATTCGTTGCGTGCTTCAGCGCGGGTAATCTCTGGGTCATTCCATGACGGTATGTGCGTCAGGATGAGTCGTTTAGCTTTGCTGTCTGTAGCGATGCGTGCGGCCCGCTTGCCGGTGAGGTGCAGGTCGACGATGCCGTCGTCGCGTCCTTCAAGGAAAGCTGCTTCGCAGAGGAACACGTCAGCGTTTCGTGCAATGTCGCGTACGCCTTGGCAGTCGTCGGTGTCCCCCGAATAACCTAATACGACGGTACGAGACGGGTCATGTTCGGAAGGTCCAGAGATGCGGAATCCGTAGGCTTCGACTGGGTGGTTCACTTCATGCACGTCGATAGTGAACGGCCCAACAGTCACAGTAGAGCCGCACTTCCATGGCACATGCGTGAACTGTGTGTCCATAGATTCGCCGTCTTCTAGCCCGTATGCAACCGCAAACCTGTCTGCCGCGTCAGTGGGAGCGAACACGGGTATGGGGTTGCGGTCAGAAAATTCTGTACCCCACTGCGGATGGTACTTGTAGTACACGTAGTAGCCGCTCAAATCTGAGCAGTGGTCTGGATGCAGGTGCGTGATCGCGAGCGCATCAACATCAAACGGGTCAATGTGGCGTTGCAATGCGCCAAAAGCACCCGAACCGAGGTCTAACACTATGGACCATTCGCGTCCGTTCGGGTCGGTGGCTTGCACGAGGTAGCACGATGCCGGAGATTGGGGGCCAGCATACGAGCCGGACATTCCCACTACGGTGAGTTTCATGCCATTGTCTCCACTCGTGATACTTCTGGCCCGAGGAAGCGTCGAGCAAGTTCAGTAAATACTGCGCTGTCGCCGGTGGACCGGAATTGGTGTTCTGGTGCGGGAGCATCGGAGTCGCGTTCTAACCCGTATTCGAGCAGTGTGCGGTACACGCTTTTAGCGGTTTCGTCGGAACTTGAGACGAGGGTGACGTCTTCTCCCATCACATAGGAGATCACACCAGCAAGTAGCGGGTAGTGGGTGCACCCCAAAATGAGGGTGTCGACGTCTGCTTCGCGGATAGGTTCAAGATACCGGTGTGCGGCATCCAGTACGCGCGGGCCAGTGGTGATGCCTGCTTCAACGAGTTCAACAAATTCGGGGCAGGCCTGTGAGGTCACAGTAATGTTTTCGGCGATGGAGAGCGCATCGTCGTAGGCGCGTGAGTCCACTGTCGCTCGCGTACCGATAACTCCGACGCGCCCTGACCTAGTTGAGGACACTGCGCGTCGCGCGGCAGGGAGGATCACTTCAACAACAGGTATCCCACGTTTCACGGTGTAACGTTCGCGTGCGTCCCGCAGTACCGCAGCAGAAGCCGAGTTGCAGGCGATGACGAGCATCTTTACGCCTTCGTTGACGAGCTCGTCCATAATTTCCAGCGCAAAAGAACGCACAGCGGCAAGAGGCTTGGGGCCATACGGCGAATTCGCGGTGTCTCCAATATATAAAACAGACTCGTGTGGGAGTTGATCCAAAATGGATCGCGCCACAGTGAGCCCACCAACACCAGAGTCAAAGATTCCAATCGGCGAATTGTTCACATATAGAGAGTAACGTTTAGGGTCCACAGATGAGCTATCCAGCTACCGTGGGAACCCCCACAGTGATACACCACACACTATTTTTGTGGCGGTCTGGAACGCATCTCATCCAGCATGCACCCCACCAACGACTCCTGCAAAAAGCCTGCTAACTCAAACAGGATTCCCATAATGTAGCGGCGTTCATCGTCGTCGGACATGTCCTCTTCGTCCAGTGCCCCTGTCATTAAATCTTGCTGGATGCCCACCACAAAATCGTGTAAGTCTTCCGAGTCGCCGTCTGTTTTCAGGTCGAGGCGCTCCCCCAACACAATCCGAATGTCCCCCAACGCGCCAGCGATCGCTTCAGTGTTTTCGCCAGGGACCACAAACTCTAAGTGTTCGTCGTCGTCACGGCTCGGGTCGACGTCTGTGAGCAGGGCAGAAAACATGAGCAGGCGCTGCACTTTTTGTTCGCGAAGATCAAAATCTGTGAACTTGCGAAACTCTGCAGCGATTTCGGCGTCTAACGACGCGTCTGGCAGCAGCCTACGAATGGCAGGGTCCGTGGGGATATACGGTTCGTCATAGTTATTTAAGGCAGACAGTAGCCGCTCTAAGTTCTCGGCAATGGTTTCTGCATCTTGGTCGCGAGAAAACTCCTCATGATTGATCACGCTGCTGGCTGCATCATGCGAATCGTATGATGAATACTCTGAGTTTTCAGGCTCGTCGTTAAACTCTGAACCGTGCCCTACGCCATCTTCTTCACCTAAAAGCTCCACCACATCCGCGGCAGCACGCACAAGGAAAAGCCTCTCCCCTGTTGTCAGGTAGGCAATAAAATTGCCGTCTTCAAAGGGGGACGCACCAAAAGGTCTAGCCACTACGCATCGCTCCGTTGCATTGTCGCCCACAAGCCGTAACCGTGCATGGCTTGCACATCAAATTCGATCTTCTCGCGACTTCCCGAAGCCACTACAGCCCGACCCTCACGATGCACCTGCATCATCAAGGTGTGGGCTTTTTCCTGCGAAAAACCAAAATAGCTTTCAAAAACGTAAGCCACATAATTCATTAAGTTCACCGGATCGTTCCACACGATCACAACCCACGGCGCGTTCGGTTGCGTCGACACGTCGCTGTCGGGTTGATTGTGATGAATTGGCTGCGTACTCACACTACTCATCGTATGGTCCTCGACCTGCTACTCGCACTTGCGGCACGCGTGAAAAACACAAGGTGCATTACCTTTGTACCTATGGGAACCGCACTCCTTACAGACAAATATGAACTCACAATGATTCAAGCCGCACTCAAAAACGGCACCGCCCACCGTACATGCGTTTTTGAGCTCTTCACGCGCCGTCTTCCCTCGTGGCGGCGTTACGGCGTGGTTGCGGGAACCGGCCGGTTTCTTGAAGAACTCCACACGTTCCGTTTCACCCCCACAGATATCGACTATCTGCACGGTGAAGGAAAACTCAACGACGACACCTTGTCTTTCCTCGAAACTTTCACCTTTTCAGGTGACATTTACGGATACGCCGAAGGTGAAGTTTACTTCCCCAATAGTCCCATCATGACTGTTGAAAGTGACTTCGCACATGCCGTTATTCTCGAAACTCTTGCCCTATCTATTTTGAATCATGACTCTGCGGTCGCTTCCGCTGCATCACGTATGACCGGTGCCGCAAAAGGGCGACCCTGTTTAGATATGGGGGCTCGTCGGGCACACGAATACGCGGCCGTTAGCGCAGCCCGTGCCGCATATGTTGCAGGGTTCACAGGAACGTCCAACTATGAGGCGGCTCGACTCTACGGGATACCTGCAATTGGTACCGCCGCGCACGCGTTTACACTGCTGCACGACAGCGAAGAAGAAGCCTTTGCCGCGCAAATCGATTCCTTTGGCACCGACACAACCCTCCTCGTCGACACCTATGATGTAACACGCGGCGTCGAAACAGCTATCAAGGTTGCAGGAACATCACTCGGTGCAGTACGACTCGACTCCGGCGACCTTGGCGTGCAAGCCGTAGAAGTCCGCAAACAACTTGACGCGCTTGGCGCAACCAACACAAAAATCACCGTCACATCCGACCTCGACGAATACGCCATAGCCGGACTTTCTTCCGCACCCGTTGACTCCTACGGGGTGGGCACAAAACTTGTGACAGGTTCAGGAGCCCCCACATCGTCCATGGTGTACAAGCTAGTTTCTAGAGAAAACTCCAACGGCGTAATGGAACCCGTAGCGAAAGCCTCAACGTCAAAAACATCGGTGGGAGGCCGCAAAACCGCTGTTCGTGAATTCAACGACGACGGTAAAGCAGCCAGCGAAACCCTCCTCATCGGCACCCCAGAAGACACCCAACAATGGATGAGCGCACACCCGCAAGCGCGCCCGCTGCATGTGCCTCTGGTGCGTTCAGGTCAGGTCGATGCCACATGGACTGGACGCGACGGGCTTGAACGCGCTGTAGCCCGCCACCACGACTCACGTGCTGAACTCCCCCGCAACGCCATGCGCCTATCAACAGGGGAAGTAGCTATCCCAACAGTGACACACACCCTGAGCTAACCCAGCGGTTTACTTACGCCCAACAAACCAGCCGCGCACAACCTCAACACGATTTTCGAGTTGTGCGAGGCTGGCTTGAGGCACCTCTGGGCCACCAGAACGACGACGCAACTCGTTATGAATCGAACCATGAGGCTGCCCAGACCGGCGCGCCCACGCATTCACAAGCTGTTGCAGCTCTTTACGTAACGCTGCCGCTTTACGGTGATCCATTTCAGATCGTTCCGCTTCAACAGCACGCTGCGACGCAGAACGTGACGTCAAATGCTCCGACTGCCGCTGCCGCAACAATACGCTCACCTGATCTGCGTCAAGCAAACCAGGCAGCCCCAAAAAGTCGAGTTCTTCTTGTGAGCCAACATCCGCGCCCGCACCAAACTCGCCACCATCAAACAAGATTTTGTCGAAAGACGCCGACGATTCCAGCATTTCAAAAGAACCCTGAATGAGCTCCGATGATGCCTTCTCTTCACGGTTAGCCTCAGCAACTAACGCATCTTCAGGGTTATACAGCGACGACTCATCACCGGTTGTTTTCCGGTCGAGTGCGTGATCGCGTTCCTCTTCCATCGTGTTCGCGAGCGCCAACAAAGGCCCAACAGAGGGCAAGAAAACGGAGGCTGTTTCGCCACGTTTACGGGCGCGAACATAGCGTCCTATGACTTGGGCAAAGAACAATGGGGTTTGGGTGCTTGTGGCATACACGCCAACTGCAAGCCGGGGCACGTCCACGCCCTCGGACACCATGCGCACTGCGACCATCCAACGATCGGTGGAGTTTGAGAACTCGTCGATTCGTTTCCCTGCCCCTGAATCGTCTGAAAGCACGACCGTAGGTGAAGTTCCAGTGATTCGGGCGAGGTGTCCAGCATAGGCGCGTGCGTCGTCTTGGTCGGATGCGATAACGAGTCCACCCGCGTCAGGGATGGCTCGACGCACTTCGGTGAGTCGCTTGTCGGCTGCCGCAAGTACGGAAGGTATCCATTCGCCTTGTGGGTCGAGTGCGGTACGCCAAGCCTGCGATGTCATGTCTTTAGTCATGGCTTCGCCCAAGTTCGCGGCAAGTTCGTCACCTGCCCGCGTACGCCATCGCATAGACCCGGCATAGGACATGAAAATGACCGGGCGCACAACGTGGTCTTTGAGGGCTTGCCCGTAACCGTACGTGTAGTCGGCCACTGACCGTCTGATTCCGTCGTGGTCTTTTTCGTATTTTACGAATGGGATTGCTGCAGTGTCTGACCGGAATGGCGTTCCGGTGAGGCTGAGTCGTCGTGTAGCTAGGTCGAACGCTTCGTGGATTGCGTCGCCCCACGATAGTGCGTCACCGCCGTGGTGAACTTCGTCGAGAATGACGAGGGTGCGCGCGTTTTGTGTGCGGTTGGCATGCAAGGCAGGGTTTGCGGCAACCTGCGCGTATGTGAGGGCCACACCGTCGTAATAGTCGGCGGTTTTTCCTTGCGCGTTTTTATAGTTCGGGTCGAGTTGGATACCAACTCGTGCGGCAGCGTCAGCCCACTGATGCTTTAAATGTTCGGTGGGTGCAACAACCGTCACTTTACGTACGACGCGTCGTTCTAAAAGTTCAGTTGCAAGACGCAACGCGAACGTTGTTTTACCTGCGCCGGGGGTTGCTACGGCAAGGAAGTCTCGTGGTTCTTGCTCTCGATACAAATCGAGTGCTTCGGCCTGCCATGCCCGAAGTTTGGTTGCGGTTCCCCATGGTGCACGGGTCGGGAAGGTCGGCGACAGGTGGGATGCGGCAGCGACGGAAGCAGCTTGTGGAGCTCGCGCCGACATGGGCAACTGGTCACCTGCTGAGAGGCCTCGCTGTGCGTGTGCGTCAGCGGAGTCCTCGTCTATTTCGGTCGCTGAAAAGAGATCCAGCTCGGAATTCACTTGCTGTCGTCACCTGCACCAGGGTCGTTGTCTTGTGGGTCTCGTAGCCCGTCATAAATTTCTTTACAGATGGGGCAGACCGGAAACTTTTTTGGGTCTCGTCCAGGAACCCATACTTTTCCGCACAAGGCGATGACTGGACGCCCGCTTAAAGCAGACTCCATGATTTTTTCTTTCCGCACATAGTGTGCGAAACGTTCGTGATCGCCAGGTTCGGTTTGTTCTGTTGTTTCGGTTCTTTCTAACAAACTCGTTGATGTTTGACCTGAACCGGTTGAGGGGTCGTCAACGAATGGGTCTGGCGGCATAGAGCCGCGCGGAGCCTGCCCCGGGGTGTGGGTTGCGCCGGGCATTACTGTGAATTGAACTTGTGCACCACGAAAGGTCATGCTCAAAAGTCTACGACGACCATCAGACGTCTGCGGTGCTTGCTCGTGTTCGGTCACGAATCTTCACATCCACCGCGTAACCTATTTTGTATGGAAACCCCCGAAAATGTTGGCCCCGCACGAGCCCGCGTTGACGTGTGGGTGTGGGCAACACGACTCGCCAAGACCCGTAGTGTCGCGGCGGCTGGATGCCGCGCTGGGCACGTTCGTGTCAACAATGAGCGAGCCAAACCGTCCACACCGGTCAAACCCGGCGACACGATTCGAGTGTTTTCTGAAGCAGGTGAACGAATCGTTGAAGTGCGCACCATCATCCTCAAACGAGTTAGTGCACCCATCGCCGCCACCTGCTATATAGACCACACGCCCCCACCGCCGCCTAAAGAAGAACGCGCCCTCGTGGCCGTTCGTGAACGAGGCTCAGGGCGTCCTACAAAACGCGAACGTCGTGAACTTGACCGGCTTCGCGGCCACACCAATTTTTAACCCTGCGAAAGGAGCTTTTGTGCCAAACGATTCGAGAATGCTTCGTCGGCCTATGCAGCTGCTACGCGGAATCCTTTTCAAGGACGAACGCTCTTCCGCCCCCATCCAACGCCCCGAAGACAAGATTGATCGTCTCCTCACTATGATGCGAGTCCTTGGGCTCGCCATGCTTAACTCCCATCAAGCAACCGTGGACGTCCACGAAACCATGCATGACATAGCGCGCGCCTACAATATGCCGCCCGTTCGCGTCGTCATCTTGCCAACAGTGTTTGCCGTCCAAGTCGAAGGAACCGACCGACGCAGCGAAATCGGCGCCTCAGAAGGCCACGACCTGCGCCTCGACCAAGCCGCAGAAATAGACGACATCGTCGACCTAGCGAAACGCGGCGTCATCGAACCCGACGACGCCATCAACCGCGTAGAACGCATCATCGCATCACCGCCACGGTTCAACACGGCGATTCGACTCCTCGGGCAAATCACGATGACCCTAGCCATCGGGCTACTCATCAACCCGGCGCTTCCAGCGATCCCCGCCTACATTATTTTGGGTGTCATAGTTGGTTTGCTGCTCCTGCTTGGCGAGAAAGTATCCACGCTTGCCGTCGCAATGCCTGTCATCTGCGCGATCGTCGTCACCGTTGTTACGTCGCTGTTCCTCACCGACTTCACCCACGAAGTCCCTATGAGGCTGATAGCTCCCGCGCTGGTCACCTTCCTACCCGGACTGACGTTAACGATCGCGGCGCTAGAACTCACCCGCAACGAAGTTATTTCCGGGTCTACGCGACTCATTTATGGCGTCTCACAACTACTTTTGCTGTCGTTCGGTGTTGTCATCGGTCTAGCTATCGTCCCTGATTCCTCAGCATCCAACGAAGTAGTCCTCAATTCCATCGGACCGTGGACTCCCCTGCTGGGTATCGCACTCCTCGCCCTCGGGTATGTTCTCTCTCGTTCCGCCCCTGAAGGCTCCTACTTGTGGCTCGTCTTAGCGCTTGTCGTCACTTATGGTGCGCAACGCCTCGGGCTACTTATCGTGCCAGCCGAATATTCCGGTTTCTTTGGTGCGCTCGTTGTCGTGCCGTTATCGCGTTTTCTTGCCCGTTTTAAAACAGCGCCGAGCGCCATGGTCACACAACTGGTCTCATTCTGGATCCTAGTGCCAGGATCGCTCGGATTTATTGGTTTCACAGAAGCTGCGACAGGCTCAGCCGAAACTGTGAGCTCACTTGTGACGACAGGGATGGCGTTGTTCTCCATTGCTTTAGGTGTCATTGTCGGCTCGGGTCTGTACCGCGACACCAGAAAGTTCAGCTCAGACGCGACACTCACCGGCATCGCACAATAAAATCGTTCGGGGCCGCGCACAATGGTGCGGCCCCGAACAGCACAAAGACACGAATCACATATACCCCCGGGCGTATGTGAACTAGAGTTAACACGTGAGTCTTTCCGCAGAAACCTACGCCACCTTCGCACCACTACAAAAACGCGTACGACGAGTCCTCTCCCTCGCACAAATATTCTCCGGAATCGGCAGTGGTGCGGTCGTCTCAGTAGGCGCGCTCCTCGCCGTTGAACTCTCAGGTTCCACATCCTGGGGCGGGTCCATGACCACCGCAATGACCTTAGGTGCCGCCCTCGCCGCAATGCCCCTCGCCCGCTACGCCGCACGCTACGGCCGACGACTAGCCCTCGTCTCAGGCATAGCAATCGCGTGGCTTGGCGTCATGAGCGCAATCGCCGCATCCATCATGGGTGCGTTTCCGCTGCTCCTCACAGCCGGAACACTCATCGGTGTTGGAACAGCCGTCAACCTACAAGCCCGCTTCGCTGCAACCGACCTCGCCGCACCAGAACATAGAGCACGAGACCTCTCCCTTGTCGTATGGACAACAACTATCGGATCAGTAGCAGGCCCAAACCTCCTAGGCGTTGGCGAAAGCATTGGTGCAACATTAGGTCTGCCGCCCTACACCGGAATCTTCGTCATCTCCGGTACAGGCATGCTCGCTGCCGCGCTCATACTCTTCTTCGGTTTGCGTCCAGACCCGTCACTCGTCCTAGCACAAGCAACACAATCAGCGTCAAGTGCCCCCACCATTGCACGCACTTCACTTAAAGACTCACTACATGTTTTCCGCGGTAACCATCAAGCGCTTTCTGGCCTCATCGCGATAGTTGCAGGGCACGCAGTCATGGTTGCAATCATGTCGGTTACATCAGTGCACATGAACACTCATGGCACATCTTTAACCATTATCGGTTTCACTATCTCGCTACACATTTTGGGTATGTACGCGTTCTCGCCGCTTGTTGGGTTAATGAGTGACAAAGTAGGGGCCCTCCCAACCATTTATGCGGGCGGTGCAGTTCTTATCGTGTCAGTACTGTTTGCGGGATTAGGCGCACACAACAACACCCTTGTGACAGTCGGACTTTTTTTGCTTGGTTTAGGGTGGTCAATAGTGACTGTTGCAGGAGCTGGACACATCACAGCGCATGTTTCCTCCAACGAGCGTTTAGCAGTTCAAGGCGCAAGCGACATGTTCATGAGCCTTGCTGGCGGGTTAGGTGGCATCTTTGCCGGGCTAACCCTAGCCAGCATCGGCTACATGGGATTAAACCTTGCCGCGGGTCTACTTACCGCTGGAATGATCGTGTTCATCGTTGCATTAAACAACGTTTCACGACAGCCAAAACCATGAACTAATGGTCTTCCTCGTTCTTAGTTTCTCGAAATAAATTTCTTTCCTTTTCTACAAAAAGAAACAATTCGAGACCGGTTTCATTCAAGGAACTACCGACACACCTGAATTGAAGGCCCTTTAAGTCATAAGGGTCGAAGGGGTACTTTTCAAAAAGTTCAGATACACCCAATAAAGTTTCGTGAAGGCTTGCCCCATCAGCACTGACGGAGACAGTAAGGTCATCCCACTCTTTTTCCTCTTCGGAATAGAAAACACGAACTGCCATGGTTACTTTCCCCTTAAAACAGTTATTCGCAACTCAGGATAAGGTCGTATTTCTTCATCGAAGGAATGCACGTAACGAATACTTTCGACGTGACGAAAATTCAGATCGTTTTCCTTCACAAAATCTGCTGCTTTACGAAAAAGCAGAGGTAGAGAATCTTGATTTTCTCCTGGATCGTTCCTGACAACATACACGTGAGCTTTATGAACTTCAGCCATATCTTTTGCCTGCACTTTCCCAGTAACTTTTTTCAAACGTGGATACACTTCAGGCCGAAGGTTGTTCCACTTCTGTTTTTTCCACTCAACAAAAACCGAAGAAAAGTCAGCACACGAATCAGGGCGTTCAAATATGAGATCCAGCGCAAAAATATCGTTTGGATGAGTTTTTAATTTTTCGAGAATTGTAGCCGAAAAACGTAAATGCTCTTCCGCCGTATTTTCCGCTTTAAAGTTGTATGTTGTGTTGTATAAACTGCCAACACTGTATCCGGTATCAAACACCGATACAACTATATTTCCCGATCCAGCCTCTTTCATTTCATTTTCCTCATGTGCGTTACTTAATTTATTCTTTATTTTTTCCGCGGATCGAGTTGAAAAGATTTTTAGCTTCTTCTCGAAAACTGAAATCCGTGTCTTCATCATGTATTTCTTGTACAGGAGGTGTAAGGCCTAATCGCTCATTTAGCGCATCCACCTTTTTCTCAACACCCTCTTCCATCCCAAAACAAGCATTAAATGTTAGTTCCGTTCCATCATTTAAAAACACACAAGGAACATCGAATGGAGAATCTTCCCAATGTAAAAATGTTTCCACATCATCTAGGGCGTCCCAAGAAGTAGCAAAGTATAAAATATTTTCAAGTGGGACCCTTCGAGTAACAAAAAATCCACGATAAACTAACATGTTATGTTTTATGCGAAGACCATAAACAAATGATCGGATAAAGAAAATGAAAGACGGTATTAAAAGAATCCAAAAAAACACGTCAGTAAGACTGTCCAAGATTGGGCCTGAAAGCATTCCGATAGATAATGCAATCAAAAAAATAAAATTTACAGTTCGGGTGATACCACGAGAAGCTTTAGGTTTTTCAAAACCTGTCTTTACACTAGAAAAAATCATTTCTCCATCTTTCAATGAGCAACAATATTGAATCTACAGTTCTTGCATTTTTTCTTTATATTCACTTAACCTTTCATTCTTTGCGTCTAGAAGTTTTTGCGTTTCGACTTCATGCTCTTTTTTCATTGCGAGGGTTGAATCTTTTTTTGGAAAAGTCGCATAAACCATCTCTGGGATTGGAATAACAAGCATCATGATGCCCACATTCAAAGGTTCTTCAAAAGAAGAAAACATAGAAAAGCAGAAAACGAGCAAAATGCAGAAAACGAGCAAAATGCAGAAAATATCCCAGATCGCTATCCTTAGAAATAAACGTGCATAGGAATTATCCTCAAGATGATCGATGTTAATTTTCTCTTTCATCCAAGAAAATTTATATCTTAATGACATTATTTGATTCCCTTTTGAGATGTGATCACTCGTAGCGCCCAGTCAACCGTTTTTGGTGAAAAAGAAATATCAATAATGCTACCGTCGGTTAAAACAGCTCGGTGAACATATAGGTTATCTACTTCGTCAAAAAATCCGAGTGTAGTACATTCCCTAGAGCGCATGTCGATTTTTTCAATAGAAAGGCTTATAGTTTTGCATCTCATGTAACCTGGCCCGATGTCCCAGACTCTATTCTGCCAACTATCACCGATACCTTTTACATACCCTTCAGGCGCTCCAACGGAAGCTTGGATTTTCCCTTCCTGCTGAAGCGACTTAGCGCGCTTGTTTACTTGTTTTTCCCACAGCATTGCCCCAAGAAAATCGACCACAGAGTCTCCCATATGAGCAGGTAGATTGATCATTTTCAACTACATCATACGCAAGAAACCACCCAGATAGGTAGAGTTAGGACAGTTGAGGTCATTCAACTTAAAAAAAGTCAGAAAGGTTCACCAAATTATGTACGGCTCATACGGATCTTGAAAATCACTTGGAGAGCCTTTGACTATTTCTTTTGTTTTCAAAAACATTTCCTCTATTTCGTCAATATAATTACTTGACTCGACTAACTTAAATTGTGTTTTCGATAAAATATTTCCAATGTTGCTCTTATCAAAAAAAATGTTCCTCAAATATTCTATCCTTATGTTCCACCCTCCTAGTGTACAAAGTCGCTTTTCCTTTATTTTTATAAATCATTACCATGTATAATAAATGCCCCTTTCTTCTCCCTGTTCCATAAAGAACATTGGAGTTTATTTTCACAAAATCTTTTAAAACTATTTTTCGACCTGATAAATTAATTTTTTTCCATTTTTCTTTTCTTCTATTTAAAAAGTGGAATCTCTTAATAAGGAAAACGTTATATACGACAGCGGAAAAAAATACAAAAACTCCAACATATGTAATTAAGCTTGACGTTTGAAGAAAGGATAATGTGCAGAAGATTCCTGCAGCATACGGGGTAATAATCCTTGCGTAACCTACTTCGCTTACAAGAATTTTCCATGTTTTTTTCATTAGTAACGTTCTCTCTTAGGGGAGGGAGCAGATCGAGCGACTGAACCGATATAATATTTTTTATTTATCGATTTAAACCTTTCCTACCTTTTTAAACTTCTATTATATGAAGCTTTAAGTTTTTTCCTTTTATGCAGGTTTTGTTTTCCTTTATTACGGATTCCTTTCGGCGCGTTATCCATACCTCGGTTAAATTTCTTTTTAGACCTAGCAGCCCATGAAACTCCCACCCGTCCCGTTATTAGTCCCGAAGCGTTCAAGGCAGCTGATTTATAGTTCCCTGCAGCCAAATCCATTCCAACGCGCACTCCTGCGTAAACTCGAGCTATGGCGCCTCCAATACCAGGTACGAAAGCGAGAAAGCTCATTGCAGTATCTGCTATAGCCATTGCTTTCGCATATTTGTTCATTTTTTGCGCAACCACTTAAGGAACATACCGTCGAGGTCGTGTGAGTTGATTGGGTCTTGTGGATACACATAAGCCGTTGTGTTACCGCCTAGAATCGGGTCACGCGAAGTAAACGATCCGGTCACGCTGTTATACAAGCGAACACCCATAAGTATGAGTCCCGAACCATTAACAGCACGCTGAGCAGAACCGTGCCAGCCATACTGGTTTACACCCGTACTAGCAAAACCACTAGTGAGCATATTTCCAAACTCATCAAAGCCAGCCCAACCACTAATTCCAGTACCCGCTTCAGAACCAGTTACAGGGACCGTCGCAACCGTATCCCCATTAGGATTACGCAACGCCACACTCACAACGCCCTCAGCATTAACTACTGACAGATCAGAACCAATAGACGACTCATATACATCGAAATTGTAAATGAGTGACTTCATGTTGAAAGTCTCACTAATTCTTACTCATACTGGAATGTTTAACGTCGAGACCTTCAGCAAAAAATCCGAGATAAAAAACATTCGTGAAAATCATTACGTTTGTGTTATCTCTTCGTAAATACTCTTCTCCAAAAGTAAAAAATTCAAATTCAGAACAAAATAAATCAGGAATTGAAATTTCGTCAGATTCCATATAAATATTTTTTATTCCGTAAAACGAGAAACATATTTTTGACTTTTTATCTTCGGTGATGAAATCCAAAAATACCTTATTTGTCGCAAAATCAAATTGAAACAAGGACATTCTTGCGCAATTATACAAATCGAAACGTCCGAGTTCCGGAATTTCCACCTCTATAAAGGAGTTGGAATCTTCTGGATATTTCATTCCTTTAATTATCATTCTGACCTTTTAATTCGATTTATGCGCTAAAGAATCAAAACACTCTGCAAATTTCACGCAATCGGAATTTTACTTTTCCGTTAGTCATTTTTTCTCTTCCACCATGCTGAATCGTCTTCATCCATAGTGAGGTCCGCACGGCAATCAAAGAAACGCTTCTCTAATACCGGTTCCACATCTCCAGAAACCCATACAACGCCCCACTGATTTAAAAGTTCCTCTGCCTGTTCCGTGTATACCAGATTGTACATTCCAAAACGCTCTCTATCGAAATAAAAAGCTTTATATGGAGGTTCAAGAAGAATCACCCATGAATCCTCAAAGATTTCCGGGTATACAAAGACAAACTTTCCTACAGATTTACCTTTTGTAGATACACCTAGACTCCCTCTATCTGCACAAACTGCATCCATAAGCATGGTTTACCTCTTATGCTTCATAGGAAACTCCTGAACGTAAAGAGTTTTGATTGAAAAGCTAAAATTTTTTGCGAGAAAAAACTAACCAAATAAATATTACACAAAGAATAAACAAAGCCAGATTTGTAAATAATTTTTCAAGCCATCCCGGAAAAATAACTACGAGAACACAAGCAAACAGCAATACGAGTATCTCACCTGCAATGTTTTCTATACACTCGTACATATATGAGAGAACCTTCGAATTCCTTCTCTCATTTTTTCTTCGTCTTCCGTATTTTCTTTCTCTGACTTCCATAGAATCTGGAAATTCTTTTCCATTACTCATACCAAGAATTTAATTGCTGAAGCGAACGGACTCCACCTATCTGATATTTTTGAAACATATCCAATATCTGCTCCCTCTGGATCCAGCGTCCACTTTTCAAGCTTAAAGCATCAATAATTGTGTGTAGTGAGAGTTCACCCCCAATCCAAAGTTCAACAATCGGAAACGAACTGTTGAGTTCTTTTTTTAGCGGCACCTCACCAAGTAACGTAACTATTACTTCTTCTACAGGTTCAGGACTTATCTCTTGCTGCGCTAGCTTATATTTGAATAATCGCCGCAACTTAGGTGTTTTCCTATACTCAAGGAGGACGACCACTTCAAGAAGCACTTCGCTCTCACTTGATATCCCTTCCATCAAAAAACTATATTGCCCTCTCTCTATAGCATTTATGATTTCCGGGTCTCCGTTCACCCTTGCACACTCCTCCCGCAATCCCTTTTAGCGCATTTTTTCTTTTCGTCATATTTAGTTTCTATGCTTCCACGCATTTATTTTTGTTATTACCGGGTAGAATCGTTCTCTCTCGGCCACTTTCGTACGCCAATAAACGCCACCACGATTGCGCTCAACCACAGCAGAATCGCCAGTTCAAAGCCTCCCGAAACTTCTACCACTACTCCCACCGTGGACAGTACAAGCGAGAATGCTATGAGGTATATGTAAGTCTTCGACTGCTTTTTATCTGACATCGTTCCTCAGTTCCTTAAGAAATGACTGCTATTCGTATGTTTGTATAGAGATACACGTAGGGGGTTGCACACCAAAGTGTGCAACCCCCTACGAGATGCTTGGACAATCAGCGACGTGAACACCTGAAAAGTGTTCGTCACCAGTGGAGACGCGGGGAATCGAACCCCGGTCCGATGACGCACATCCAGGACTTCTCCGGGCGCAGTCTGCTATGGATTTTCTCGGCCCCAGCACTCGCACAGACACGTTTGCTGACAGGCCCAGTCGTCTAAAAGTCCCTGTAACCCCAACGACAAAGGCTACAAGCTAGCTATCTAGATGACGCCAGGATCCGGGGCGATAGCATCCCCGGGCTGACGGACTTCATATGGCTCTGCGCAATTAGGCAGCAAGAGCGAAGTCGGTGCGCTTAGAATCTGCACCTATTGTTTTGTAGGCATCGTTAACGAGATAAGCCCACATCCTCGGCCCGCTTCTCCTCGAAACACGACCACCGTCGAAACCGATCGTCCCCTATGTTGTTTTCAAGCATCATCCGGAATTCACCGGACACAACTATTCTAGTCCAACACTATGTCCGTCGTCGCCATTATTTATTTCACAAATTATGGGACGATCAGGATCGACATGTTTCCGCTGCCGTATCCAGACACATTTACCTCAATGTCGAGACGTGCAACATACGCCATCACCCACTGAGAGATATCCGTAGGCAAAGGCTGCTGCGGCGCATGCAATGTTCCAAGCCGTAAGTGCGGTGCCCCATCTAGGTTGAACAGGGCTGCACACACGTTCGCTACTTCGTGCGTTGCCTCAAGAAGAACATCCGACAGTTCACCAGCACGCGCGTCATCTTGCGACACACGTGCAGGCATCAACGCAAGCGATGCGCCAAGGTGAGCAGAAGCAGGAACATCCAACACAATCAACGCATGCAATTGCAGAAAGTCAGACACATACTCTGCGACGACTGCACCGCCCGGACCCTCAGGGTCAACCATCGGTCCGCCAGTTTTGAGTTCTATTTCCCTACCAAGAAGCCCCTCAAGCATTTCGCGTACTGCTTGTGCCTTAGGTAGTGGTGACGGCACTTTACCGAACCCGCTCATGCCAACACCGGATCAATCTCAGCACGGAAACTCTCTGCAGTAAACGGCTTAGCAATCAAAAAGAGCGCCCCCGCGTTAGCAGCCTGTTCACGCATTTCAGCTGAACCTTCAGAGGTCACAAACCCGAAAGGCACGTTGCATCCCGCCTGGCGCAAAGCCTGCAACGCTTCAAGGCCAGTAGCGTTAGGCATGTTCCAGTCGGACAACACAAGATCTGGGTTGTTGTCGAGGGTCAAGTCGTAAAGCTCTTGCCCGTCGCTTGCTTCAAGGATTTCCCAGTCATATCCCGCCTGACGCAACGTACGAACAACAATTTGGCGCATCACACGCGAATCATCGGCAACAATTACAAACATTTTTTAACTCCATTCACCGCTGTTTGGAAGAATCCACAAAGACACGTTGAGGTGTTGGCCGCGCCAGTTCACATCAAGGTCTTGGAGGAATAATCCGTTTGGTCCGTGTGCTGCATCATTCGATACTGACGGCAAAGACAAGCGCGCTGGCACTTCAACCAGCGACTTGACGTTCCCGCCAACAACGTTTGCGATCTCACCGAAAGCGTCAGTGAGGTCTGCGTACGAGATTTCTTCATCGCTACCCATCATCAGTAACGAACGCACAATTTCGTGTGCGGTTTCTTGCTGAGTGCGTACCAGAGCGCGCGCTACGAGTGGCCCCTCGGGAAGTTCCATTTGCATGTCCACCCACGCACTCAACGTTTCATCGTCAGTGTTGCTGGGCCCTGATTCAAAGACGCAAATTTCTCCTGCGTCGAGCATTGCAGCAAATACTTCTTGCACAATCGCTAATATTTGGTCTTTGCTTACTGCGATCTGAACAGGACTCATAGTTTTTCCTCCACCGGAAGTAGACCCAGTAGATCGAGCTTCTGCGCGATCGCTTCAGGGGTAAAAGGCTTAATCAGATACTCGTGTGCTCCAGCGGCCAGCGCTTTGACGATCTGGCCATGCTCAGATTCGGTTGTCACCATCATGAGCGTTGTGTTGCGCCATTTTTGTGAGGCGCGAACTTCTTTAACAAAGGTCAACCCGTCCATGACAGGCATGTTCCAGTCGATGCAGCACAGCACAGTGTCTGGGTGTTCTTCAAGGACTGTTAATGCTTGAGCGCCGTCTTCGGCCTCATACACCTCAAAGTTGAGGTTGGTTAATACGCCGCGGACGATTCTGCGCATGGTGCGTGAATCATCAATAACAATGGCTTTCATGATGCACTCTCTGCTTTCTGGTAGACAGAACTACGCCCGACCGGCACGCGAACCCAAGACTGATCAATACCGACAGTTGTTTCAGCCGCGCCAAGGATGAGGAACCCACCCGGCCGCAGCACACTCCTGACCTTTTTCAGCACTTCAAGTTTCGTTGCGACATCAAAATAGATCAGCACGTTCCGAATAAATACGACGTCAAAAGGCCCACCGCTTGGTGGCACGTCAAGCAGGTTGTGGCGTTGAAAACGAACCATAGAGCGCAGCTCTGAACTGATTTCCCATTCGGTTCCTTCCCTGTGGAAGTGACGCACAAGGTGGGTTGCTGGAAGTCCGCGGTTCACTTCCAACTGGCTGTACCGTCCGCTCTTGGACCGGTTCAACACTTGCTGTGACAAGTCTGTTGCGACAATATCCAAGCTTGGTCGTGGGTCTGTGAACGACGGCGAATCAAAATAGTCTTTGAGTGTCATCGCAATGGAATACGGCTCTTGCCCAGTTGAGCACGCAGCCGACCACACTTTAAGTGTGCCCAACGGTTTCCTGCTTTTGCGAAGCTCAGGGAGGATGTGTTGCGTTAAAGCAGAAAACGGTTGCGTGTCTCGAAACCATGAAGTCTCATTTGTTGTGAGTGCTTCAACGATCAGTTCCGTTTCCATAAGGTTTAAACTTGTGCGTTTCTTCGCCACATACTCGTCAACGCTCACCCCGTGTTCACGAGCAAGGTGCATGAGCCTTGATTCAACAAGATATTCCTTGCCTGGAGCAAGCGAAATTGCGCTTTTTCGGCGCACCAAATCAGAAATGAACTGAAAGTTCTCTTGCGTGATGGTCATTGCTTACTCACCCCTCTTCATGGTTGTCACTGCGCCTGCAGTTGCTGCTTGCACAATGCCTTTTATAGTTGTTGCGACTTCGGTCAGCGGCACAATCCGGTGGGCGTACCCGGCCGTCGCAACGGCACCTGGCATCCCCCACACCACTGAAGTTGCTTGGTCTTGCACAACCACGGTTCCGCCCTCGTCGACGATACGACCGCACCCGACTTTTCCGTCGGCACCCATTCCCGTCAGTACAACTGACAACAGCGCGCCTTTATAGATGTCTGCGGCAGATTGGAACAGCACGTCAACTGACGGGCGACAAAAGTTCACTGGCGGCTTTTGGTTCAGTGCACACCGCACGTTTCCAGTAGAAGCCGACAACGTCAGATGCCAGTCGCCAGGAGCAATATAGATCGTTCCCGGTCGCGCTATTTCACCATCGACAGCTTCAGTGACCGTATGAGGACCCAAGCGGTCTAAACGTGCAGCAAGTTGTTTTGTAAACAATGCAGGCATGTGTTGCGCAATAAAAACTGGGACAGGCAACGGCTCCGTCAAAGCCGCAACAAGCTTCGATAATGCTTCGGGCCCACCCGTAGAACTACCAATAATGACAGCCTTAATAGGGTGACGGCGTTGATCCGTACGCACCACTGCCTTCGACTGTTGGAACAGCGCGGAAGCCCCAAAAGTACTCGCAGCAGAACCCGCCGGGCCAGAAGCTGACTGCGCTGCACCTTGTGCAGTAAAACGGGCAGTCACCCTACCAGGTAGCAGACCACGAATTTTAGGAATCAGTTGTTCAGCAACCGCATTCAACGATTCAGTCACTGACCCCATATTCGCTGGTTTTGCAACATAATCTGAAGCACCAGCACTCAACGCGTCAAGAGTCGCTGTTGCTCCACGCTCCGTGAGCGTGGAGAACATGATGATAGGCGTACGAATACCGCGTTTACGCAGTTCACGAACAGTTTGAATGCCGTCCATATCAGGCATTTCCACGTCCATCGTGATGACATCTGGACGCAACTGCTCAATTTTTGTTAACGCTATCCGACCATTTGCGGCTGTTCCCACAACCTCAAAATCTGGATCAGATTCGAGCACCTGAACAACCAGGCGTCGAATAACTACAGAGTCGTCAACGACGACAACGCGAACACTCACGATAGTGCCTTACATGCTAGAAGCGATAGTTAAGCTGCAACAGCAGCGGCTACGTCAAGAGTCAACAGAAGTCGTCCCTCTAATTTGTATGCTCCTGTAACGAGTTCCCTTACTTCTTCAGAGAGTGTTGGGGGCGCTGGTTCGAAAGCGTCAGCTTCAACGCTGAGTACTTCGCCTACTTCGTCGACGAGTAAACTCATTGACTCACCATGCAAGTCGATGACAACCATCATTGATTCTTCGTCTTGGCTCAGTGCTGGCAGCCCAAGCTTGGGCCGCACGTCAATGGTGGTTACGACTTGCCCGCGAAGATTAACCAGACCGGCAACTCCCCGTGGCGCTAAAGGCACTGGTGTGCGGTTGTGGTGCCCTAGTGTTTCTTCGACTTGAAGTACTTCAATTCCGTACAGGCCGCCGGCAATCGTAAAGGTTATGTACTGTACAGCCATCAGATACCTACCAAGGTTGCGTCGAATGATGCGTCAGTTTCTGCACCGGTGTCTTCAGTGAAGAATTGTGGGTCTGCTGAGAGAAGGATGTTGTGTACGTCGAGCAGTTCAGTTACTGCATTGTTCAACACGATGGAACCAAGCAGCCCCGAATCTGTGACTTCGGATCGAGTCGCACCGCGATCGTCAAGGATTTCGATGATTTCGTCAACGACCATTGCGATTGTTTTTGCACCGCGGGTAAAGATAACCGTTGGTTTTTCAACTGCGTCAGTCGAGTCGTACACGCCCACCATGGAGCCGAGACGAAGCACGGGAACAATGGCGTTGCGGTATTGCACAACTTCGCGGCCGCCGACTGTTTCGAGTCGGTCCATTTGCAACTGTTCGAGTCGAGTAACGTCTGACAGCGGAATCGCGATACGACGACGAGGCGATAGACCGATACCAACAACGAGGTGTTCTGTAGACGGCACGAGTTGCTGGGCGTTTTCGCTCACGCTTGATGCAACTGCGTCTGCTGTTTCTGCGTTGAGTTCACGGCGTGCAATGGCGGGGGTGTCAAGGATGAGCGCGACTTGTCCATCGCCCATCAGTGTGGCACCGGCAAAAATTCCGATTCCTTTCAGCACTGACGAGAGTGGCTTTACAACGATTTCTTCGTTGTTCATTACTCGGTCGACGATCAACCCGAAACGTTGGTTATCTGCTTGCAGGACGGCAATGACAGCGGTGTCGCTGCTTTGGCTTGTTGTGCCCAAAACCTTTGACAACCGTACGAGTGGTAGGAGTGAACCGCGCAGACGGTACACCTCGCAGCCACCAATCATTTCGATGGATTCTTGGGTTTTTAAAGTGTCTAATGCGACGAGTTCTTGCAAGTTCACTTGTGGAATTGCGTAGATCTCTGTTCCTGACAGCACGGTGAGTGCTGGCATGATCGCTAGTGTGAGTGGGATCCGCAGACGCCACGTTGTACCAACGTTGACTTCGGATTCGACTTCAACTGTGCCACCTATTTCTTCAATGTTGGAGCGGACAACGTCCATTCCAACACCACGACCAGAAACGTTAGTGACTGCAGCAGCAGTTGAGAACCCAGCCATAAAGACAAGGTTTTGAATCTCAAAAGGGCTCATCAGTGCGAGCTGATCTTGAGTTTTCAGGCCGCGCTCGATTGCTTTTGCCGCAATTTTTACAGGGTCGAGGCCTGCGCCATCGTCTGTTACTTCGACGACGACTTGCCCACCTGCATGGTATGCGCTTAGACGCAGCACTCCTGTGCTTGCTTTGCCTTTTTCGACGCGTTGCGCAGGGGGTTCAATTCCGTGGTCTACCGCGTTACGGACAAGGTGAGTGAGTGGGTCTTTTACTGATTCGAGGAGGGACCTGTCGAGTTCGGTGTCGCCACCAACCATTTCTAGGCGCACTTCACGGCTGCATGATGCAGCGAGGTCTCGAACAACGCGTGGCATCTTTGCCCAAATGTGTTCGATAGGTTGCATGCGGGTTTTCATGACGCCGTCTTGGAGTTCAGAAGCGATCAAGGACAGGCGTTGTGAGGAGCGCAGCAGGTCACCGGATTCGAACCCTGCAAGTTGGGTGATTTGGTTGCGTACAAGGACGAGTTCCCCCACTTGCCGCATGAGTTCGTCGAGGAGGTCAACGTCAACGCGGATTGAAGAATCGGCAGAGTGTTTGACGGTGACAGATGGCGTGTTTGCACTAGTGGTTTCTGGTGCTGCCGGTGTTTCTATGACGGGTGTCGCGGCAATCACGGTCTCTTGTAGAGTTTCTGGAACTGTTACCGAAACTGTTTGAGGTTCCACTACCGGTGTTACTTCGCTCGTGTTTTCGCTGCTGTCTTCACTGACAGCAGGTTCCACGGTGTTCTCAGGGCTCTGAGACGCGGCAGGAAGCGGCACGTTATCGAGTGTTGCCTGAATCGCATCAATAGTGCTGGTGACGTCGATCCCTGTTTCTTCGCCGGTTTCTTCCAACCGGGCCAACAGCATTCGGATTGTGTCCACCATGAGCAGAAGTACGTCGGTGGTGCGCTGGTTCATGGTGCGCTTACCGTCACGTAATTCGACGAGGAGGTTCTCCCCCACGTGAGCAACCTTTTCGAGATTGCTCAAGGCTAAGAACCCACTTGTACCTTTGATGGTGTGGATCGTTCGAAAAATGCTGCTGAGTAGTTCGCGCGAGTCAGGGGTGCTTTCTAACGCGATTAAGTCTTGATCGAGTTGATCAAGGTTCTCTGTGCTTTCGATCAGGAATTCCCTGACGATCTCGTCGATGCCGTCCAATGGCCGTCCTCCTCCGGTTCATCAGGCCTTTCACCTGATGACCGAATTATCGGCCAGAGTTCACGATTTATGAGCAGTCGTCGAAGGATTACTTACCATCAGGATGGGTTGCTTGCAGTAGCGCAGCTACCGCAGCAGCATCGACCTCGTGGGCTGTTGCGGCGTTCGCGTTTGCTTCTTTGACTGCTTCGACGACTTCAGCGCGGTGAATTTTTAAATCTTTGGGCGCGTTGATGCCGATGCGCACACCGTCACCACGGCTGTCGAGGATGACAACTTCAATATCGTCACCTATAAGCAGTTTTTCTCCGACGCGGCGGCTCAACACAAGCATGTTTCTAGGTTACCTTGCGTCAGATTGTTTCCGGTGCACCTTGACGTCATTAAACGTTGTCAATGAGTTCGTGCTCCCTCACGACACCGACCGTTTCGACGTTGATTCCTGCGCGTGTGATCTCGGAATATGACAGCACGACAGCATCTGTAACTTGCAATGTGAGGGTCTGATGTAATGCGTGTCGAATTGCTGGTGAACATGCAAGCGCAACGGTGTGTCCAAGGTTTTCTGCTTTTTCTCGTAGCGTCGCGTAGCTGCGTAGGAGTGCTTCTAGACGTTTTGGGTCAAGTAAAAGTTGGGTGCCTTCGTCGGTTGGTCGTAGTGCTTCGAGTAGTGCTTGTTCAAGAACAGGGTCGAGGGTGAGCACTCGCACAATTCCGCCTTTTGCATATTTTGCGACGAGTGACGGCGCGATTGAGAGGCGGGCTGCTTCGATGAGGTGTTCTGGGTTTGTGCTGCTTTTTGCGCGTAATGATAGTGCTTCAAATATTCGTGTGAGGTCACGTATTGAGACGTTTTCGCTCAAAAGACCAGCGAGAACTCGTTGTATTTCACCCATCGAGAGGAGGTTGGGAACAAGCTCTTCGACGACAGACGGGCTGGCTGCTTTGACGCCTTCGGTGAGGAGGCGTACGTCTTCGCGGCTGAGGAGACGGTCTGCGTTGTGGGTGATGAGTGAGGAAAGGTGGGTGATGAGCACCGACACTCTGTCGATGACTGTTGCGCCTGCGAGTTCGGCTGCGAACCGCATTTCGAGTGGCACCCATTTTCCGGTGAGGCCAAAGACTGGTTCGACGATTGTGTCACCTGGCAGTGAGCCGAGGTCTTCACCGAGTGCGAGCACCCGTCCAGCGGGTAGTTCACCGCGAGCGACTTCTACTCCGGATATGCGTAGTGCGTAGGTGCCGCTGGGGAGCTCCATGGAGTCTCGTGTGCGTACTGGTGGTACGACGATTCCGAGGTCCATGGCGAGTTTGCGTCGTAGGCCTTTGATGCGGGCGAGAAGGTCGTCGTCACTTGAGGTATTGACGAGGTCGACGAGGTCGGTAGAGAGCAGGACTTCGAGTGGTGAGACTCGCATGTCTTCGATGAGTGTTTCTGGAGTGTCTTGCGCTATTGGTTTTTGTTTGTCGGCTGCGGCTTGGACGATTGCTTCGAGTTCTTCTTTCTTTTCGCGGGCGCGTACTTGTGATGCGGCGATGAGTAGTAGTGAGCCAATTGCGAGGAACGGGATTTTGGGCATTGATGGGAGGAGGCCTAGTCCCATGATGGCGCCACCTGCGATGAAGAGTGCGGTGCGTGATTGGGAGAGCTGCTTGGAGGCAGTGGTTCCCATGTCTTCTTCGGTTGCGGAGCGGGTGACGATGATACCGGTTGAGACGGACATCAGGAGCGCTGGGATTTGGGTGACGAGGCCGTCTCCTACCGATAGGAGCGAGTACGTTTGGATTGCTTCGGTGAAAGGCATTCCGTTTTGTACGAGGCCGATGGTGATACCACCGATGAGGTTGATGAGTGTGATGATGATGCCGGCTATGGCGTCACCTTTCACGAATTTGGAGGCACCGTCCATTGCTCCGTAGAAGTCGGCTTCTGCTGCTACTTCGGCGCGGCGTTTGCGGGCTTCTGCTTCGGAGATGATTCCTGCGTTGAGGTCTGCGTCGATGGCCATTTGTTTACCGGGCATGGCGTCCAGGGTGAATCGTGCGCCGACTTCGGCGACGCGGCCTGCACCGTTTGTGATCACCACGAATTGGATGATGACGAGGATGAAGAAGATGACGAGACCGATGATGAGTGAGCCGCCCACGACGAAGTGCCCGAACGCGTTGATGACTTCTCCTGCGTAGCCGTCGCGTAGGACGAGTCGGGTGGAGGCGATGTTGAGGCCGAGTCTGAACAGGGTCAGAACGAGCAGGATCGAGGGGAAGATCGCAAATTCGATTGGCTTTTTGACGTACATGGAGGTCAGCAGGATGACGAGGCCAAGACTGATGTTGACCACGATGAGGAGGTCAAGTAGCCCTGCTGGGAGGGGCACGATCAGGAGCATGACGATGCCGACCACACCGATTGGGACGGCGAGTTTGCCTAGGTTATTGAAGTTCATAATCTGTGTTCCCTCAAGGTGTCGTGTCGCGGGATGGTGCGGTCGTTGTGTCTGGGTCGGTGTCGTCGTCCACTGTGTACATGTCGTCTGGCACGTCTGTTGCGGTTGCCATGGTGTGTACGGAGGTCATTGCTGAGCCGTGACGTTTCAGTGTCATGACGAAGGCGAGGACTTGTGCCACTGCGGTGAAGAGTGCTTCTGGTACTTCGTGTCCGATGTCGCAGGCTCCGTGTAGGGCTCGTGCGAGTGGAATGTCTTGAACTATTGGGACTGAGTGCTGTATGGCTTGTTCTTTTATTTTGTGGGCGATCAGTCCGCTACCTTTTGCGACGAGTCGTGGTGCGCCTTCGCCGGGCACGTATTTGAGTGCGACTGCGACGTGTGTTGGGTTGACGAGGACGACGTCTGCGTCGCTCACGTTGGAGATCATGCGGTTGCGGCTCATTGCGAGTTGTCGTGACCGGATGTGGCCTTTGAGTAGCGGGTCGCCTTCTGTGTTTTTGTTTTCGTCGCGGACTTCTTTTTTGGTCATGCGTGTTTTTTTGCGGTTGCGTTTCATGACGACGAGTATGTCGATTGCGGCGAGGACAATTCCTGCTGCGATAGCAGTCCACAGCATGCGGTTTATGCCGTATTTTGCTGCTTCGATGAGGTTGCCCAAGCTGAGCCCTCCGGCGCCGAGCAGGAGCGGTGTCATGTGTTGGACGACGGTGTAGAGCACTACCCCAATGACGATTGTTTTGAGTAGCGCTTTCGCACCGTTCCACAACGCCATCATGGAGAACATGTTTTTGAGGCCTTTAAGCAGGTTGAACTGCTTAAATTTTGGTTTGAGGCGGGCTGTTGAGAACGTGAGCCCTCCGACTGCAACGTTCGCGAGAATCGCAACGATAAACACGGCGATCAGTAGTGGCAGCAGCACGATAATCGGGGCTCTCATTGCCGTGTTGAACAGTTCGAGAGCGCTTTCAGGTTCTGGGTTTTTGACCACATGGGTGATGCCTGCGATTTGTTCATGTAACGCATCTGTGGCACGGCTGAACGTGAAAGGGATCAGGGCGACGCATATGCCGATTCCAGCCCATGCACCTAAGTCTTGGGATTTTTGCAGCGACCCTTCTTTACGGACTTCTTTCATCCGTTTTGGGGTCGCTTTTTCGGTCCGTTCTTCAGCGGGCTCTGAACTCATGTCACCACCCCAAAAATCGCACGCATGCCGTCTTTCAGCAGGGTTTCGGTGGCGTTAGGCAACGTCAAATACGTTAATGAGCCGAGGGCAAGTGTGAGGTAAATTTTGAGCGGGAAACCCATCGCGAAAGCGTTCAAGGCTGGGGCTACACGTGTCAGTAAACCTAATCCCACGTCAGCGAGTAACAACACGATCAACAGTGGACCGGCGATTTGCACTGCGGCAACAAACATTTGCCCAAACTGTTCTGTCGCAGTACTTCCCAACGATGCGACGGGCACACCTGACCCTAACGGGATGGCGTGGAAGGTTTTCATCAGTCCAGACAAGATGATTAGGTGCCCGTTCGAGGCAAACAACAACACCAGCGTCGTCATCTGGAAGAGCCTGCCCATTGGAGTGTTTTGCGTAAAGTTCATGGGATCAAAGCTCGCGGCCATCGCGAACCCACCCATTTGGTCAAGTAGCGACCCTGCAGTTGAAACTGCCTGAAATACGAGGTACACCAAAAAACCCAAAGCAAATCCGACGAACGCTTCGAGGATGATCGCTAAAACGTACGGTCCTGTATCAAAGGAGCGAACCTCAATCATGCTTCCCGAATAGATCGCTAACGCCACCCCTAAAGCAATCATCATGCGCACGGTGCCCGGAAAAGCACGGTAAGAAAACGGCGGCGCAACAATCATGAAGGCGATAAGTCGTACAGACACCAACATGAGGGTTTGAATTGCGGGAAGAGAAAGGGCAAGCGTCATAGCTATCCCTCAATAAGTTCGGGAAGCTTCTCAAAAAGCATGTGCACGAACGCCACGGATTCGCTGATCATCCAATGCCCTGCCAAGAACAGCACGATAGCAACCGCGATTGCTTTGGGCACAAAGCTCAGCGTTACTTCTTGGATTTGCGTAATTGATTGCAGCAGCGAAATTGTGAAACCAACAACCAGCGCGGTCAACAAAAGCGGCGCAGCTAACTTTGCGGCCAAGAGCAATGCTTGTAACCCAAGTTCTAAAACGAATGAGGTATCCATGGTTAGGTGTAACTCCCCACAAGTGAAGTAACGATGAGCGACCAACCATCAACCAAAACAAACAACAAAATCTTGAATGGCAGCGAGATCATCACTGGTGGAAGCATCATCATTCCCATGGACATCAACGCCGCAGAAACAACCAAGTCGATAATGAGGAACGGCAAGAAGATAACGAACCCGATAATGAATGCTGCCCGAATCTCAGAGAGCAAAAACGCTGGAATCAATGTCAGCATTCCGACGTCTTCTGGGGTCGCCGGGTTTTCTGCGCCGGCAGCACGCAACAGCAACGCAATGTCTGATTCTCGAGTTTGGCCAAGCATGAACGTACGTAACGGTTCGCGCCCCACTTCAACGGCGGCAGAAAAGTCGACGTCACCGGCAAGATACGGCTGAATCGCAACATCATTTATTTCGGTGAGGACAGGCCCCATAATGAAGATCGTCAAAATGAGTGCGATACCGGCAAGTACCTGGTTCGGTGGGACACCCTGCAACCCGAGAGCATTACGCGTCATCGACAAGACGATAAGAATTTTTGTAAAACTCGTCATCATCAAAAGCAACGACGGTGCGACCGACAAAAACGTGATCGCAATAAGAACAGTCAACGAAGCTGATGGTTTACCTTCACCATCAATAGTGATGTTGACGAGGTCTTCACTGGGAGTAACAGGTTCCACCGGGTCGATTGGCACTGCTCCAGCAGGAGCGGCAAAGAACATGACAAACCCAATAAACACGACTGTGATGGCTGTGATAAGCCATGTGTGTCGTTTCGCCGGGTGAGGCGTTGTGGCCGCTAAAGGTGCCGGTTGTGCAAGCATGCTAGAAAACCGCCGAGGTGTAAGACGTGTCATCGGTTGTGTCCGCAATACAAGCGACCTTCGTGGCTGCCTTGGCTTACGCCAGTATTTTGGTGCGGTCAGGTCCATCTGGCCGCGTGTGATGTGACGTGTGGTTAGTTATCTGTGCGCGCCTTAGTCAGGTGCGTAAAAATATCGTCGAAATTTAAGGTTTCAGTAACTGCATCATCAGTAACAGCATCAACGGACGTTTCCGGCGTTGATTCGGGTACGGTCGTTGTCTCACTGTTGAGGTGTGGTTGAGGTTCCTCCTCCACATCAACGTCGTTCTGCTCAGTGAGGGTGTCCTGCGGCTGCTCATACTGGGTTAAAAGCGTCATACCTGCGTCGCTCACCCCAACTATGAGCCGTCGTCCGTCTACGTCAATAACCGAAATAGCCGAACGCCCAAATAGTTGCTGTCGTGCCGCAACCGTAAGAACCGGCTCCACAGGTTTGGGGCGAGCCCCACCACGAAACAGTTGCCCGTTCCAGATGCTTTTCTTTTGCTGTGGCAAGGGCTGTTGGCGTCGAACCCCAGTCGTGCGAGTTTTCGCTCCCTGAGATCGATCTAGACGCTGCAAGAAATCTGCGACTCGTCCGCCACCGCTTGCAGCTTTACCCAGCCACAAAATCAGGCCCACGATAATAATGAGGGCGCAGATCGCACGAATAATAGGTTCGATCATGGCCTACAGCATTCCTTCAGGGTCCATGATCTCGGTGATACGCAACCCATAGTCTTCGTCCACAACCACAACTTCACCGCGTGCAACAAGGTGTCCGTTCACCATCAGATCGGCCGGGCTACCAGCAATACGGTCGAGTTCGACGATAGTGCCTGGGGAAAGCTCAAGGATTTGCTTCACCGGCATTTTCGCGCGACCAATTTCTGCGGAAAGCGTCATCTCGACGTCGTACAACATCCGCATCGCATCAACACCTGGAGCTTTCTTTCCGCTTGGTTTAGTAGACGATGCAGCAGTTGAACTAGGAAACGCTGCAGCAGTAACGGCTTGTTCTGTAGCAGCTGGGGTGTGTGTAGACATGTTTTCGGTTTCGTCGCTAGAACCGTCCGTGTTGTCGGATGCTGCTACGAACTTCTCGTCAAACATGGTTGCCACCTCTTGGAAATTGATTGCAAACCAGCCACGTGTTTCGTTTCCGGCTTGCAATAGGAATGTCATGGTCGATGGGTGCACAAAGTCTTGTGGGCTCAAAGACGTTGCGCGGGTAATGCCTTCCCCGATTCGGTGTGCAGCCGTTTCAAGGATTGTGTAAAGCGCTTGATTATGGTTTGTTAAAACCCCTGCCTGAACAAGCGGTTCTAACAAGGACGGTTCAACAGCCAAAAACACCGATGCGTTCGTAGAACCGGTACGTTGCGCACTCGCATGCTCCACAGTTAACGCGCCAGCAACTTCAGCGACTTGCTCAGCCGACGTGAACGTCGCAATAAGTGGAACATCACTGGGCAACGCCTCTGCTACTGCCCTAGCAATTGCCTGCATATCTGCCATAGTCATGGTGTCGTTCACGATGTGCCCCCTAGCTCGTTAGAGACGATCCGGCAGGCAAGCGTCGTACCTGACGTGCCAGGTACCGCAGAAGCGACAAGAAGATGATCTGCCATAACCTCAAGTGGTTTCGTTACAGGGTGGTTCAATCGGATAACCTGCCCCACCTCTAACGTGGCAACATCGCGAGGATTAACTGTTAGTGACTTAAACTTCACGGTGACGTCCATAGGAACATTCCCCATAGCGCGTTTGAGTCGTTCTTGAGCAACCTGTGCTTCCAACTCGTCACTTGCAGAACGAGCCTCAACCCCTTCGCCATGTCGCAGCGGAGTAATAAGAGTGTCAGCTGGCACCATCATCGTCGCCACAGACGTACCTTCAGCAACTGTCATCGTGAAATGAGCGACCAGTACAGCTTCCTTCGCAGGAACAGCCTGAACAAACTGCGGACTGTACTGAATGGAACGAATAGTCGGTGACATTTCGTGCACTGAAGCAAACGCATACTTCAGGTCTGTCATCGTGTTTCCCAGCAACCCTGTCACTAGGTTCGTTTCAATTTCTGTTAATTCGCGTTCAGCCCCATCAAGTTCAATTCCAGGACCGCCAAGCATGTAATCAATCCACAACATTGCCGTCTTACTCGACACCTGCAATATTGTGCTTGGCCGCGATTCATCCAAACTCACCAAAGCCATAATCGTGTGAGGATCAAGGCCGTTAATATATTCGTCGTACGTTGTCAGTTCGACTTTGTCCAACACGATCGTTGACATAACCCGCAAGCGTGACGTCAACTGCATTGACCACTGTCGGGCGTACGTTTCAAAAGACATCTCTAAAACACGTGAATGTTCACGCGCGAGTGTCATGGGTCGCCGGAAGTCATAGGGCTCCGGCTGACTATTGTTCTTCGTCGCGCCCCCACGGAACGTTGTCTTACTGCTCACGTCTACTTCATCGGCCCATTTAAAGAAACCATAAGCACTTTGGCAGAAAAATCCCATGCCGATGAGATCGCACGTATAAACGTACGATCTCAAAGGACATTATGAAGAGAAGGAAACGGTCACCTACTGTGCGACATAGTCGGTGAGGTACACGTCCATAATTTCGCCATGGAATATGTCTTCTAATTGAGCAGCCAACTGCATTTTGAGTGCTTCACGCTTGGTAGCGTCTAAAACATCCTCATATGTTTGCCCTGAATACAATGCGATTGCGGTATCTAAAATTTTGGAATCATCAATGTGTTTGACTTGATCCGTCAATTGCACGGCGAAACCCAAACGCAAGTAATGGCCATCTGCAAGGTTCAAATTGATGGACTCAACAACGTGCACTTCACCTGCAACCGGTTCTGGTTCTTCCTTCGGTCCTGCACTTGCTGGACGAAGCACAAACCAATACACCGCACCGCCAATAAGCAGTACAACAAGTAAGGCAGTCAAAATGATGGCGGCAACATTCTTTTTCTTTTTTTCCTGCGGTTCAGGCTCCGCTGGGGCATTACTGCGCTGTTTGTCAGCAATATTTCGAGGCTGCGCTGCAGGTCGGTTTCCTGAGACAACGCGCTGTTCAATAGGCATAGCTTTTCTCCTTAGTCACGTTTCCCGCTAGCGTCTTACCCATGAGAAGCCTGCGACGAAAGGTCTTCCATAACCTGCGGTATAAGTTCACGAATACGTTCCGGCTGGCTGGATAACACCACAATGTCTACGCGGCGGTTTGCAACCAAACCTTCTTCTGTTTTATTTGATTTCAACGGACGCGCGTCTCCAAAGCCTGTTGCGGCCAGACGCTGCGGATCGATTTTCCCGTTTGAAGCGAAACGTCGAAGCACTTGAACGGCACGGTCAGCTGACAGTTCCCAGTTGCTTGCGTAGGCAGTGCTCGGAACAGTGTTTGCGTGTCCTTCAATAGCGATCTGATTTGGCAACTTACGTAATGCTGGCGCAAGAGTGTCAATGACTTTACGTGAGGTGTCTGTCAGTCGGGCGGTATCTGCAACGAAAAAGAGTTCGTCAGACACTAAACCGATCACTAGTCCGCGCTCATCAATACGATATTTCACGGTTCCATCTACGCCCTTTTCGGCAAGATGGGTTTCTAATCGTTCTGCTAACGCCTGTAAATCCTGGTACTCCTGCACGGCAGCTTCATAATCTTTTTTGTCCACTGACGTTGCTAAAGAATCTTGGGCGCCGGTGTTGTCGTTCCGCAGTGCAGTCGCTAGTTCTTCATTCACGTCAGGACTGATTTTAGGAACAATAGCGGTGTTGTTTTCCAAAATTGATGAACCCGTGTTCATCACCGCTTGCGAACTGCCACCAAAACCTTCAGCCAAAGAAGCTGCTAACTGCTCATATTTTGCTTGGTCAACCTGCGACATGGCATACAAAACGATAAACAAGCCCACCAACACTGTCAGCATGTCCGCATAGCTCACCAGCCAGCGTTCGCCATCGCCGTGTTCTTCTACGGGGGCGGCCTTTTTTGATCGCTTGCGGTTGTGTCCACTCATGCCGCTTCCTTCATCGCTTTGCTGGAACTGCGACGTGAGGTTTCAGGAATAAGGCTTCGTAGCCTCTCCCCTACCATGCGCGGGTTAGCACCAGACTGCACGGCAAGCAGACCTTCTAAAACGATTTCCATTTCTTCGCATTCAAGATTGGAAAGTCTCTTGAGTCGGTTAGCTAGAGGGAACCACATGACGTTCGCCGAAGCGATACCCCACAGGGTTGCCACGAATGCTGCGGCAATCATGTGACCAAGTTCTGACGGTTCAGCCAGGTTTTCTAGAACGTGCACAAGGGAAACCACGGTTCCCACAATTCCGATTGTGGGAGCGTATCCACCCATGTCTTCAAAGAACTTGTAGGCAACGCGATCTTCAATACGTTTTGTCGCGATCTGATCTTCTAATACGTCGCGCAGTTCGTCAGGGTCAGTACCGTCAATTGCGGCTCGTAAACCATCACGCAAAAATTCGTTTTCAATGTTGCGGCTAGATTCTTCTAACGCAAGAAGACCATCTCTACGGGCTTGTTCAGCAAGAGAGACCAAAATATCAACGGATTCTTCAGCGCTTCGTGGTTTACGAACAAACGCGCCGGGCACTGCTTTAAAAGCGTTTATACAATCTCGCAGGGTTCCACCTGCCAAGGTCACACCAAATGATGCAACAAACACGAGGATCATAGGGGCTGGGATGATCACCGACATCGGTGTCGAGCCCTCAAGGAAAATCGCGACAATAATCGCGCCAACGGCGACTACTAAACCAATAATGCTCGCCGGATCCACGATTAGTTCTCTCCTGTGTCGTCGTGGACCAAGGAAAGGTGTCCAGCAGTATTGTCAGGCTCAGCACACACGGCTTGTTGTGCGCGAGCAATAATTTCTGCACGATGCACATCGATCAGCTCGATCACTTCGGGCATGGATTCCGAGACAATATATTTAGTGCCGTCAACGAGAGTCAGGATCGTGTCCGGTGCAGAATCGATACGCTGAATGAGATCCGGGTTGACAGCAAACTTCTCATGGTTGAGCTTGCTTACAACAATCATTTTCCATCCTTGGTTTCTATAACGGTCCATCCGTGAGCCGTACAGTCTTCCCATCGGCTAGAACATCAGTCGATTAAGGGAAAACCTGAGTAAACCTACGTAGAGCGGCGGCGCAACCTAAGCAGGTCACGCCGCCGCTACATGTGATTGCGTGTTATCGCTTGAGGTTCACGAGTTCTTGCAGGACTTCGTCAGAAGTCGTGATGATACGAGAGTTCGCTTGGAAACCACGCTGCGCAACAATCAGGTTGGTGAACTCTTGAGAGAGGTCAACATTCGACATTTCGAGCGCGCCACCAACAAGTGCACCACGGCCACCTTCACCAGCAATACCTACTTGTGGGTCTCCAGAGTTTGCTGATGCTGAGAACATCGATCCGCCTTGCTTTTCCAAACCGGAAGGGTTGTCAAAGTTTGCCAAAGCGATGCGGCCGATTTGCTCTTTCACACCGTTAGAGAAAGCACCCATAATTGTGCCGTCGTTTGAGATGGAGAAGGATTTGAGTGAACCGGCTTGCTGTCCGTCACGTTGAGCTGTGGCTAGCGTGTTCATTGCCGCATACCCGGTGACTTCAGTTAGGTCGATGTCGATACCGTTAACGTTGAACGTTCCACCAGAGGTGAGAGCACCGTTTGCATCAAATTCCATGGTGCTTGTTGTTGGGGCTCCAGAGTTTGGGTCAACAACAGAAACATCCCACTGTTGTACACCGCCACCGGCTGCAGTGGTCTTTGTGAACGTCAACGTGACGATTCGAGCGTTACCAAGGTTGTCGTACACTTCAACGTCACGGTTCAAAACTGTTCCGGCTTCTGCGTCTGCTGGCATGTTTCCGTCAAACCCCATTGTGGTGGTTTGGCGTGCTCCAGACAGTGTCGTCGTTGGCAGTTGCAGCGGTGAAATCACACCGTTTGTGTTCACCACACCGGTTTCTGCAGCCCATCCCATAACGAAGCTACCGTCTGCGGAGACGAGGTTTCCGTTAGCGTCAAAGTCAAATGCACCAGCACGGGTGTAGTACTGCTGTCCGTTGTTTTGCACGACGAAGAACCCATCACCGGAAATCATCATGTCCGTTGCTCGGCCCGTGGTTTGCCGTGCACCTGTGGTGAAGTTTGTGGTGATCGCTGATACTTGCACACCAAGGCCAACTTGAGCTGGGTTAGTACCACCAGTGCCTTGCGCTGGCGCACCGGTTGCTGTCAGCATTTGGCTCAACGTGTCGGTGAATTGGGTCTGTGATGACTTAAACCCGGTGGTGTTGACGTTAGCGATGTTGTTACCAGTAACGTCGAGCATGGTTTGGTGGGCACGCATACCCGAGATACCTGAAAAGAGTGAACGTAACATGTGTGTTTCCTTAATCCAGCAGGGATATGAGTAGCGATTAGTTAGCTGCAACCACAGAAGCGACTGCATCAAGTGGGATATGAGCCTCGTCAACGATGACGGTAGGTACGGCTCCGTCGTAGCGAACCGAGTTCACGGTTCCAGTCATGGTTTCACCGTCTGCGTTCACGTATGTGACTGTGCGACCGACAAGGTCTGCAGCCGTGTTACGCATAGACAGCGCAAAGTTCTCAGTGGTTGTTGTTGCCAGCGCGGTCAACTGCTCCATGGAGGCTAGTTGAGTAGTTTGCGCCATCATTTCGTTCGTGTTCATTGGCGAACTTGGGTCTTGATATTTCAGTTGGGCGACCAGCAAGTTTAAGAACGTTTCAGAATCGAGTTCTTTCTTTGGCGCAGCAGCGGCTTGCGAGTTGTTGGCATACAACCCTGATCCTGACACTGCTGAAACATCGACGCTCATATATGTGACTCCTTATGCGAGGACGTCGACGCTGCGCACGCCGGTCCGGTCTGTTGGGTGGGAAGCAGGCGCAACTTGTTCGGGCGCTCCTGCCGTTGGGGTGTTAGCACTGTGTGTGCCATTGCGGGAAGAGTTGTTGTGTCCGGTGAACCCAGGGTTTGAATCCTGTCGTGCAAAATCGCTGGTGGACGAGTTTGACGTGGTGTTGCTAACGCTGAGTTGAGTTGTCATGCCTTGGCTGTGCATGTCTCGTTTCAGGTCGGTGAGGATTGCGCGCAATGAATCACGGACTAGTTCTGTTGCGCCTATGAGTTCGACTCGTACGCTGTCGTGTGAAACGTGCGCACGAACTTGAACGGGGCCGAGGTTTTCTGGAGTGACTCGCACAGTAAAGGTGTGTTCACCTGCGCTTGCGTTGCGCAGTGCAGCTAAAGGCGCTTTGAGTTGTTGTGTGAGTGGCTCAAATGTTTGCGCGGGCGCAGATACTTGTACGCGCTCGCTGGGGGCCGCTGGTGTAACAGTTCGCTGTGTTGCTGCGTTTTCAAGTGCGTGTGGTCGCAGGTTTTCGGTGGTCGGTTGAGTTGCGGTTTCAGCCGATGCAGAACTTGTCGCGGCTACGGTGCGTGCTGTCTCTGTTTCAGCGGTCGCTTGTGTTCCTGCGGTGTGCTGCGGCAGTTGAACAGGTTGGGTGTGCGACGAAGAAACAGGTGCTGTAGGTGCTCCAACTCCCTGCGGGGAACCTGTTATCGGCTGGTTGCCAAGCGCGGTTGTCGTGCCTGTTGCTTCACCTGTTGTGGTTGTTTGGCCTTTTCCTTCAACTAGAGTCAGTGCGGCAGCAACGTGTGCCGGCGAACTGCTGAGAACCTGCCCACCCTGTGCTGTTGTTGCTTGCTGAGCTAACTGAGATGAAGGCACCGCTTCAGCGGCCACTTCCCCAGTGATAGGGAGAGCAACTGGTGCGTGTGGGGCAGTCCCAACGTTGTGTGCTGGAACTGCACCAACAGAAGCAGGCGACGCGGTTGCGCGGCCTGTTGCAGGCTGGCCGGCTTCGCTCATGAGCGTGTGTGCTGCTTCGTCCACAACAGGAAGGTTCGCAACACCAGGAAACACGACGTTCATCAGTGCTTCTTCGGTGTTGTCGCTGTCTGTCGTGCCCTCGTCGTGCAGGTCTGCGTTGAATTTTTCCTCAGCTGTTCCTGAGGTTTCTTCCCCGCTTCCCTGCGTTGTCTGTGTGGCAGGTTGTTCACTGCCGTCTGTGTGCTGAGTGGTGTGCGCGTCCAGAACAGCATCAAAAGTCACGCCACTAACAGGCTTGCCATGTTGTGGTCGTGAGGTGCTAGTGCTTCCGCTCATGGCGGGGGCGGGTGGCAAACTGTTCATGAGTGTGGTCATGCTCCACCGCCAAAGAGAGAGCTGCTCACGAGCGCCTCAAAAGCTGCGCGCTCATTCGCACTTAATGCTGGCGTTGCCTGCGCTGGTTGCGCCACTGGCTCGTTTGGCAGCACGCGGCGAATAGCTGTTGGGGTTTCAAACACGTCACGCAGTTGTACATTCATTCCTGGTTTAGGTGCGTCAACCATTTTTCCGTCACCCGCATAAATACCGATGTGTTTTCCATGGTCAAAAACAACAAGGTCACCGGGGCGTGCAGCTTCAAGATTTGCTACAGGTGTTCCCATCGTCATTTGTTGACGCGCGACCCGAGGCATATCAATGCCGTATTCTTTCAACACGTTTTTGACTAGTCCTGAACAGTCCACACCGTTGCGGGTGTTACCACCCCACGCGTATGGAACACCGATCCACGTTTTTGCTTTTTCGACGACAGCCTCACCCAATGAGGTACTTCCAGAAGCAGTTGGAGTGGTAGCTGTAGCTGACGATGTGCCAGCCGTCCCCAACATGTCACGTAGAGATTGAACGAATTGAGTTTCGGCAGTAGAAGACGCGCCTAAGTTATGTGTGGTGTTGCCGCCCAGCACGCTCGCCACAGAGTTCAATGCGGTTGCTGCGCTCGCGGATTGAGCAGTGGCAGAACCTGTAGTGTGTGCTGCCGCTGCTGTCGTAGCAGGTGCTCCTATACTCACGGCATCTATGGATTGGCGAATTTCTGAGATACGTGAAAGCGCAAGATCAAAGCTCATGTGAATCCTCCTTGTGCCTGTGGCGGGTAGTAGCGATTTCGTCTACAACGGCAGCTTCAGCGCGGTCTTCAGCGTGCTGTTGTTCAACAACGTGTTTTTCTTCAAGTTTTTCGAGGATCGCGACATCTTGATGCGCGGCCTTGTATTCTTCTGTGCGTTCTTCACGCTGCTGTGCAGCGGTTTGGGCCACTGCGATCGCTTCGCTCACCATGGAACGACCAGCAGTTTTTGACGCGATAAGGGTCTTCCACACGGCATGCGTATGATCGCCTTCTAAAGTGATCCCCAGCATTTCTTGCTCTGCTTTTAAAACCCGAGCCTGTGCTTGATCTGCACGACGGGCAGACACTGCAAGCGAGGCTGCTGCCTGATCTTCTTGCACGCGACGAATTCGCAGTAGCCGCTCTAACGGATATTTTTTAGCCATATCTGCGCTACCCTTCCGTTGTTCGTGCTTGTGCAGTGTGGTTTTCCAGTGCACGTACAAGGTGATGTAGTGCCGTCCACGCCTGCGTAAAATCGGCTGTTTCATGAACGGCTTGCGTCAGGAACTGCGAAATATGGGCGCCGAAGGCAAGCGCAGCGTCAGCGTCTGGGTTGCTTCCCGAAACATATGCCCCCACATCAATGAGGTCTTGCACCTGAGCTTGTGCCGCCATAAAGCGCCTTAATGCGGCAGCATCATTTTTTTGCTGTTCCGTTAAAACTTTGGAGGCAACACGCGAAATTGACCCGAGTGCGTCAATACTTGGGTAGTGTCCACGAATAGCAAGTTTGCGATCAAGGACAACGTGCCCATCCAAGATGGAGCGTGCCGCGTCTGCGATTGGTTCGTTGTGGTCGTCTCCGTCCACCAGCACCGTGTAGATTCCGGTAACTGAGCCGCGTTCTGCACTTCCAGCCTGTTCCAAAAGGTCAGCTAATACTGCAAACGTTGATGGTGGGTATCCTCGTGTTGCGGGAGGCTCCCCCACTGATAAACCAATTTCGCGTTGGGCCATTGCGACACGAGTAAGTGAATCCATCATCAGCACAACATCGTTGCCTTGATCGCGGTACTCGTGAGCAATTGCGGTAGCAACAAACGCAGATTTTGCTCGTACCAATGCTGGCTGGTCGGATGTTGCAACGACGACGACGGAACGAGCTAAACCTTCAGGGCCTAAGTCGTCTTCTAAAAATTCGCGTACTTCGCGTCCACGCTCACCAACAAGAGCAATCACGTTGATTGCTGCATCCGTGCCGCGAGCAACCATTGACAGCAGCGTAGATTTACCGACACCGGAACCCGCAAAAAGCCCAATACGCTGGCCTTTCCCAAGGGTGGTTAAGGTATCTAACGTTCGTACAGATGTTGCCAATGGCGTAGTGATTCGTTGACGTGACAGCGGGTGAGGAACCCCCGAACGCAGCGGAGTGTAAGTGACGTTGGTGAGGGGGCCTTTGTCGTCAATAGGTCGCCCTAAACCATCCAAAACCCTACCGAGCAGGCCAGGACCTGTTGGAATAAGAAGCGGGCCACCCGTGTGGTGCACATCTAAACCGGGTCGTAACCCCACGCTTGTTGTCAGTGGCATGCACCGTGCAACATCGCGGGTAACCGCAACAACTTCCATCACGTGCGCGTGATCCGTGTGATGCGGGGAATGCGACCGGCTGTGTGGAGTGACATGAAGAACATCCCCCACGCTGCAGGTTAGCCCAGAGATTTCCACACTCAGCCCAACTGCTTTGCGCAACCGGCCAACTCGTCGTGGTGCAGCAGCGTCATAAATTTTTTGCCAGGCAGTATTCATCCGTTGCCACCACCTGTGTGCGAGATTGAGGCGGCTGCAGCAATGTCTTCAATTGCGCGCGCTGCACGATCAAACGCTGTCTCCACTGTCGCGTCAACAAAACCATCTTGATAGTCAGCTTGCGCACTCCCCCGAGCCAACGAATCGTCGGCAACGATTTCAATATCGCCATCGACTTCGTCGAGATACTGCTCAATAGTTGACCAGTGTTCTCGCACCTCGGCAGCATCCTGCGGTGACATAGAAACTCGTATTGTTGACGCAGGTGGTGTCGTCTCTAACGCACGCCGTAACGCAGACAACGCACCCAACGAAACACCGTCAACGTCAGGGCTTGGCTCATTAATGTAGTCAGCCACAATGTAACGCGCCAACTCCAATGCCCGACGCATCAACTGGTGGTTGCATTCGTCAACAACAGGAAGCTCTCTGTTGTGTGCCGCTTGAGTTGCTGCCGCAAAAGCACGCAACGCAGATTCGAGTTGAGCATTGTGCCGCACAGATTCGTCGTGAGCCCGTGCCCGCAACTGCTCGTCCAGTTGAGTGTGATGCGCTGAGGCAGCACGAGCCCCAGCCGCATACCCCGCGCTGTATCCGAGGAGACGGGCACGTTCGTGTTCTTCTCGAGTACGTTCGTCCGAGATTACTTCGAGTGGTAGGGCAGAAAACGCTGCCACCGTGTCAGGAAATGTACTCATCTTCGCCCTCACGGCGGATCGTGATCTGACCAGACTCTTCAAGGCGGCGAATAACTTGAACAATGTCCGAGCGTGCTTCTTCAACCTGGGAAATACGAACCGGACCAAGCAAATCAATCTCTTCGGTCAGGTTCTCACGGGCGCGTTCTGACAAGTTACGCAGTACAGCGTTCTTTTCTGCTTCACCTGCACCCTTCAAAGCGAGGGCCAACGTAGCGGTTTCAACACCACGAAGAACAAGCTGCAATGCGCGGTCTTCCAACAGAATGATGTCGGCAAAGACAAACATGCGTGAGCGAACTTCATCAGCCAAGTCAGGGTCACGGTCGGTAAGACCCGTGAGAATGAGCTTTTCTGTGCCAGGGTCTGCGCGGTTAATGATTTCAACGAGTGGTTGCACACCACCAATTGCGGAGGTTTCACGTGGCGTAAGAACTGTTGTTGCTTTACGGTTCAACGATTCAGCGACGATAGCCACCACATCTGGTGCGGCGCGCTCCATCAACGCAATACGGTGCGCCACTTCTGCTTGTTGCTGTGGTTGCAAACCAGCCATGATCGCAGAAGCATGTTCGGGGCGAAGATGCGCCATAACGAGTGCCATCGTTTGAGGGTGTTCCCCGTTAAGAAGAGCCAACACTTGGCGGGCATCTGCTTGCTGCAAAAATTCGAATGGTTGGCCGGCCATAGAGGTGGCAAGCTTGTCCATCATTTCTTCGGCGCGATCAGCACCCAGTGAGGCTTCAAGGAGTTGTTGAGCGAAGCCACGGCCACCATTTGGCATGTATTTTGTTGCGCCGGTTGCAAGACCATGGAACTCTTCCATGACTTGGTCTGCCATGCCGCGGTCGACTCGTTCCATACGAACGATTTCAGCGGTGAGTTCTTCGATTTCGTTGTCTGCGAATTCGCCTAATACTCGGGCGGCTCGTTCGCGACCCAACTGCATCAACACAAGTGCGGCTTTTTGTGTACCACTTAAAGCAAGAGCTGTAACTGTCATGAGCCTTTAACCTCCATCAGTTCTCGGAGGTGGTTTGCGATTTGGGCTGGGTTTTCGTCAGCGAGTACACCCACGTCTTGACGTTTACGTTCGGTAACTTGTGCTGCTTGGTCTGCATCTGATGGCAGTTCAGGCAGTACCGGCATGTCAATTTCGTCGAGTAGCGCGGCTGGGTTGATCCGGTTTTCTTCACGGGTGAGCATGACTTCGCCGAGATCTAGTGGCTCAAGATCTTCAAATTGTTGGGCTTTACGCTTTCTGCGACGTAAGGCAACGACAACGATAATCGCAGCGATTAGTAAGGCGGCAGCGATTGCGGCGTCACGAATCAGGAGGCGTTGTGCTGCTGCGGCTTCTTGTTCTTCTGCTGCTTGTAATGCTTGCTGTGCTGCGTCAGCGGCAGATTTGTCGAAGGCCATACGGGTGACTGTGACGACGTCGCCACGTTCTTCGTCGATTCCTGCTGCGCTGGCAACCATGGCTTGTAGGTCTTGCATGTTGATGGCTGCAGCGGCGGCATCGTCAACGGCTACGGAGATTGACTGCTTTTTTACTGTGCCTGGTGCTGTGACGGTGTGTTCTGTAACTTTGTCGACCGCGTTGTTGCGTTCTGTGGTCGAGTTTGTGTAGTTGCCGCCGTTTTCACCGTTGGGGACTGCAATGTTGTCTGGCCCTAGTACGCCGGTGGCGTTGTTTCCTGTACCAACGTATTCTTCTGTGCTTTCACGCTCTGTTAGTGGTTGAGCGTCTTTGTTTGACGTGAATTTTTCGCTGGTGCGTTCTGTTGCGTCGTAGTCAAGCTCGGCAGTTACGGACACCACGGCCATCCCATTGCCGACGATGCGGTCAAGCATGCCTTGAATGTTTTTGCTTACGCGTGTTTCGTATTCTGCTGTTTCTTTTGACGATGCTGCGCTTTTTTCTGCGCCTTGCGCCGACAAGACTGCCCCTGAGGCGTCTACTACTGAAACGTCAGTTGATTTCATGCCAGGCACGGAGGATGCAACGAATTGGATCATTGCTTGTACTTGGTCGTCGCTGAATGCTGTGCCGCCTTTTGCTTTCACGAAAACGGAGGCGGTTGGGTCTGGGCTTTCAGAGACGAACACTGATTCTTCTGGAAGCGCGAGTTGCACGGTTGCGGTTTCTACGCCTGCCATCGACGACACGGTGGCTGATAGTTCGCCTTCTAGCGCACGCTTGTATGTCACGTTTTGTTGGAAGGTTGATGCGGTCAGCCCCATGTTGTCGAGCAGCGAATATCCTGACTCTGACACTGGAGTAAGGCCGGAGGAAGCAACCTTGAGGCGCTGGTCATAGACCTGATCTGCGGGCACCATGATTGTTGCGCCACCGTTTGTCAGCTCGTATGCAACACCGTTTGAGGTGAGTTGATCAACGATTGCGGAGGCGTCAGCAGGTGCAAGGTTTGTGTATAGCGCACGCATTTGAGGCTTTGACACCCAGCTTGTGACTGCGATTGCTGCGACGACAAGCAACGCGAGGCCAATCACTGCGATCGTGCGTTGCGCGACGCTAAATTCTCTGATTGCGGCGAGCAGTTTGCTGAACGCCGTGGTGATTTGCTGCGGCATTACGCTTGCATCCTCATGATTTCAGTGAAAGCGTCCACGGCTTTATTGCGGAGCGCTGCGGTAAGTTCAAGGGTTACTTTGGCTTCGGTTGCCGCGATTGTGTAGTCGTGGATGTCGTTGAGTTCTCCAGTGACGGCTTTGACTGCTAAGTCGCTGGATTTTCGTTGCAAGTTTTGAATGTTGTTTACTGCGCCGACGAGGCTGTCAGAGAACGCAGCACCGCTGGTTGCGGTAGCTGCGTTTTGGGTTGCGTTGAGGTATCCAGATGGAGATACTCCAGCTGTGCCGCGTGCTTGGGTGGCAAGGGAGTTCATGTAGGTAAGTGCGCTAGCGCCTGTTCCGGCGCCTACGCCGCCTATTCCTTCAATTCCTGGGATCGGCATTAGTTTTGTCCAATCTGGATTGCTTGCTCGTATGAGGAACGTGCTCGTTCTACGACTGCCGCGTTTGCTTGGTAGCCACGTTGCGCCATGATGAGCTGCGTCATCTGGGAGGACATATCAATCTCGGGGTATTTGACGTAGCCTTGCTCGTCGGCAAGCGGGTGGTCTGGCTCGTACACCATTCGGCCTTCTGTGCTGCCCAGTTCGATGCCGGCGACCTGTACGCCTTGGTTGTCTTCTGGTGTGCCGATTGTTGAGGCCACAACGTATCGTGCCGCGAATGCGTCTTCATTCGAGGGGCGCACGGTGTTGATGTTGGAGATGTTGTCGGAGACCGCATCGATCCATTTACGGTGTACGGTCATGCCTGTTGATGCGATGCCGATAGCGTCAAAAGTCATTATGAAGTCCTCATTGCGATACGAAGTGACGAGTAGGTTCCATCTACGGCCCGTAAAGCTACTTGGTAGCGCAGGGCGGTATCGATGTTGAGGAGGGTTTCGGCTTCCAAGTTAACGTTGTTGCCGTCGAGTCGTGTTGGTTCGAGTGACTGGTGACTTGTTGCTTGCACTGCCCCGTTGCCGCGTTGTACGTGGCGGCTTAGTTCGTCTTCGAATTTAATTCGTGTGGCGTGAAAGTTTGGGGTATTAATATTCGCAACGTTGTTTGCGATTGAACGCTGGCGTAATGCCAGCCCATCTAGTGCACTGTTGAGTGCAACATAGGTCACGGAATCGAACACTGACGTCCCCATGATGTCGTAGGCGACGGCCGATCCTTGGCCTTCAATACAGGCATTCCTTTGCCCCTGTATGTTTTATCGACACGAATATTCAGATCATGAGAAAAACTTGGGGACTTCTCACCATTATTTTTATTTTCGCGTGTGCTTCATTGCACGTCAGCCGCTATATCTAGCGCTTTAGCTTTCAAAATCAATAAATTGAGGGTCAGATTCTTTCACCCACTGGCGGGTAGCTAAAGAGTCCAACCGCCCCTCCAACGTTTTCATTGCACCGCGAATATGTACACCAACATCATTCATCCGTTGATGAAGTTCACGTGCAGCATCCAAGTCGTCGTCAGACAACGAATTCACATCGGCTTGTGTGGCCTCACTCTGCACAGATTCCACCATGACAGCGTCTGCTAACGACGCTAATTCATTCCACCGGTCATCATCTGTGGAATAAGTATGAGCCTGCGCGCACACATCTTCTAACCGATCAAGTATGACGTGTTGCGCGGCCACATATTCACGAAACGAATGTGCCACGTTCTCTTGATCAGCCAACGCCTAAATCTCCCAAACCAACACCACTGCCACCAGCAAAGGCAGGTGTCTTAGCTGGAACTGCCGGAACGCTTTCAGGTTCTGGAATTCCTGCAGCGCGTGTAGCAGCTTCAATCCACGTCTCTCGTAACTCTTCAAGCACCTCACGGCATTCACGCATCTCATCAGCGTGCTTAGACAGGTTGGCGGCTACAAGTGCTGAATACAAATGCAAATAAAGTGCCTGCAATTGTTTTGCACCGTCCCACACTGTCGTATCAAGGGAATTGGTGAGTTCAGTAACGATGTCCTGAGCATGAATCAAATGCTGTGATGCTTGCGTTGCATTTCCGTTTTCTGTTTCATGCTCGGCGCGACGCACATCGAGGATGGCGCGGTCGTACAACATGATGAGTAACTTTGCTGGGCTTGCACTCATCACTGCGTTTGTTAAGTATTCATCACGGCTGCTGGAGTAGTTCATGTTGTACGTGCTCCGTCCTATTTACTTGCAGTTGGTAGAGATCCAAGCTGACCAGCTAGCCAGTTTCCTTGACCTTGTAGTCTCGACAGTGAAACTTCCAACGCGGTGTACACCTGCACTAAGTTCTGACGGCGTTGCTCTAGACGGCGATCCCATGATTCCAGTTGGGTTCCGTAGTCGCGCACGAGTTCCTGCTGCGATTGCACTCGGAGCGTAAGGGACCCGTCATATTTGTCCGATGTTGCTTTTCCAACTGCTTCAACGCGTGTGGCAATTGCTGCCACAAAGTCTTGTGTGCCTGCAGGATCTGCAGCGAGAGCTTCTTGGAATTTCTCTGCATCGAACGTGAAATCACCATTGCGAGTAATTTCTATGCCAATTTCTGATGGAGATTTTCCGTCTACCGGAAATGATCCTGCTTCAACAAGACGTGCAACCAATTGTCGGGCTGCTGAATCACCTGTGAAGAGGCCACCTGTCGTTGCTTGTTGACCTTCGCTGTCTGTAGTCGTTGTGACTTTTGACCGCGAGTTAACTTCGCTAATGACCTGGTTGAGTTGTGCAACAAGATTGTCTGCAAGCTTCGTTACAGCTTCGACATCACGATTAATATCTACTTTTATTGGGTCGTCCCCAGCGACGGCCACCTTTGTCACCGTGATATCGACGCCGGCCATAAGGTCAGTGAATGTGTTCGTTGCGCTAGTGACAGTCGAACCAGAAATTCCAAGCTCTGGCCATAACGTTATTTGGGCATCACTTGCTGAACGAATAGCAGAGAATCCTGTTTCTGCTTGCCCTGAAGTGATCGTAAAGTTTCCATCTGTTGCACCTGTTTTGGTGCTTGTGAGCTGCAATCGCGAACCATCAGGAGTGTTAATAAGTGTTGCTTTTACGCCAAGGTCTTTGTCTGCGTTGATTGCCGAAACAAGATCCGTTAACGACGACGAAGCCGGGGTAATATCGCGGGTGTTACCTTCACCGTCAGCAACAGTAAAGACGCCACCAGTAAGTAGGGTGCTTGCGTCGGCAAGCACACCTGACAGGCTTGATTTTCCTTGCGCAAGAGCATCTACTCGAAATTCAATGGTTCCTGCAGAAGCACCTGTCTTTGTGACAACTGAGACTGTTTCTGAGCTGGCAACGCCTGCCCAAGCGTCATAGCTTGCAGGCTTCGCTGCCTTTGCAGCGTTCTCTGTAAGTGAGGCAACTTTTGTGTTCAGAGCCTGCAAAGCCGCGATAAACGACTCTGTGGTTTTCTGCTTAATCTGTAGTTGATTCTTAGGAATAGCCTCAATTTGCATCAACTGATTGATGATCGTTGAGGTATCAAGACCAGACGCAATTCCGCCGATGGACATGCTCATAAACGTTCACCCTCATGTTTTCTAGTGTGCTTCTACTATGCTGATCGTCAGATATGAATAAATCTTTAGAAAAAGCACATATATTGCGTTACAACAAAGGCGGTGTGTAGGGAAACAAAACTCCCCACACACCGCCATTGCTAAACACTGGCCAAACTTATGATCAGCGCAGGAGTGAAAGAACACCCTGTGGGATCTGGTTTGCCTGAGCAAGCATCGCTGTACCAGCCTGTGAAAGGATCTGGTTCTTGGTGAAGTTCACCATTTCCTGAGCCATGTCAGTGTCACGAATACGAGACTCAGACGCCGATAAGTTCTCAACAGCAACGTTGATGTTCTTAATCGTGTGCTCAAAACGGTTCTGGTAAGCACCAAGCTCCGCACGAGCAGTCGAAACCTTTTCGATTTGAGTGTTAATACGCTCGATCGATGACTGCGCTGCAGCGTGAGTGTCGAAACCGATACCGGCAACAGTACCGTCAACAGTTGCTAGAGCACCCATACCTGCTTCGTTAGAAACAGCAAGTGCAGTTGCAACTGCGGTTACGTTTGCGCTTGCAAGGTCAACGGTGATTGCTGAGTTTGCGTCACCGTCAGCACCAACCTGGAAGGTAAGTTCAGTGATCTCTGAACCTGCTCCACCGTTACCTGGGTCTCCGTTAAGGAGTTTGGTTCCGTTGAAGTTTGTGGACGCCGAGATGCGGTCAAGCTCTGCTACGAGGCTGGTTGCCTCGGTTGCAATGTTTGCGCGCGCTTCGGTGTTGTTCGAGTCGTTAGCACCCTGAACAGCAAGGTCACGCAAACGCTGGAGGATCGCGTGAGTCTCAGTCAACGCACCTTCAGCTGTCTGCACGACAGAGATGCCGTCTTGAGCGTTACGTGCAGCAACCTTGAGACCACCGACCTGCGAACGCAGACCCTCAGAAATCGCCAAACCAGCAGCATCATCAGCCGCACGGTTAATACGGAAACCAGATGAAAAGCTTCTCAAGAGACTTGGAAAGATCATTCTGGGTGTTGGACAAGTTGCGGTACGAGTTAACAGCCGCAATGTTCTGGTTAATCGAGAGTCCCATTGTGGTAATCCTCCGTGATAAATGGGGCGTACATGTCAGGCACCATCCGTGGCACCTGTTCATCCATAACTATCGACGCTTGTCATGCCGGTATTAATAGTTGCGTCGGATCAATATTTATTAATTATGCGAACGGCGGTGTGTGGGGAGTTTTGTTTCCCTACACACCGCCATTGCTAAACACTGGCCAAACTTATGATCAGCGCAGGAGTGAAAGAACACCCTGTGGGATCTGGTTTGCCTGAGCAAGCATCGCTGTACCAGCCTGTGAAAGGATCTGGTTCTTGGTGAAGTTCACCATTTCCTGAGCCATGTCAGTGTCACGAATACGAGACTCAGACGCCGACAAGTTCTCAACAGCAACGTTGATGTTCTTAATCGTGTGCTCAAAACGGTTCTGGTAAGCACCAAGCTCCGCACGAGCAGTCGAAACAGATTCAATCTGTGCGTTTACCGCGGTGATTGAGTTCTGTGCTGCAGCGTGGGTGGATACGTCAAATCCAGCTGCTGCTGTGTTTGAAGCGTCCGAGGTGACTGCCAGAGTGGTAGCAACGGTTGCGACGTCTGCGCTTGCAAGGTCAACGGTGATTGCTGAGTTTGCGTCACCGTCAGCACCAACCTGGAACTTCAATGCTGTTGCACCAGTCTTGGAACCATCAAGAAGGGTTGTGCCGTTGAAGTTGGTGGACTGAGCGATACGACCAAGTTCAGCAACGAGGCTGGTTGCCTCGGTGGTGATGTTTGCGCGAGCTTCGGTGTTGTTCGAGTCGTTAGCACCCTGAACAGCAAGGTCACGCAAACGCTGGAGGATCGCGTGAGTCTCAGTCAACGCACCTTCAGCTGTCTGCACCATTGAGATGCCGTCTTGAGCGTTACGTGCAGCAACCTTGAGACCACCGACCTGCGAACGCAGACCCTCAGAAATCGCCAAACCAGCAGCATCATCAGCCGCACGGTTAATACGGAAACCAGATGAAAAGCTCTCAAGAGACTTGGAAAGATCATTCTGGGTGTTGGACAAGTTGCGGTACGAGTTAACAGCCGCAATGTTCTGGTTAATCGAGAGTCCCATTGTGGTAATCCTCCGTGATAAATGGGGCGTACATGTCAGGCACCATCCGTGGCACCTGTTCATCCATAACTATCGGCGGCGCACCTTCGGTAGTTAGGAAAAACATTGAGATTTTTTAGGAAATCATTTCCGTTGCCGGTGCAGCCTGTTCGACCGCGAATCGCTGCATGGTTGCTGCGCGTACTGCAAGAGCATTTCGGCTTGCACGCACGTTGGTTTCCACTCGCTTACCGATTTCGTCAAAGTATGCTGTTCGACGACGTTGCGCTACGCCTTGTTTTTCGTCGTTGCGCACGAGTTCGGGGTCAAGGTGTGTATTGAGTCCGTCGCGTAAAAGTACCATTGCTTCTGAACGCAGCTGTGACACTCGTGATTGGGTGAGCCCCATTTCTTCAGCAACGTCTGTGACCATGCGTTCATTGAAGAAGATTTGCTCAACGACGTAGCGTAGGCGTTCTGGCAGAGCTTCAACGGCAGAACGTAAGTACACGTAGCTTTCTGCAGTGAGCGCTGTGTTTTCTGGGGTTGGAGAGTTCGCTGGCACAGTCAACGCTAGGCTGCCGTCGTAGGCATCGTAGCTCAGCACCTTTGTGGTTGCTGTGTCTTTTATGGAGTCGACTTCGGTTGGGTCTACGCCAAGGGAGGTTGCTATTTCTTCCCGGTTTGGTTCGCGCCCTAAATCTGCGGTCATAACTTCAACAGTTTTGGTGTATTCGCGGATTTTTCGTCGTGCTCCACGTGATACCCAGTCCATGCTGCGCAGTTCGTCGATGAGTGCACCGCGTATACGGATCGCTGCATACCGTCCGAAGGGCACACCCGATGTTTCATCGAAAGAGATGGCAGCTTGCGTGAGTGCAAGGTAACCTGCAGAGGCGAGTTCATCACGAGTCACTTGTGGTGGCACGCGGTTCAGCATTTCGGAAACGTGATATCCCACGAGGTGTATGTGCCCCTCAATAAGTTCACGGTGCGAGCCATTCAGTGAAGTCATGTGTGCAAGGTTTTCACAAACGCTCCATATTTTCGAGCACCTTCGGCGACAAAAGAGGTCCTGATAGGGCAAATGCGGATGGATAGCGATGGGGACACCTCCCCATTTCCGCAGAATTTTGCCGAAAATATCACCCTGAAAGAATAAATGTGATCTCAGTCACACCTCCTTGTGTTGCGCCTTTACTGACCGCTTGGTATTTTTCAGAAAAAGGCAAATGGAACATTTCGCCCTGCATATGTGACTTTCCAATGGTCACGATTCGGCAACTAAATTTACTAATAAACGAGCGGTGTCCACCGATAGGCTGGTGGAAGACAACACGGCCATACATATTTTCAGGAGAAGAATCAGTGAGTCTACAGACGCTCAACAGTCTGCTGTGGAACCAGCGACAGCTCTTAGAAACTCTGATCTTCAAACTTGAAGAAGAGCAACTCCTGCTCGCCGCAGGAAAATCTCGATGGCTCCCCCGTTCTACCGCTGAAATCGAAGCCGTACTCGGCCAAATCAGAGAATCTGATTTAGCACGAGCCGTGGAATCAACAGCTGTGTGCACCGAACTTGGCATAGACCCAGATTCGCCACTCACAGTGATTGCAGAACGCGCACCAGATCAGTGGTCAGAAATTTTGTCTTCCCACCGTCAAGCTTTAGCGCAAATCATGGCTGAAGTTGAACAACTACTGTCAAGCAACCGAGAGCTTCTCTCCACATCACAACGAGCTGTGCAAGAAGCCCTCAGCCATCTTGATGGTGCTGCTGCAACATATAACGCAAGCGGTGCTGCATCTTCAGCAGAATCTAGCCCACGTATCCTCGACCAGAATTTGTGATCAGTTATGAGTAGCTTTTCCGGAATCTCCACGGCCCTCTCGTCACTGCAAGCACAGCGCATCGCGTTAGAAGTTTCAGGACAAAACATCGCCAACGCAAACACTGTGGGATACACCCGACAGCGCGCCAACATTCAATCAATCCCCGGGGTCGAATCCCCCACCTTTCAACGCCCTGGTTTCGGCGCCGAAATCACAGGAATTGAGCGGCTAGGGAATATCTTCCTTGACGCGCGAGTACGCGCAACGGGATCCTCATCGTCTTTTCTTGCTGCACGCGCTGACGCTTACGCACGTATCGAGTCAACCATGAATGAGCCATCAGACACAGGCTTATCTTCCACGTTGAATGAACTCTGGTCCGGCTTTCAAGAGGTCGCCAAAGCGCCACAGACCCTTGCCACCAAACAAGTAGTCCTCGAACGTGCACAATCAGTAGCACACGCAATCGGGGCAGGCTACACAGCATTAGAAACACAGTGGTCTCAACACCGCACCGAAATCGAAGACCGCGTTTCTGAAGTTAACTCAGCCGCCCAAGCCGTCGCTGATCTTAACGGCCAAATCCAGCTCATGCAGGTAACCGGTTCCAACGCAAACGAACTGATTGATCAACGTCAAACTCTCATTCAACGGTTATCCGAACTCACAGGTGCAACGGCTCGCTTCCACGAAAACGGAACCGCCGATGTGTCTGTAGGCGGAAACCTCCTCGTCACAGGAAAAACCGCTCAAAAAATGGCGGTAGATGGGGCCCCCAGTTTCTCAAGTGTTATGGAAACAGGGGCGCAACTTCGAGTCATCTGGGACAGAGCCACTCCAACACCAGTTAGCTTTGATGGTGGCGAAATTTCAGGCATTTTGACCGCAACGGCACCAGAAGCAGAAGGTGGCTTGCTCGCGACTACCGCAGCCGGTTACAACGCCATCGCCACCGATCTGGCCACCCAAGTAAACGATCTTTTAATAACAGCTGACGGCGGCACACCACTGTTCCAGATAACTGGTGACCCTGCAGCTAAACGCCTCGACGTGATCATCACAGACCCTGCTCAACTCAAAGTTGGCGCCGTAGGTATGGGCGAACACGATGGCACAATCGCCGACAAAATCGCTCAACTCGCCATCGCTGAAGACGGCCCCACAGCACAATGGAAAACACTTGCCGTTTCTGTAGGTGTTGCTGCTAAAGCCGCAGAAAGCTCCTTTGCAGTCGCATACAACGCATACGAAACAGCAAGTGGGCTACAGCTGTCATCTGCAAGCGTTGACATCGACGAAGAAACAGTAAACATGCTTGCCTTCCAACGCGGATACCAAGCAGCATCGCGAGTCCTCACAACCGTAGATGAAATGCTTGACCAGCTCATTAACAGGACAGGGGTCGTAGGACGATGATCCACCGCACAACACACATGGCCACCCAACGCACGTCGTTGGCAAACATGCAAAAAAACCTTGCTGCTATGGCTGCCCTACAAGAACAAGCATCAAGCGGACGACGCATCAACAAAGTCTCCGATGATCCTTCAGGTGCAGCAGATGCCCTCTCCTTACGTCGTGAGCAGACCGCAACCGCACAACATGCACGCAATGCTCAAGATGGCCAGTCCTGGTTGAATCTCGCAGATTCAGCGTTGACTTCTACGTCGTCCTTGCTTCGTCGTGCCCGTGACCTTGTTGTGCAAGGATCAAACACAGGCACAATGAACGGTGAAGCACGCGAGGCTATCGCTGCTGAACTCGAAGGCATTAAAGAAGTTTTACTAGACCAAGCGAACACAACCTACTTGGGTCGTCATATTTTTGCGGGAACGTCTGGCGCTGACTACGCGTTTGATCCCACCACATACACGTACTCTGGTGTTCCTGCCGCTTCAGTGGAACGTCGCACATCCGATACATCGACGGTGCGCGTAGACACAGATGGTGCAGAAGTTTTTGGTACCAGCACTGACCCTGCTTCACCCGACTACTCAGTTTTCGCGCTGATCGACGACGTCACCACAACGATACGATCTGGTGGCAACCCTCAGTCTGCACTCAACCAGATTGATGATCGCCTCACCAAGGTGTGGAATGCTTCAGCGACGGTGGGTGCCCGTTCAAATCAGCTGGAACGCGCTGCGTCCTTTACGCAATATAAATCCGAAACGTTGAAAAACGATATCGCTGGTATAGAAAACGTTGACTTTGCGCAAACAATTATTGAGCTGAAGTTGCAAGAAGTTGCGTACACTTCATCGCTCAACGCGACTTCACGTGTCTTGCAGCCGTCCTTACTGGAATACCTGCGATGACAACACCCGTTGTGCCGTCACAAGTTACTTTTTCGAAGCCTCTTCTTGGGCTGGGCGCTTTCACGGCTTTTGAGTGTGTGCCGCTCGACGAATCGGGCGTTCTGTATCGCCTGTCGGCTGACGGCGGCCCCCAGCTTATTGCAGTGTCTGCGCAAGCATATTTTCCTAGCTATGCTCCGGAATTCTCGGATCATGCATTGCAGGCAATCGAATTGACAGAACCACGCGATGCTCTCACTCTTGCGCTAGTTACTGTGGGTAGTTCTTTGGAAGAGCACACTGTTAATTTGTTGGCTCCTATTGTGGTTAACCCATCGACTGGTTCTGCTTTTCAGGTTGTTCTTGACGATGATGTTTACCCGATGCGCGCGAGCTTAGTGTAAGTTTCCTGTTTTATCCTCTTCACAATATTTTATCCCGATTTATAGGATGAAAATTCTCAATATGTGAATAGCTGTGCCGATATATCCGGAGAGCAGACACGACACGCTGCCCCGTCACTAATCGAAGAGGTCACATGCACAGCGTTAGAACGAATTCCTTACCGCTCTTTCGTTTCGCACTATACACAGAAGATCGTGCCCGCGAAGCATACGTCTTTGTTCCTGTACACAAGGTAGCGGCGCTGTCTCAGCAACATCGGCCACACATCGCTCCCATAGCCACACACAGCCTTCCTATAGATTTTGACGAGTTGGCTAGCGATAGCAGCGTCATCATATGGGCAGATCCCGTACATCTGCCCATCACCCAAGAGCTGCTAGAGACCTCATACATACGCGGCATCATCGCAACACAATGCGATCTACTCAACCCCGACTTTCGGGCACGCGTACTCGATGCCGTTTCTCACGGCTTAGATTTATATCTTGCGTATGCTGATCCGCAGAACCCTGACCTTCAATTTATGCCGTTTGTTTCTGGCCTAGTGGTTCCGCCAAGCACTACCTCACCCACAGAAACCCCCACAACAGCGCCAGGACCGCGAGAAATCGTGTGGGCGGCTGGCTTTAACTATCCAGCACGTGTCGCACATGGCAACGCATACATTGGTGCTGTGCACTCTGCTGCAGAACACTTTGTTGGAGATTTTGCCCCAGGTGAACTGCAATGCATGAAAGCTCTGCAACTTCTCAGCAACCCCAACGTGTCATTGCCTGAAGTCGCAGATGTACTCGATTTGGACCCCGTCATCTCTGTACGAGCGCTGCACCTCGCAAACTCCGCAGCTTTCGGCTTAGCGCACCGCATCGATTCACTCAATGCTGCTGTCGCGTATCTTGGCACACAACGCATTTCTGGGCTTCTGATCGCCTCACTTATTAGTTCGCGTCAGCCTCACCCAGATCTTTTGTGGTTCTTACTTATTCGGGCCGAGGCATGCCGGATTCTCGCGTCTGACGGCGAGAGCGCCTACACGGCAGGTCTCGTATCTTCACTCGCCGACGAGATGGGCAGCAACCCGGCAGAACTCGCCGAACAAACAGGACTGTCAGAATATATTCGTGACGCATTCAAAAGCGATGACAACGAGCTGGGCACAATGATTAACGCCGTCAAAGCTTTTGAAATCGGCAGCCTCGAACGCATCGAACAATACGGCTGGGATGCCGATGATATTGCGCAAGCCTACCTAGATGCGCTTCCTCGCACCCGTGAAGCAATAAATCTGTTACTCGCTGCATAACTGTTGACGTACAAGGAAGGGGCGAACCTGTATATCAGGTTCGCCCCTTCCTTGCGCTTTCACACAAGTTCGTATTTATTTCTCAAGGCGTGGCAATAAAAGCGTAGGTGACGATTCTTCTCCCCCAGCGTCATTCATGCCAGTAGAGTTCTCGCCGTCAGCAGGTGCTTTCCCCAAGGCTAACGTGTTGCTATCAACGGTGGTCTCGTCAATGGTGCGTGCCTGTTGCGCAATATCGTCCAGTTCTTGTTGGTACTGGCGCACTCGTTCTTGTTCTTGCGCAATACGTGGCGCCAGCTGCTCCATCCCTCGCGATAAAGCATCATCGACACGATTAAACAACTCTAAAAGACGGTCGCGCGCTAAAGGTGGGGTTCGATACTGCGGATTTAATAACTGTTTTAACGATGTCTCAGCGTCTTTAATAAGCGCGTCCAAAGCAAGTAGCTTCTTATGTAAGGCCTCGATTTCACCAGCGCTTAACGTCTCGTTGTGCCCTAACGCTGTAAGTTCTGCCCGAGAGCTACGTAGAATCTCACGTAAATCGCACACGCGCCATAATAGTTCGTGGGCTTCACTGGCACGCTCTGGGTATTTTTGCGCAAAGGCGTTTGCCTGCCGATAATCTCCGCCAGAGATACGATGAAATATTCTCTCAGCGCTTCTGCGTTCCAGCACTTCCAACCGAAGCGGCTTGCGCACTTCAGCTTCCGCGTCATAACGCATATATTGCGCGATGAGATAAGCACCAAGAATCACCAAATACCACAGCGGTGACGCGTTCATCAGAAGCACCACAAGAAAGATGACGAAGCCACCCAAAATCAGGGGAACCTGGATAGCATCCAACACAGTATGTGTGCGCTCTAACCTGACCCGTTGTGCATACAGGTTCGCTAACGCTGAAGCGTCATCAGGCGTACAGTGCGGACTCACCACATAAAACTTCATCCGCGACGGTTCAGCGTCTTCAGCTGAAGGACGCAAATCCCGCACTTCAATCCACCTCGGAATGGTGATGACCGAAGTTTCTGTTTCTAGCCCATATTCGTGGGGGCTCGCGCTCATCATGCTCCTCACCGCGAACAGTCTTTTCGTTATTCATCGGCAAGAACCCGCACAATATAAGCCGCAGGCAGCCGCACGCCACAAAAACAACAACCGCTAGGTCAGTTTTAACGCTCTGATCAGCACAAAAACCTTGATTTTACGCGATTTCTCATTACCTTAAAGTTTTGGTCGATTGGATATGTGAACATCCCCCACGGTGTACCAAGAAGGAACACCGCGACCACCACCATGAAGGTAAATATGTCGAACCAATCTGCAGGCTCCGAACGCCCTCAGCGCTCAGGAATGTTCTCCTTTGTGAACAACTCTTCAATCCGCACTAAGATCCTCCTGTCGACGATCGTTGGCGCCCTGACTTCCATCCTCATTGCAGGTTTCGGGCTCGTCTCTCTCCTGAACGCACAGCGCGCAACAGAAGAGCTGAAGTTCGGGGTTACTGAAATCATCGACTCGTTTATCGATGTCCAAACCCACGTTTGGCAAGCCCGCGTCTACGTAGCTTACGGAAACGAAGGAAACGGCAACCAGTACAACAAAGAAATCAAGGCGAAAGCTGAAAAAGAATTCGCACTCGTCGAAGAAGATCTCGACCGCTACCTCAAGAGCTACGATAACCCGCTCAACGACGAGCTGGTATCGCACATCGAAGAATACAAGTCACTCGCTTTTGACAGCTACTTCCCTAAGCTTTTGAACGGTCAAGGTGACATCGCACAACAAGTACGTGACACCCAAATCACGTTGCGTGGTACTGCGCTCTTCGACACAGTTGAAGAAATCAACGACATCATCAACGAAGAAGCCGTGCGCCTCGCTGAAGTGACCGAAAAAACCGAAAAACAAGCAATCATAACCATGGCTATCATTGCTGCGCTCGGTATCATCCTCACCATCGCCATTGCACAATTCACGTCATCGCGTATCCGCCGCAATGTTGCCTCACTCAACACATCGATTGATGCTCTTGCTGAAGGTGACCTCACTGTCGCACCAAACGTCAACAGTGGCGACGAAATCGGCAAAATGGCTGAGTCACTTGTCGCAGCACAAACATCATTGCGCACAATTCTGCGTGACGTTGTGGGGAACGCACACGAATCAGTCAAAATGTCTGAGGTTCTTTCTGCAGCGTCCAGCCAAGTCTCTGCGTCGTCTGCTGAAACCTCAGCACAGGCGAGTGTTGTTGCAACCGCAGCAGAGCAAGTCTCCGGAAACGTTCAAACCGTTGCTGCTGGTGCAGAACAAATGAGCGCATCCATCCGTGAGATCGCACAAAACGCACAAGAAGCAACCGCAGTTGCACAAACAGCAGCAACAACAGCTGACTCAACCAACGCAACAATCTCACGTCTTGGTGACTCGTCTAAAGAGATCGGTGATGTTATTAAGACCATCACCTCAATCGCAGAGCAAACCAACCTGCTTGCGTTGAACGCAACCATTGAGGCTGCTCGTGCTGGTGAAGCAGGTAAGGGCTTCGCTGTTGTCGCAAGCGAAGTGAAAGACCTCGCAGCAGAATCTGCTCGAGCAGCAGAAGACGTTGCACGTCGCGTTGAAGCAATTCAAAACGACACCAGCTCCGCGATCAACGCTATTGGTCAGATCTCCGAAATCATCGGCACGATCAACAACTACCAGCTCACCATCGCCTCGGCTGTAGAAGAACAAACAGCCACCACAAACGAGATGAGCCGCTCCGCAGCAGAAGCTGCCACAGGATCCAGCGAAATCGCAGCGAACATCAACTCCGTTGCAACGATCGTTGACGAATCCACCTCCGCAGTAGCAGAGATGGATAAAACAATCGAAGCTGTTTCTTCTAGCGCTGATGGACTGCGAAGCCAAGTAGAGGTCTTCAAGTTCTAAGCACTACACAAAGGGGCGGTTCCCAGATATTCATCTGGGAACCGCCCCTTTTTTGCTGTATACGTGAGTGTGCTCGCGTCACATCTTTTCGCGTAGTCTCATCGCTCTGAGCGCTTCGCGATTATCTTGTTTTTCACGCAACGCATGACGCTTATCGTATTCTTTTTTACCGCGCGCTAATGCAATTTCTACCTTGGCGCGGCCATCTAGCCAATACATTTGCAATGGAACAATCGTCAAACCCTTTTCAGTGGTTTTCTGTTCCAATCGCAGAATTTCGCTCTTGTGTAACAGCAGCTTTCGTTTACGCCGTGGGGCGTGGTTAGTCCACGTTCCATGCGTGTATTCCGAAATGTGCGCACCCTCAAGCCACGCTTCGCCATGGTCAACGTACACCCAGCCTTCGGCGAGTGAAGCTCGACCGGCACGCAATGCTTTTACTTCTGTACCGCCAAGTACCAGACCGGCCTCGAAGACATCTTCAATAATGTAATCGTGACGTGCTTTTTTATTTGCAGTGATCAGCTGACGCGTATGCTTTGGTTCCTGGTGTTTAGCCTTGGACTGTGCAGCACCAGGCACGTTGTACATCTTTCCTTTAGCCACGTTTCCTCCTTACGGCTCAACACAAAGCACTTCATGCGCACACAAGTTCGTGAGCAACACGCAATGCCTAGTTAGCGTATGTCACAGAGGGCCTCAAGGGCCAACCAAATTATTCTGTTCCGCTGTGACGATCACTTCATCCTGGTCATAGGATCAATGGTGGAACCGTTCACATACACTTCAAAGTGCAAGTGGCATGCGCCCGAAAGCCCAGTATTTCCAGCGTATCCAATAAGATCACCTGTTTTCACACGCTGTCCGCTACGAGCCACAAAGCGCGTCAAGTGATTGTATGAGGACATAACGTTTCGGCCACCAATTGAGCCATGGTTCAGCAGAACTTGGTTTCCGAAGCCATTCTTCCATTGCGCCCACTGAACTTTTCCAGAACGTGCCGCATAAATCGGAGTTCCACAATATGCACGCATATCTGTTCCTGCGTGCAACCGGTAATAACCCAAAATTGGGTGCAGACGCCAGCCATACACGCTTGTTACGACGCGGTAATCTGTTGGCCAGGAGAGCCACTTGCTGCTCGAGGAACCACCACCTGAAGAGCTTCCCCCACCTGACGAACTACCGCCGCCAGAAGAGCCTCCTCCACTCGATGAGCCGCCACCAGACGAACCACCGCTCGAGGAACCGCCACTTGAAGAGCCACCGCTACCGGGCTTGTTCCCAGAGTTAGCTTCTTCTTCAGCTTTTTTGCGGTCTTCCTCTTCTTTCTTTTTGCGTTCTTCTTCTAAACGCTTACGTTCCTCTTCTTCTTGCCGCTTACGTTCCTCTTCTTGCAGCCCAATAATTTCGCGTATTTCGTTAGACAGATTTGCGCTTTGAGCGCGTTCATCATCAAGTTTTTGTTGCGCTGCAGCTTTACGATTTTCAATTTGTTGAGTCGCGTTTTGCTGTTGAACGATCAGATCTTCAACTTCTTGTTTTGCGTCTGCTGCAGCCGCTTGTTTTTTCTGAGTCTCAACGACTTTTCGATCCGCGTCGTCTTTAAGCGTAGTGATAACGTCATTCACTGCCGTCAATCTAACTTGCGCATTCTTAGAGATAGCACGAGTTTGACGTAATTTAGTTAACGATTTGCTTTGTGAACGCAAGGCAGCGGTGTTCATGTTGTAGCGTTCCACAAAGTCTTCAGTGGATTCTGCGCCAACGACGAGCCCCACGCTCGACATTTCAAGGTCACCACGTGCTGCTTGGCGAGCCATTTCCACGACACCACTACGGGCCTGATCCATCGCAGATTCGTTCTCGCTGATTTGTTGTTCGAGGCTTGCCTTCTCTTGCTGAGCGTCAGCAAGTTTTTGTGCAAGAAGGTCCGCTTCACGTTGTGCTTCTTGGTATTCCTTTGTAGCAATGGAAAGATTTGCCTCTGCTACCGGCAGTTTGGCCTCAACGTCTTTCAGGAGTAAATAGGCTGCTGTTAGCTCGCCGTCGGTTTCCGCAAGCTGGTTTTTTAGTCCCTCAACTTGAGAGTTTGATTCAGCTTGCTTCTTTTTAGCGTTTTCTAACCTGTCATCAAGTTCATCAGCGTTCGCAGGCACAACAAGTGCAAGGGTTGCCACCATAGCGGCTGCTATAACGCTTACCGCAACGGTTTTCACCTGACGAGATGCTTGGCCTATTTTGTTCCCCAAATACGTCACTGTCACACCTTTGTGTATCGACTCAAAGTTACGATTGACGAGATCGCTGCAAGCAAAAACGCAACAGCGATAAGCAGTGGTGCCAAAAGTAAGACATCACTTGTTGAGATCAATGGAATCCAGTCCATTGAACTTTCTAACCAGCCCTCAATGAGATACTTCACGGCAACCCATAAACCAAGCACCGCAAGAACCGCACCAATGGTTGCTGCGATTGCCCCTTCAAGCATGAAGGGAAGTTGAATAAACAGGTTTGAGGCACCTACAAGACGCATAATTCCTGTTTCACGACGACGAGACAACGCAGATAGTCGAATCGTCGTCGTAATGAGCAGCACGGCTGCAAGGAGCATGACTCCGGCAAGACCAGACGCGATAAGCGTTGCTTTATTCAGCACGTTAAAGAGCGGCTCATAGACTTCACGCTGGTCACGCACCTGTTCCACACCGGTACGGCCAGTCAATACTTCATTTATGACTTCGTACTGTTGTGGGTCTGTCAGTTTGATTCGGAACGAGGCATTCATGTCGTCTACTGACATTTCAGAGAACCACCAGCGATCTTTGAAGTTCTTTTCAAAGGTCACCCACGCGTCTTCTTTGCTTTCAAACATGACTTCGCGGATTTCCGGTGCAACTTCAGGAGATTCTAAAACTGCTTTAATTTCCTGGATTTGCTCTTCCGTTGCCTCGCCATCGGCGCAGGTTGGAACGCTAGAGTCGCGAGGACACAAGAACGCCGTGATTTCGACTTTGTCGTACCATTCGCCTTTAAATTTTTGTATCTGGCCCTGCGTAAGAATTGCAGCGCCAACAAACGTAAGAGACACAAAAGTCACTAAAATAACCGATATTGTCATCGACAAATTTCGTCGTAAGCCGATACCAATTTCGGAAAGAATGAACTGTAATCGCATTCCTTATCCCCTACCGTGATGAACCGTAGACACCGCGTGACTGGTCACGCACGAGTTCACCGGTTGAGAGTTCAATAACGCGTTTACGCATTTGGTCAACGATTTCGTCATCATGAGTTGCCATAACAACGGTTGTTCCGGTCCTATTTATTCGGTCCAGTAGACGCATAATCCCTAACGAGGTTGTGGGGTCTAGGTTTCCGGTGGGCTCATCACACAAAAGGATGGAAGGGCGGTTCACGAAGGCGCGGGCAATCGCCACGCGTTGTTGTTCACCACCGGAGAGTTCATGTGGTCGCCGTTTTTCTTTACCTGCTAGGCCGACCATGTCTAAAACGTCGGGCACTGTGGTCATGATGTGGTGTTTAGGTTTACCAATGACTTGCAGCGCAAAGGCAACATTTTCGAAAACTGTTTTATTAGGTAACAGACGAAAGTCTTGGAAGACTGCACCAATTTGTCGGCGCAATGACGGGACTTTCCAGTTTGATAATGAGGTGAGATCGTTTCCAGCGACGAGCACACGACCAGATGTCGTTTTTTCCTCTCGCAGCACGAGTCGCAAAAAGGTTGATTTTCCTGAGCCGGAAGCCCCTACGAGGAACACAAACTCTCCGCGTTCGACTTCGAGGGAGACATCGTTGAGTGCAGGACGCGCTCCACGCGCATACACCTTAGTGACATTGTCAAAGCGAATCACGAATATTGTTCCTCAATGTAGCGTCCTGCTTATCGACTTCGAGTCTTAGACCGATTCGAGCGTAGGCAGTTCTCACCGTAATCTCACCCTTGACACGCCGCAGCCATGAATACCTTCACGTTTTAAGGAGTGCTCGAAAAGCTTGATAGGCCACGTCAAAGCGCCAAAGATTCATTAAAAAAGTGATGCGAGTCACGATTGGTAGAGTGTCTGTATGGGATACACAGTGCAGATAGTCCAAGATTGTGCCGCACCCCACACCCAAGCAGATTGGTGGGCGGAAACCTTGGAATGGGAAGTTGAACCAAGCAACCCAGAGTTCATTCAATCAATGATTGATCAAGGGCACGCCAAAAACACAGACGTCGAAGAACACCACGGGAATTTAGTTTGGAAAAGCGGAGCAGCCATTAGCGACCCGACATCATACGGGTCACCACGCATTTTGTTCCAAAAAGTACCAGAGCCAAAAACCGTCAAGAATCGCATGCACATTGATGTGCACGTCGGAAGAGGCGAACTCGACCATGCACGCGCAACGTTAGAAGCTCGAGGAGCGACTTACCTGCATACAGCATCCCAAGGGCCACACGTCTGGATAACGATGGCAGACCTTGAAGGAAATGAGTTCTGCGTAACCGAACGTTAGTTGTCCTGCGAACGGCGCCAGCGGATACCCGCTTCAATAAAGTCATCAATTGCGCCATCAAACACAGCAGAGGTGTTTCCAACCTCGTGTTCTGTGCGCAAGTCTTTAACCATTTGATACGGCTGAAGAACATACGAACGCATCTGGTCACCCCATGATGCCTTAATGTCTCCGGCCAGTTCCTTCTTCTTTGCCTTCTCTTCTGCCTGACGCTCCAGCAACAAACGAGACTGCAAAACACGCATCGCGGCGGCACGGTTCTGAATCTGTGACTTTTCGTTCTGCATCGACACAACAATGCCTGTAGGCAAGTGAGTCAAACGCACCGCGGAGTCCGTCGTGTTCACTGACTGCCCACCTGGACCAGAAGACCTAAACACATCCACTCGGATTTCGTTATCCGGAATATCAATGTGGTCCGTCTGCTCGATCAATGGAACAACTTCTACCGCAGCAAACGACGTCTGACGACGGCCCTGGTTATCAAACGGAGAAATACGCACAAGACGGTGCGTTCCAGCTTCCACCGACAAGTTACCGAAAGCGTAAGGAGCTTTTACCTCAAAGGTGGCAGATTTTAGCCCGGCCTCTTCCGCATATGAAGTATCAAGCACCGCGGTTGGATAACCGTTACGTTCAGCCCACCGCAAATACATACGCAGCAGCATTTCGGCGAAGTCAGCAGCATCAACGCCACCAGCTCCCGCGCGAATCGTCACGACTGCTTCACGGGCATCATATTCGCCGGACAAAAGCGTGCGAACTTCTAATTGATCGAGATCTTTCTTGATCGTTTCGAATTCAGCTTCAGCCTCAGCTAGAGTTTCCGAATCGTTGCCTTCTACAGCCATCTCAACAAGCACTTCAAGATCGTCGATACGCTGTTCCATCGATTCGATACGTTTCAGTTCGTTCTGCGCAAGCGACAAAGCACTCGTGACCTTTTGAGCTTCTGTCGCGTCATCCCACAAGCCAGGTGCCGAAGCAGCCTCAGATAGCTCGGCAATTTTTATGCGCAACCCATCAGGGTCACTCACAGCAGAAATTGTGTCGAGAGTCGATCGGAGTTGCGGGATTTCAACAGAGAATTCTATGGCCACAATGTCTCATTCTACGTTAGGTCTAGCTGTGTGCGGGCGTTTGCCCAGGAACAGTCTTCTTATGCTTCATCACTAAAAGGAAAGAAACTCACGCTATGACGCACAAAAGCTGGATCACTCCACAACTCGTGCGTGACCATTGACACGCAACGAATACGAAACCTGCGAGCGCTCCCCCACTGAAAAAGACAGCGAATTTGTTCTACGGACACCCAATTCAACATATGCAGTGCCTTCTGCAAGGCGCACGCTCAGCACGTCTATCCCCGATAGCCCATAGTGTGCGGCTGTAGCCGACACATAGTGGTTCACTGCTGCATGTGCGTCAGAGGAAACCGTATTTTTGTGTGTGGGTTCTCCCCCAGCAACTAGGTCCAAGTATTCGGCGGAAACTTGTGCGTCAGCGAGCGCCAATGCCGCACCGTCAGCAATGTGTACGAGCTTTTTTCGTTCAGAATATATTGTTCCGATATGAAAAATGACGAACGCTAAAAGCAAGACGACGAGGACGTACCCTAGTCCAAGGATGAGTATGTTGCCGTCTTCGTTGTTTTTCAGTGCGTCACGTATGCGTTTGTGTATGTGTGTCATGTGGTTTCACGCTGCACATACTCGCCGATATACGATGCCCCGTTTCCAGATACTGTTACGCGGGCAGGTGGGAACCATCCGAGAAGAGGTAGTGAAACCTCGTAACTAACGTGTACGTGCACTTGTCCGCCGCCTGTTTTGCATGCGTCATCGCATTGCACCTGTACGTGTGGGTTGCCGGATGTACTGGTGAGTCCTTGGTCTTCAAAGGCCAAGCTAAGCATGCGTGTTTGTGCGTCGTGAGGAAGGGTTACGCTTCGAGAGAGTGCTTGTAATCGTGCTGCTTCGTGGGCTGCTGATTGTGCAGCGAAACTAGCGGATTGCACATGCGCTAGTGCTGAGATGATGTAGAGCGCTGGTATCACAAGGATGAGCACGAATCCGATGAACTCTAGTGAGGCGTTTCCGCTTTCTGGGTCGTGCCGCCATGGTGTGTGGGCAGCCACTATAGGTCCTCGTATTCTTCTACTACTCCGTGCCCAGAGACGGTCAATCCTTCGTTTATGCCGAATCCGCCTAGGATCGGAAAGTCAGAAGAGATGGTTACGCGCACGATACTTCCTGTTCCAACAGTTAAGTGTTCGACGTGCACGTGCGCGTCTCCGGGCACGGTGTGTAAGAGTTCGTGTGCGCGTTTGGTGCCGTCTTGTGCGCTGGCGCCGTGGCGTCCGGCGACTCGGGCTGCTTCTCCAGCTATATCGATGAGTGTTGCTCGGGTGTGCAGCACTACAGCTGTTTGTAAGAGGCCCAAGAATACTGTTACTGAAAGCAGTGCGGTAAAGAGGAAACCGACAGTGGCAGATCCTGTTTCTTGGTTTCCAGTGCGTATTGCCACAGTGTTATCAGCCAGACTGCGAACTGATCTTGGAGATCGCGTCATTGAAAAGCCCTGTCAGGGCGGGGCCTGCAATCGCCCACAGTGCTACCACAAGGCCTGCCGTCATGAGAGTTATCAAAACCCAACCGGGTACGTCTCCGCGTTCTGGATCGCGTGAAATACGGTTGTGTGCTTTGGCTACGAAGGCTGTTGCTTGCCATTGTAGGCGGGAGGTTGGGCGTGTTGAGCGTTCCATGGCGCGCTTAAATTTTGGTTTTGTTTTGTTGAATTTTCGTGGGTGGTTTTCGTGTGTGAATTCGTGGTCGAGCATGGTGGGTTCCTTGTCGTGAGGAGGTGGTTATAAGCCGAGGTCGAACGTAAAAGCGGATGGAAATATAGCGAATGCAACGGTGATGGGGAGTAATAAGAAGATGACGGGAAACAGCATGTGGATTTCTTTTTTTCCACCCAGTTCCATCAGTTCGCGGTGCCCTAGGTCGCGGGCGTCTTGTGCTTGAGCGCGCAGGACGTGTGCGAGCGGTGTTCCGCGTTCGACCGCGATGCTCACGCCCGTAGCGAATCGGGTGATTGCTGGGGTTTGTGTGCGGTCGCCTAATGCTTCAAGAGCAGATGGGAGTGTTTCACCTGATCGCACGTGAGCAAGAACTTTGTTGAGTTCTTCTGCGAGGGCTCCGTTGGTTTGGTTGGCTACTCGTTGTAGCGCAGACATTGGGCCTTCTCCGGCTGAGACGGATAAGGCCAGCAGTTCAGCCACTGTTGGGAACTCACTCAGGATGCGTTCTGTGCGTTTTGTGATGGCTCGGTTGAGGGCCCAATCGCATAATGCTAGTCCTATAAAAGGGCCGAGGGTAATAATGAGAAGAGCGATTGGGAGAGGGAGATTTCTGCTGTTGGCTAGGGTGAGTACAGTCAGTAGGCTGACGATGAGTCCTACGGTTCCCCATTGCAGTTGTTCAACTCTGTATTGAGTGATGGAGATTTTGCGTCCGGCCCGTTCGAGTCGTCGTTCTAGTTCTGTGCGTGGTGAACTAAAAATGCTGAGTAGGCCTTCGAGGCGTTCGGTCCAGGGTTGGATTAGTTTCCAAAAAACGCCGAGTGGGGTGCTGATTCTTTGCTGCCCTAGTGTTCGTTCATAAAGGTCTGCCTGCACAAGGTATGGGGCTAGTCGTTGATCTAATCGTACTTTGCGTCGCCATATATGGTCGAAGATGAGTATGAAGCCTAACGCTCCGATTAATCCGATGAGTGCGCCGCTCATGCTAGTACCCTGATGTCTTCTGGAAGTTTGCCTAGACGTGCCATAAGCCAGTATGCGCAGGCAGTAAGGATAGCTCCGCCGACTAGGAGTAGGGTTCCTGCTGAACTTGAGTATGCTGCCGCTGCTTCTGGCCTTGTGGAAAGCATTACGAGCACTACCCACGGTGCGGCTGCTGCTATTCGGGCTCCGCCAGTGGTCCAGCTTTGGCGTGCTTTCAGTTCTCCACGCACTCTGATGTCTTGTCGTAAGAATCGTGCGAGGGTTTCCAACAGTGAACTGAGTTCTGTTCCGCCCACGACGCGGGTAATGCGTAGTGCTTCGATGACTCGATCAGCTACGGGGTCTGCCATGCGTTCTTTCATCGTCAGTAAGCTTTGGTCGAATCGTCCAGAGGCTCTGTAGTCGCGAGCAAAATATGTGAAGTCCTCACGTAATTCTTCTGGGCCTTTGACCGAGACGTGGATGAGTGCTTCTGGAAGTGACATTCCTGCCCGCACACCTGAGATGAGGTGTTCGATAACTTCAGGCCAGGCTTCTATTCGTTTCTCACGGACAGCGTGCGCCCGATTTTTGACGATGAACAGCGGGGTGGAGCAGCCAACAAGTGCGCCAAGAAGCGCAATCGCTGGTAGTTGCGTTAGTGCATATGCGGTGATTGCACAGGCTAGTGCAAGTCCCACAACTGAGGCATAAAACATGCGTACGCTCACCCCGCGCATTCCAGCAAGGTTGAGGTCTTGTGCGATACGGCGTGTGATGCTGCGAGTGCGAGTGGTAGGCACATCCCACAAGCTTGACCAGATGAGCAGGGCTCCCACTCCTGCGATAAGTCCTACAACTATGCCCATTGCGGGTTTCCTCCCAGCATTGTTGCAACGTTGAATCCGTGACGTTCGAATTCTTCAAGTTTTGGCGGGAATCCACCTGCTGGTTTCAGCGCGCCCTGTGCAGTGTGGAAGATTGTGCTCATTTCGATTCGGGAGTCTTCTACGCGTCCTGTCACTCCAGCGATTTCTTGTACTGTTCGTCGGCCTTTGTGATCGCGGTTAATATGCACAACTATGTCGATCGCTGAAGCGACTGTTGGGTTAACAAAGTGCGCTGTTACGTTTTCTCCTGCTAAGAGCGGCAGCGTGCTGACTTTTATGACGGCGTCGCGTGCGTTGTTGGCGTGAATTGTTGCAAATCCTGGCAGTCCAGAGTTGAGCGCAATCAGTAAGTCAAGGGCTTCAGCTTCTCGAACTTCGCCGACGATGATTCGGTCTGGTCGCATACGTAAGGATTCTTTGACGAGCCTCCGAAGGGTTACTTCTCCGTTTCCTTCGAGGTTCGCTTGGCGGCATTGCATCGCTATAACGTCACGATGTTGGAGGTTTAGTTCAAATACTTCTTCAACAGTGATGATGCGTTCTGTTGGTACTACTGCCCCGGCTAGTGCCCGCAAGAATGTGGTTTTTCCGGCTCCCGTAGCACCTGAGACAAGGATGTTGAGTCCTGCGCGAACTGCAGCGCTTAAGAAGATTCCGGCTTGTTGTGTCAGCATGCCTCGTGCCACGAGGTCGGAAAGGTTGCTGCCGCGTGCAACGAATTTTCGTATGTTTACTGAGAAATGTCGTTGAGTGATATCGGGGATGACAACATGAAGTCGTTCACCGCCAGGGAGCATCGCGTCTACGAAGGGATGGGACATGTCGAGGCGGCGCCCGCTGGAGTTCAACATGTGTTCGACGAGGCGTTTTACGTGGTCTTCGCTCAGTGTTGTGCTGGTGAGTTCTGGGACTCCGTCACGTGCAATAAAGACTTTGTGTGGTGAGTTGATCCAGATTTCTTCAACAGTGGGATCGTCCATGTAACGCTGTATTGGACCAAGCCCTGCGACAAGATCAATCAGGGTTTTTGCTGCGCGAGCAGGGTCAGAAAGCGGTGGAACTTTGCCGAGTATCGCCTTTGTTTCGTAATCGCTGATTGTTTGATGAACCAGTTCAAGGAAGCGCGTACGGTCTGTGACAGGATCTAAACCGTTTTCTCGGACTCGATCACGCACTTGCGATTCGAGCATGCCGAGACCATTCAACATGTGTTTCCTTCAGTATGGTCGATCGTGCAAAATGTCCAGATTGAAGGCTAAAGGAAGTTATAGCGAACTAATATGGTTACTTCTATCGGTGGATAACTCAGAAACAGCGAAAACCCTTGTGAATAAAGGCTTCGATTCTGTGCACACCAACACACCGCCGTACAATGTGTGTACAAGTCACCACGGCTTTGTTCAGTATGTGACCTGCCAACCGGCAGGAATGATGTGTGCGGAGTGTATTTTTCTCATGATCCACCCAATTGTTATTGATGGGGAACCTGTCCTGCGTCAACGCGCCGTTGAAGTAACAGAGTTCAACGATGAGCTTCGCGCACTCATTACAGACATGTACGAGACACTCGACGCCGCTAACGGTGTGGGACTTGCTGCACCACAGATCGGTGTAGGAAAACGAATTTTTGTGTATGACGGCCCCGACGAAGACACTCAACGCCGTGGCGTGATCGTCAACCCTACTCTTCAGATCGTGCAACGCCCTGCCTTGTTCGCGCAACGACAAGGGCTAAAAGCACGACCACCCAAAACTCTCACCGACATTGAAGGCTGCCTGTCCTTCCCCGGACCAGACCACGAGCTGAAACGCCACTACGCTGTTTTACTTAAAGGGTTCGACGAATACGGCAACGCTATTGAACTAGCTGGTGAAGGCTGGTTTGCTCGTCTGCTGCAACACGAATACGACCACCTCGACGGGTTTTTGTATGTTGACCGGTTAAAGGGCAAAGAAGCAGCTGTGGCACGCCAAGAATCACGCGAAAATGGGTGGGGCACCCCTGGCCTGTCGTGGTTGCCAGGCGTTGACCCAGATCCTTTCGGACACGACATTGACGACGAAGACGACCTCGACGAGGACGATCAATAACCAGCTTTAGTCGGCATATTCATCGCATCAGGCCGGTTCGCTTGGCCCGCTTGGTGAGTATGCCCATTGAAGTTGCACTGGTGCGATTGTTCCTAGTCCTTGAATGTCGCGTTCGCTCTGCCCCGTTAACGCAAATCGCTGATCGCCGGCAAGCAGTGAAGCTGTATGCGGGTCGAGTAACACTGAACCAGGTTCCGCCTCGTTAGAGAGCCGGGCTGCAAGATTCACCGACGAACCAAAAACATCACCAAAGCGTGACAGCACCCTGCCCCACACGAGTGACACCCGCACTTGAGGCAGGTCTTTCGCTTCATCGCTGCGGCCAGCATTGGCTAATCCGAGCGCAACTTTGGCCCCGGTATACGCGTCGTCAGCAATATATAAGACTGCGTCACCGATAGTTTTCACTACTCGCCCGCCGGCTTTTGTAACCACGTCACGAGCCGCAGCTTCAAAGTTAGACACAAAATCGGAGAGCTCAGAAGAACGCATCTGCGCTGTTTGAGAAGTAAACGAAACAATATCTGCAAAACCTACGGCACGCGGCAAAGGCAGCAGACCTTGTCCACGCTCACCATCAGCTTTTGCTCCACCAAATTCGACATACCAACGCCCTGCCAACGCGGCCATCTGCCTACGCCACGCATGTGCCATTTGTTCCACAAACACCGGCGCCATGTCTTCCAATCTGGAAAGGACTTCTAAACGCGCGCTGGTGTCATCGAGGTCAAAGCTGTGCGCAAAGTGTTCGACTAACGCTTCTGCCTGCCACAGTGCCAAACGTTCAGTAGTGTGCCCGACCGAACGGATCAAAGACGTTAGGGTGCGGTGATCAAACTGTTCTTTTTCTGCCAGTTCAAACAATATTTTGAGTGCGTGTGCGTCGTCTGCAGTAAAAGTTTTTGAGGTGGCATCTGAGACTGGTAAGCCTATGGTTTGCCAGTATGTGTTTACTTGTGCCGATGTGGCACCTGTGGCTTCACACAGTTCTTCTTCTGTGTATATTGCTTTACCGCGTAAAAGAGATTCGTCAAGAATACGAGCCCGTTCTTTAGGGTCAACAAGTGCGTCATTGGTGGGCTCGGTAGGCTGAATCTCAGAAGTCACCCACCTAGTCTAGTCGAAGGTGATACACGTCACCGAAACGTATCGTGTGCGTCTGACCTGTTTCATCGCGCACGATGAGTCCGCCGTCCACGTCAAAGCCGAGCGCAACCCCACACAGTGGCGTCTTACCTGGTTGCTCAACGCGCACCTGCGCGCCAAGCGTGGCGCTAACAGCTTTAGTTTTGTCGAGGATTCCTGCGCGAGTAACATCGCCATCGCATTCTTCCCACACCGCAATATTTTTTAAAATATGTGCAGTACATCGAGCGAGAAACCTATCTGCGTCAAGGATTTTTGCCCCACACACATACGCTGAGGTCGCTTGTGCAACAGGAAGCTGCTCACGAGTCTGAGACACATTTAGCCCAACGCCAATTATGAAACCGCCTTGTGGTGTGTGCTCTACAAGGATTCCACCGATTTTACGGAGGTTCTGCCAGCCTTCTAACGGTTCTTCATCGGTATCAACGAGTATGTCGTTCGGCCATTTCACGTGGGCAGACAAGTGTGTGTACTCTCGCACGCAATCAACAACGCTGCTTCCCACGAGCAAAGGCAGCCAGGTAGCCACCTCTGCTGGAACGTCAAGCCACGTATGGATGGAGAACGTTAACGCGGTATCGGGCGGTGTCACCCAATCCCGTCCCGCCCTGCCTCGTCCTGCGCGTTGTCGAGTCGTCGCAAAAAGTGTGGGGCCATCCCACTGATACGTTTCTGCGGTGACGAGTTGCTCAAGTTCACGATTTGTTGAACTCGCAGTTTCTACAACGACTACGGCAACAGCTGGCTCACCTTCATCGGCCAAAAACTGGCTGATGCGTTGAGGCGACAAGGAAACCTGCGGGGCAATGTCCATGTTTTCATCATCTCCTGCACCGCGCTTTTCCCCAACCGCACACACCCTTTTGTAGATTGTCTACAACTGAGTGGGAGATTCCGCACGTGTGGCACTACAGACGTTTAACCGTTTCTACAATAGTCTCTAAAATTGTGACTGAACTTTCGACGACAGCAGGCAAACTCGCTAACTTGGCGCACCGCTACGAAGAAGCGGTAACCAAGCATGAAGAGAACGCACAGCACAAGCAACACCCCCGCAAGAAAAAAACTGCGCGGGAACGCATCGACATGCTGCTAGACCCCGGCTCATTCGTCGAGTTAGATGCTTTTGCAAAACACCGTTCATCTAACTTCGGACTTGATAAGAAACGCATCGCAGGTGACGGCGTTGTCGTCGGCTATGGAACCGTTGACGGACGTCAAGTGTGCGTTTACAGCCAAGATTTCACCACATTCGGTGGGTCCCTTGGTGAAGTTCACGGCCAAAAAATTACTAAAGTTATGGACCTTGCATTACGCACAGGGGTACCCATCATTGGTATATCTGATGGCGGTGGCGCACGCATCCAAGAAGGCGTAGCGGGACTTACTCAGTTCGCCGAAATTTTCCGTCGCAATGTTGCAGCCTCAGGGGTAATCCCCCAAATCTCGCTCATCCTCGGTCCATCTGCGGGTGGCGCAGTGTACTCCCCTGCACTCACCGACTTTATTGTGATGGCTGACGGCACCTCCAACATGTTCATCACAGGCCCAGACGTTATTCGCGCAGTAACCGGAGAAGACGTCGGCTTTGAAGAGCTCGGTGGCGCACAAACGCACAATGAACGTTCCGGTGTCGCACACTTTATGGGCGCCGACGAAGAAGACGCCATCGACTACGTGCGATCTTTGTTAAGTTACCTCCCCCAAAATAACCTCAGCGACCCACCGCACTTCGCACTTCCAGCTGACGTCGAGATCACAGACCATGATCGCGAACTCGACACGCTCATCCCTGATGCAGATTCACGCCCCTACGACATGCGCGAAGTCATTGAGCACATCGTTGACGAAGGCGTATTCCTTGAGGTTCAGCCACTCTACGCCCAAAACATAATCATCGGGTTCGCTCACGTTGAAGGCGAATCAGTAGGTATCGTCGCTAACCAGCCGCTGTCCATGGCTGGCACCCTCGACATTAACGCGGCCGAAAAAGCCGCCCGTTTCGTTCGCACCTGCGATGCCTTCAACATTCCTGTACTTACGCTTGTAGACGTGCCAGGCTTCCTCCCTGGTACAGACCAAGAATGGAACGGCATTATTCGCCGTGGCGCAAAACTTATCTACGCCTATGCAGAAGCAACGGTTCCACTCGTTACGCTCATCACCCGTAAAGCTTATGGCGGTGCCTACATTGTTATGGGCTCCAAGCAGCTTGGGGCAGACATCAACTTGGCGTGGCCTACCGCGCAGATCGCTGTGATGGGTGCGGGCGGCGCCGTCAACATTCTGCAGCGTGGTGCGCTTAAAGCAGTTTCTGACGCTGGCGGTGATGTGGATGCAGAACGTGCTCGACTCACACAGGAATACGAAGAAGCGATCGTCAACCCGTGGGACGCTGCCGAGCGTGGATATGTTGATGCTGTTATCGCACCGCATGAAACACGCGCTCAAGTTGTTAAAGCCCTCCGTGCGCTCCGCACAAAACGAGCTTCACTGCCGTCTAAGAAACACGGCAACATTCCGCTGTAAACCGATGGTGACGCTACGAATGGACATCTCATGAGTGAAGCAACACAAGATGACATCCTCGCTGCCGCTCTCAGTGCTGCAACCGAGGTAAAAGTTGTAGGCGGGCAGCCTAACGACGACGAAGTTGCTGCGCTCGTAGCAAGTTTGGTTGCTGTTGCAAGTGCACAACCTGACGATGAAGCTGACGATGCTGCACCACAAAACCAGTGGACTAATCATCAACGTCGTTTAGAGCCACGAACACCAACGCGTGGCCGTGATGCGTGGCGCTGGTCATTGCGTGCCTAACCATATTTTTCGCATACGCGAAGGGGCCCCACACTCAAGTGTGGGGCCCCTTCGTTGCTTTTAACCGGACACTAGTTCGCCTTCTTGGTCAAGTGGCCCAGAGAATTGCGAGTTGTACAGTCTCGCATATGCTCCGTCTCGTTCAAGTAGGGATTCGTGGTTGCCTTGTTCAACTATTCGGCCTTCTTCCATCACCAAAATGGTGTCGGCGTCGCGGATAGTCGATAGGCGGTGTGCGATCACGAAGCTGGTGCGGTCTTCACGCAACGCAGCCATAGCGTTTTGCACCAATAGTTCGGTACGCGTATCCACACTTGATGTGGCCTCATCCAAGATCAGCAAGGATGGGTTTGCTACGAAGGCGCGAGCAATGGTGATCAGCTGCTTTTCACCGACTGAAACGTTTGTTCCTTCTTCGTCGATGATGGTGTCGTATCCGTCTGGCAATGCTCGAACGAATCGGTCAACAAAGGTTGCTTTCGCAGCTGCGATAACTTCGTCGTCTGTTGCGTCGAGTTTTCCGTATCGGATGTTATCCATGATGGATCCACCGAACAGCCACGCATCTTGAAGAACCATGCCAACCTTTGAACGCAAATCTGCGCGACGAATGTCTGTAATGTTGACGCCGTCAAGTTCAATCGTTCCTGATTGGATCTCATAAAACCTCATGACGAGGTTCACGAGGGTTGTTTTTCCTGCGCCTGTTGGCCCAACAATTGCAACCGTGTGACCTGGGTGTGCTTCAAAGGAGAGGTCTTCAATGAGTGGCTGGTCCGGGTTGTATGAGAAGTGAACGTTTTTGAATTCGACTCGGCCATCGGTACGTGCTGGTAGTTCTGCGCGTACGGTGTCTGGGTCTTGTTCTTCAGCATCAAGCATTTCGAAGGTGCGTTCTGCACTTGCCACACCTGATTGCAGCATGTTTGCCATTCCTGCGATCTGACCTAGTGGCTGAGTGAACTCTCGTGAGTATTGGATAAAGGCTGTTGCGTCACCCAACGATAGTTGACCTGATGCGACCCGTAGCCCACCAACAACAGCGATGCCGACGTAAGCGAGGTAGCTGATAAAGTTCATGACCGGGTAGATCATGCCAGACATGAACTGTGCACCGAATGATGCTTCGTAAAGTGCATCGTTTCTGTCTCGGAAACGTTCAACCATGTCTTTTTCGCGACCAAAAACTTTCATAAGTTCATGACCGGAGAAAGATTCTTCAATTTGACCGTTTAACGCGCCTGTTGTCTTCCACTGACGCGTGAATAGGGTTTGCGCACGGGACCCGATTACACCAGCTGCTACGGCTGATAGAGGCAACGCGATGAGGGCAATCAAAGCTAGCTGCCACGAGACGATGAACATCATGATGATGATACCGATGACGCTCAAAACTGACTGGATCAGTTGAGAGATTGCCTGTTGGAGCGCATTTTGGATGTTGTCCACGTCGTTTGTTACTCGGGAAAGGACATCGCCACGCTGTTTGTTGTCGAAGTACCCCAACGGCAGACGGTTGAGTTTGTCTTCAACGTCTTGACGAAGCTTGTATACGACTTTCATGACAAGTCTGTTGAGCAACCAGCCGGAGCACCAGCTAAAGAACGCACCTACAAGATACATGGCGAGCACGATCAAAATGTAGGTTAGTAGCTGTGTGAAGTCGATGCCTTGTCCAGGCACGATATCCATGCGGGCAAGCATGTCAGCTTGGTTGGTGTCTCCAGAAGCACGTAGTTGCTCGATGACGACGTTAATGTCTGTTCCTGCTGGGATGTTGAGCCCAAGTGCCCCAGCAAAAATGACGTCCATTCCTTTTCCAAGGATCCGAGGAGCGATCACTGCTAAGACAACAGCCACAACCAGCATGCCAATGACAACGGCCATGCCCACTTTATAAGGTGACAGCAAACCTACGAGTCGTTTTGCAGAGGGCCAAAAGTGTTCTGCTTTTCGCGCTGGTGCACCTTCTGACCACACATCGATGTTTCCCGCGTTTGCGAATTCGTCGACTTCTTCGATTTCTGCTTCGAGTACTGCGTCGAGGGTCTTTTTCTCTTTGCGAGCCATGTTAAGAAGCCTCCTGCGCAGCAAGTTGGGACATCACAATTTCTTGGTATGTCTGGGAACTTTCGAGTAGTTCTTGGTGTGTACCACGATCAACAACCGCACCATTTTCTAGTACTAAAATCTGGTCGGCGTGTGTGATTGTGGATATTCGTTGCGCAACAATAATGACGGTGGCGTCTTTAGTGGGTTCGACGAGGGCTGCACGCAGTCGTGCATCCGTCACAACGTCTAGTGCAGAGAATGAATCGTCAAATAGGTAAATTTCTGGTTGTGCGGCGATCGCTCGGGCAATACACAAACGCTGTCGTTGCCCACCAGAAACATTTGTTCCGCCTTGAGAGACGCGTGATTCAAGTTGTTGGTCGCGGTCTCGAACAAAATCTTCTGCTTGAGCTATACGTAAGGCTTCCCATACGTCTTCGTCACTAGCGTCTTGCGCACCAAAGCGAATGTTTGAGCTGATCGTGCCAGAGAACAAGTAGGGGCGTTGCGGCACTGAAGCCACGGAACGAGACAGTTGTTCGCGGGACAAGTTTGAAACAGATACGCCACCGATGGTGATGTCTCCACCTGTCACGTCATAGAGGCGTGGTATGAGGTTCAAAAGCGTAGTTTTACCTGCTCCCGTTGATCCGACTATCGCAGTAGTTTGACCAGGGCGAGCGGTAAAGGAAACGTTGTTGAGGATGGGCTCTTCTGCGCCTTCATATCCGAAGGTGACGTTCGTGAACTCGACGGTCCCATCTACAGGGGCAGCACCGGCAGTGTCGACGTTGTCTTTCATCGACGATTCAGTGTCCAGAACTTCAGTTATACGTTCTGCACAGACCATCGCACGTGGAATCATCATGGCCATGAATGTTCCCATCATGACTGCCATTAAGATTTGTAGGAGGTATTGCAAGAAGGCTGTCAGTGCTCCAATTTCAACTTGACCAGCATCGACGCGGTGACCACCAAACCACAAAACCGCTGCGGTTGCGATGTGCAAAATCATTGCAATGACAGGGAACATCAAAACGAAGAGGTTACCTACTTGCACGCCAACGCGCGTGAGTTTTGCGTTTGCGTCTTCGAATCGTTCTGCTTCGTGGTCTTCTCGTACGAAAGCACGCACCACACGTAAACCTGAGATTTGTTCACGCAGCACACCGTTTATGCCGTCGATGCGCGTCTGCATTTGGCGGAACAGCGGCATCAAAAAGAATACGAGAACGCCAACGACGATAAGCAGCACCGGCACTGAAACCCATACCAGCCAAGACAAGCCTGGGTCTTCACGCAGTGCCATGATGACTCCACCAACACACATGATTGGTGCAGCGACCATAAAGTTTAAGGCCAACAGTACGAGCATTTGTACTTGTTGCACATCGTTTGTGCCACGCGTGATCAGCGTTGCTGCACCAAATTTATTAACATCCTGCGCGGAAAATGAGGTGACTGATTGGAAGACACTTCGGCGAATGTCTCGACCAATAGCCATCGCAGTTTTTGCCCCAAAGTAGACTGCGGCAACTGCAGTAATGACCTGCACGAAAGCAACCACCAGCATGATTCCACCGGTGCGCCAAATATAGTCGACGTCTCCGTAAAAAACGCCTTCGTCAATTATTTTTGCGTTCAAACTTGGTAAGTAAAGAGTGGCAATTGTTGTAGCCAGCTGCAGTATCAGTACCGCGAAAATCCATAACGAATATGGTTTCGAATGTCTCAATATGAGCTGCATAAGCATAGTGAGTCCCCGTTCCTTCTTGTCTAGTCCTCAGCGCTTACCCTCGAAAGTATTGTGCCCTGTTCCTCTGACATTGTGCACCTATTTTTCGATTACTACGCTCTGATTCAGGTTTTATCGCGCGAAGAAACGCTTCCAGTGGCAAACTCACTTGTAAAAGTGATGGCGCCCAAGTTGTCTCTCCTCAACTTGGACGCCATCGTTTTGGGGGTAGGTCTGTTTGTTTTATGCGATGAGCGCTGGACCGTACTTCACGACCAACATGATTGTTACTAGCGCGACCCACGCAATGAACACATAGAGATCATAGTGGTTGCGGACGAATGCACGAGCACGCTCACGATTTTTCCCAGAACGCCATATATTGTCTTCACGAATGTTGTAATGCAACAGAGTGAGCAAGATGAGCGGGGTGACGTATGTGATGGTTAAGCACCATGGGCACATAGCCCCGATAACAAACATTGACTGCACGAATAGCCAGATAGCAAACGCGGTTGCAAACACGTAAATAACTTGTTCAGTCAGTGCAAACCAGCGCGGCAATTTTGTTCCGCTTAATCCCAGCAACGCCATGGTTACCACCATGGGTTCAAACATCAAGCCGAGGAAAACGTTCGGGAAGCCAAAAGCGGAAGCCTGCCACGAAAGTGCAACCGTTCCACAGTTCAACACCTCATTGAAGTTGCAGGAAAGGCCTATTGAAGGGTCTGCGGCAAGTTTGATTGCATCAATAGCTAAAACGAAAGCAGCAACAAGTGAGATTACTGCTGCTACAAGCATCGCCCCAAAGATACGAGTGTTTGAGTGCCGTTTTCCGGTCAGGGCTGTAGCAAGTTCTTCTAATTCCTCTTCGCTGAGTTCTTCGAAGTTTTCTTCAACGGCTGTTCGAGTGTCTGTCATGGTTTCCCTCTGTCGTTGTCCCCGTTTACCTAGCATCTGATGTTTTTGACCGGTTCGAAGGGGACGATGGTCCCTCGCTCTTGTGACAGTCACACGCCTTTTACACGTAACGCAAGATTGGATAAATAATGCCGTCTGCACACTATAGAACGCAACTGTTTCCTGTGGCTAAAGGTGCCCTGCCTTACGCTGCCCAAGAAAATGCCAACATTGCAGTTCACAAGTGAGGTAGCGTCGTTGTATGACTTCACAAAAACGTTCTACTACAGCAGTAGACGCTATCGCCGAACAGTATCTTGCCGCGTCGTGTGTGCTTGACCCCTTCATGGCAACAAGTATGGGCTTGCCGGGCTATGACCACCTCGTAACGGATCTTTCACCCGCAGGTATTGAAGCGTCTGCGCGCCTTGCACGCGTGACTTTGGATGAGCTGGACACTGTTGATCCGGTTGACGAGATCGATGCGGTTACAATCGCCGCGATGCGTGAGCGCTTGGGCTTAGAAGTTGAGCTTTTTGATTCTGGTTGGGTGTTTGCCGATCTGAACAATATTGCTTCACCGCTTCAAGGGTTACGTGACATTTTTGATGTGTCCCCTACTGCTTCAGTTCAAGATTGGGAAAACATTGCTTCTCGTCTGAACTTGTTGCCTACTTCTCTTGAGGGATACGTTGAGTCGTTAGCTCACGGTTTATCGTTGGGTAAGGTTCCAGCTCAACGGCAAGTCGAATTGGGAATCGCCGAAGCGAGCGAGAACGCTGACGCAGAAAAATCTTTCTTCTTCTCGTTCGTCCGCAACGACGATGCCAAGGCGGCTATCGCCAAGTCAGATGACGGCGAGGCCTTACGCGAGCAGTTAGAAAAAGGTGCGGCAGCAGTCGCTCAATCGTACGGAAAGCTTGCTGAGTTTTTGCGTGAGCGTGTCTTACCGTTAGCTCCTGCTAAGGACGCTGCGGGCCGTGAACGCTATGAGCTTGCTTCACGCTCATTCCTAGGCGCACAAATCGACCTTGATGAGACGTACGAGTGGGGTTTGCAAGAACTTGCCCGTATCGTCGACGAACAGCAGGCCATTGCCGAGCAACTGTATGGCCCTGGCACTACTCTTGAGCAGGCGTTCGAGAACCTTGATAACGATGAACGCTACTTGTTGCATTCCAAAGATGAGCTTAAAGCGTGGATGCAAGAGACCTCAGATCAGGCTATCCGTGAATTGAACGGCGTTCACTTTGACATCCCTGAACCGGTAAAAACCCTTGAGTGCATGATTGCGCCTACGCAAACGGGCGGCATCTATTACACGCCACCTTCAGATGATTTCTCGCGTGCCGGCCGCATGTGGTGGTCTGTTCCACCGTCAGTAACGTCGTTCAACACGTGGCGTGAAAAAACCACGGTTTATCACGAGGGTGTACCTGGGCACCACTTGCAGTGTGCTCAAGCTGTTTATCTGCGTGAGACGTTGAATTCGTGGCGTCGTCTAGCGTGCTGGGTTTCTGGGCATGGTGAAGGTTGGGCGTTGTATGCCGAGCGCCTCATGGAAGACCTTGGCTATCTTGAAGACCCAGCAGACAAGTTAGGCATGCTGGATGGGCAGCGGCTGCGCGCGGCTCGTGTTGTTCTCGATATTGGCGTTCACTTGGAAAAGCCATGCCCAGAAGAATGGGGCGGCGGCACGTGGGACGCGGACAAGGCTTGGGAGTTCTTGAAGGCAAATGTGAACATGCCTGAAGCGTTCGTGCGTTTTGAGTTGAACCGGTACCTGGGCTGGCCAGGTCAAGCACCGTCGTACAAGGTTGGGCAACGTTTGTGGGAGAACATTCGCGACGATGCACAGGCCCGTGCATTTGAGCGTGGTGAAGAATTCTCGATGAAGGAATTCCATGCTCGTGCTCTAGCGTTGGGTTCTGTTGGTCTCGATGTTTTGCAAGAAGCACTAGCTAACTAATCACGCAGGAGTGGGGTGGCACCGTTAGATAACGGTGCCACCCCACTTTCATTGTTTTAACTCGTGTGTGCTGCGCTTGCGCCTTGTCGTAGCCACTTTTCACGTAATGTCAGTATTCCTGTAAGGACTGTTGCTCCTAGGGAGAATGTAAGTAGTCCGTACCCGTAATCGCTTGGATAGTAGTCGCGTAGGTGTTGGGTTGCGGCAAGTGCTTCGGATACTGCAGCTAATGTCACCAGCGAACTTACTGCAACAGTAATAAGAAAACCTGAGATAACCCACAGGTATATGAGGTACGTGGTTGGGTGCTCGCTGTATTGAATTTTTGCGCCTTGTCGTAGCCACTTTTCACGCATCATTGCAGTCCACGTAACGAGTGTGAAAATAAGTGTCACCAACGCTACTACCCAAAAGAGATGTGAGATAAATGTATAGCCAGGGCTTGTTGGGTATGTTGGTGCGGCGTCGGCAGCGTTCCCTAAAGCCATTCCACCAACGTAGGTGACTACTATAAGTACAGCGGAAACCACCCACATATATTTAATGTGTTTTGACAATTCTTCTCCGTCTTCACCTGTAATGCCGTTTTACCACTGATTTTAGGTATCAAAGGGTGCTTCTGCAGTCCCCCTAAGGTCGTAGGTTAGGGTTGTAGCGTGCGTTTTATTCTTGCTTCGTCGTCGCCTGCCCGTCTCACCATCATGCGCAGCGCAGGCATTGAACCTCTTGTGCGGGTAAGCCACGTTGACGAAGACGCTTTATTGAATCGCAGACGAGCACACGCCGGGTTTCTAGAACCTTCCGAAACCGTGTTAGAACTTGCGCAGGCAAAATGCGAAGCCGTTGCATCAGCCTTACCTCAAGTGCCTCTCACTGAGTTAGAAGATGGTGCGCTCGTTGTGGGCTGCGATTCTATGCTGGAATTTAACGGCGAGATCATGGGGAAACCGCACACGCCTGATGAAGCAACTGCTCGTTGGCAGTCGATGCGGGGCAAACGGGGCACGCTTCATACTGGCCATTGGGTTGTTCGTTTAGATTCGGCTGGTACTGCAGTAGATGCGGTAGGGGCTGTCAGTTCAACAGACGTATGGTTTGCTCATCTTTCCGATGAAGAGATTCACGCCTATGTGGCATCTGAAGAACCGTTACATGTTGCTGGAGCCTTCACCATTGACGGTTTAGGTGGCCCTTTTATTGACCGCATTGAAGGCGACCATCATGGTGTGATCGGTTTGAGTTTGCCTCTCATGCGCACGCTAACACTGTCGCTTGGTGTCCCCTGGCATTCCTTATGGAATCGTTAACTTTTGTTGATAGCCACGAATGAGGGGCGAACAATTCGGTCATGGAGGGCGACCGCCATGGAGGATTCCTACAAACAGGACCTGCGTTGCTTGCGGTGCCCGCCAATCTTTTCACCTATCTGCTCTGGAGCGTGAAAAGTATAGGCATTTCGGTTTACTGTTAGGCAGTGTCCGCTATCAAAAAGGTTCTCATCGCTAACCGAGGCGAAATCGCCGTCCGCATCATTCGCGCGTGCTCTGACTATGGCGTGCAAAGTGTAGCTGTCTATGCTGATTCGGATCGTGACGCGCTCCATGTCAAGCTTGCATCCGAGGCTTTCTCCCTAGGGGGAACCCGTGCACAAGACACATACCTCGACATTGAAAAACTGTTAGACGTTGCCGAACGCAGCGGCGCAAACGCAGTCCACCCTGGCTATGGCTTCCTTGCCGAGAACGCTCAGTTCGCTCAAGCTGTCATTGATGCTGGGCTTATCTGGATCGGTCCATCACCTGCGTCCATTGACGGCTTAGGTGACAAAGTTAGCGCACGCCACATTGCGCAACGCGCTGGCGCCCCTCTCGTACCTGGCACCCCAGATCCTGTTGAGAGCGCCCAAGAAGTCCACGATTTTGCGCAATCTCACGGCCTCCCTATCGCGATTAAAGCCGCTTTTGGTGGCGGTGGCCGTGGTTTGAAGGTTGCACGCACCGAATCTGAAATCACCGAACTGTACGAATCAGCGGTACGTGAAGCAACCGCAGCGTTTGGCCGCGGCGAATGCTTTGTTGAACGATACTTAGACAAGCCGCGCCACGTTGAAACACAATGCTTAGCTGACGCACACGGAAACGTTGTGGTTGTTTCTACTCGTGACTGCTCCCTACAGCGTCGCCACCAAAAACTTGTTGAAGAAGCCCCTGCACCATTCTTGTCCGACGAACAAAACGCTCGCCTTGTTGAGTCATCAAAAGCAATTTTGAAAGAAGCCGGCTATCAGGGAGCGGGAACATGCGAGTTCCTGGTTGGGCTTGATGGAACTATTTCCTTCCTTGAAGTCAACACTCGCTTGCAGGTTGAGCACCCAGTGACTGAAGAAATCACTGGAATTGATCTTGTTCTTGAACAGTTCCGAATCGCTGAAGGCCAAGCGCTCTCTTTCGACGACCCAACTCCGCGCGGTCACTCGCTTGAGTTCCGTATCAACGGTGAAGACCCTGCCTTAAACTTCTTGCCGCAGCCAGGAAAAATTTCTGCGTTGAAGTTCCCTAGTGGCCCGGGTGTCCGTATTGATACGGGCGTTGAAGAGGGCGACGTCATTTCTGGTGCGTTCGACTCCATGATCGCTAAGGTTATTGTTACTGGCGCGACACGTGAACAAGCTATTGCTAGGGCTCGTCGCGCATTAAGCGAAATGACTGTGGAAGGTATCCCAACGGTTCTGCCATTCCATCAGGCTGTTCTCAATGCGGAAGCTTATGCTCCAGCAGACGCAACTACCCCATTTTCTGTGTACACCAGTTGGATCGAAACAGAGTTCATGGACGTGTGCCGTGCACTTTCGCCTAACTCAGCTAGCCAAGATGCCACAGAAGAAGAGCAAGCCACCGAACGCGTTGTTGTTGAAGTTGGCGGTAAACGCCTCGAGGTTGTTATCCCTGCCGCGTTGGGCTTGGCCGCTGGACGTGCGGCACGTGGCGGTAATGGTTCTCGTCGTCCGCAACGACGCAGCAGCGCGAAAGCTGGAACTGTAGCTTCCGGAAACTCGCTTGCTTCCCCCATGCAGGGAACAATCGTCAAGATTGCTGCAGAAGAAGGTGCAACTGTTGCTGAAGGCGAGCTCATCGTCGTCTTGGAAGCAATGAAGATGGAACAACCATTGCTGGCGCACCGTGCCGGCACCATCAAGTCTTTGACTGCTGCTGTTGGTCAAACAGTCAGTTCAGGAACAGTCATCTGCGAAATTATTGACTGATGTAAGGTACATTCACGTATCAGTGGGGCCGCGCTATGTATAGCGTGGCCCCACTTTTTTAAATGAAGTTACGTGTGGACTTCCCTAAAACGAACCATAAAATTGGGCCAATAGGCGATATAAGAACAATCAGTAACGCCCACATGATGCGCATGCCATCACTCAGTGAGGTCGTCTTTAGCATGTCGATCAGTGCAACAACGATGAGAACCACTGAAGCAACGATCAAGAGCATGAAGAAAATCATTGATCCAAACATAAATTCCATGCTTCTTTTTGTACCTTTCTCAAGTAAAACAGTCACCACAAACTAGCACACCTCCGTTTTCATCATTCCTGGCATGTGGTTCACCCGAATGTCACCAAAAACTAATCCGGCGCTCATGAACCTGCCACCCGTACGCAAGTTCACGTCAACTTACGACACATACTGTCCATGGTGTGACTACGGATACATTCCTCGACGAGCAGGTGCTCGTCGTCATTCCGGCCCGAGGCGGATCCAAGGGCATACCAGATAAAAACCTTCAACGCGTAGGTGACCACACGCTTATTGCGCGGGCTGTCGCGACCGCACGCGCAACACCGTTGGTAAGCGCTGTTGTCGTATCGACGGATTCAGAACGCATAGCTGCTGAAGCACGTACTGCTGGGGCCGAGATCGTTATGCGACCCGAGCATCTTGCAGACGATCTTGCTTCGTCCGAATCTGCGGTGCTCCACGCACTAGAAAGCTACCGTGCAGACAACAACGCTTTTCCTGCCGTCACGGTCTTCTTACAGTGCACCTCGCCTTTCCTTAACGCCACTCACCTCAATGAAGCGATTAGAAAAGTCGGTGACAACACACACGACGTTGTTTTTTCCGTGACAGCAGATCACGGCTTCCAGTGGACCGTCACTAACGGGAAGCCTGCTGCCGTTGGACATTCCCCCGCACAACGATTGCGCAGACAAGACCGGCCACCACATTTTCGGGAAACAGGGTCGTTCTACGTGTTCAACACCCAAGGGTTCCTAGCGGCACAGCACCGTTTTTTCGGTTCCATTGGGTTCGCACTCGTCGACCAGCAAGACGCCATAGAAATCGACACTCCTGAAGACCTAGCACTATGTCAGTTACTTGCGAACATGCGCGCACACGTGCCGCATGCTGCCCCAGACGTTAGCGCACTGGGAATCGACGTTGACGCTGTTGTCACCGATTTTGATGGCGTGCACACCAATGATTCTGCGTTACTTTCCACTGACGGCAGCGAACACGTCACGGTATCTCGATCTGACGGCATGGGAGTAGCGCTCCTACGCAATCACGGCGTGCCACTCCTGATCCTCTCAACCGAAAAGAACCCTATCGTTTCGGCACGAGCCAAAAAACTCGGCGTTGACGTGCTGCAAGGCATAGACGATAAAGCAGCAGCACTCAATGCTTGGCTGTCAGCCAACCGCCTTGATCCACAACGCGTCGCATATGTCGGCAACGACATCAATGACCTTCCCGCTATGGCCCTCGTCGGCTGGCCTATAGCGGTCGCAGATGCGCGCGACGACGTAAAACACGCAGCATGCATCACCCTCACACGACGTGGCGGACACGGCGCAGTACGCGAAGTCTGCGACCTTGTCCTCCACGCTCACAACCGCACCAATTCCCCCACCTAACAGCGCCTACAGCGCATATCCGAAAAGGAAAATCATGGAAACAACACATATCGCACCTGTCGCAATCGGACAACAGCAGGTAGGAGAAAACCAACCTGTTTATGTGATCGGTGAAATCGGCATCAACCATAACGGTTCCGTCGACATCGCCAAACAGCTCATTGATGTTGCCGCTGAAGCGGGCGCAAACGCTGTGAAATTCCAAAAGCGTACACCTGAAATTTCTACACCGGTGAAACAGCGCGACCAGATCAGACAAACCCCATGGGGCGAAATGACGTATCTGGATTACCGCTACCGTGTGGAATTTGATGATGTGCAATACAAAGAGATCGGCAATTACGCGGCCGAGCGCGGCCTGCACTGGTTTGCCTCGCCGTGGGATGTCCCCTCCGTCGAGTTCCTCGAAAACCAAGGAGTACCAACACACAAGGTTGCTTCTGCTTCAGTGACTGACACAGAACTGCTACAGGCTCTCGCCCAAACCGGTAAACCAATCATTTTGTCCACGGGCATGTCCACGCTGGAACAAATTGATAAGGCAGTAGAGATCCTTGGCACCAGCAAACTTGTCATGATGCATGCCACCTCCACCTACCCACTACCACCGGAAGAAGCCAACCTCCGCACTATCGACACCCTCCGCGAGCGCTATGGGGTTCCTGTCGGGTATTCGGGGCATGAGCGTGGATTGCAGATTTCTCTTGCGGCTGTCGCGTTGGGTGCGGTGACTGTGGAGCGGCACATCACGTTGGATCGTACGATGTGGGGTTCTGATCAGGCTGCGAGCCTTGAGCCTACTGGGTTTGTGAATTTGGTTCGTGATATTCGGATTCTGGAGCAGGCGATGGGTGATGGTGTGAAGCGCGTGTTCCCTGGTGAGCTTGCTCCGTTGTCGCGTCTTCGTCGTATCGACGGGTGAGTGTGCATGCGTGAACCGTTGGTGTCGGTGGTTATTCCGGCTAAGGATCAAGAACCGTTTATTCATACTGCGTTGATGAGTGTTGCTGGTCAGCGTATTGGGCGTGATTGTGTTGAGGTCATTGTTGTTAATGATGGGTCGACGGATGACACGATGGGTGTTGTTGAGTCGTGTGCGTCGTTGTTTCCTTTGTTGACAGTGATTGATTCGCCGCAGTCTCGTGGTGTGTCGTGGGCGCGTAATGCTGGTTTGCGGGCGGCGACTGGTGAGTTTGTTGGTTTTCTTGATCCGGATGACTGGTTGGGGCCGCAGTTTTTGGCATCAACGGTTCGCGCGTTGCGTGATTTGGGTGTGGATTTTGTTCGTACTGATCACACGCGTCATGAGCGGGGGCGTCGGTCGGTTGTTCGTGCGCCTCAGGCTGTTCGGTATGAGGTGTTGGATCCGTTGGCTGGGATTGCTGAGTGTGATTCGTCGACGATGATTGATTATCCCTTTCCGTGGGCGGGTTTGTTTCGTCGGGATGTGCTTGTTGAGCATGGCGTGTTTTTTGATGAGTCTGCTGCGACGGCTGAGGATCGGGAGTTTATGTGGCAGATGCATACGTGTGCGGATAGTTTTTCGGTGATTTCTGAGGCTGGCGTGTTTTACCGTCGTGGTGTGCAGGGGTCGTTGACTCAGGCTTTCACTGAAGCACAGTTTGGGTTTGTTGATGCTTTCACGTCTGTTTTGTTGAGGTTGAGTTCGTTGACTGCTGGGTCGCGTGCTTTTGCTGTGCGTGATGATTTGTTGCGTAAGGCGTGCCGGCAGTTGTGGGTGATTACGTTTTTTCATGTGGATCGGTATCGGCGGTCAGGGTTGCCTGCGGTTCAGGTTCGTTCTATGACGGCTCTTTTGTATGACCGGTTGCAGGAGGTTGTGTTGCGGTGGCCTGAGGTTGTTGCGGCATTGGATGTGTTTCCGCAGCCGCGGCGTGGGGTTTTGCTCGATTTTTTGCGTGAGGGTGCGGTAACTGAGCGCATGGTTCAGGGGGCAGGCAAGTGAGTCGTCCTGTTGAAGTGTATGAGGTTACGTCTCAGTTTCAATTGTTGAGTGTGATGGCTGCGATTTCGTCGGGTGTGGTGTCGCATCCTGATGCGCGCCGCATTTTAGTGGTGTGTAGTACTGCGGCTATACCTGAGACTGCACATAATTTGATGGATTCTCCTGTGTTGCAGGTTGCTGCTCCGTTGTTTGAGCGGGTCACGGATTTTAATGAGCTTATTTTTCCGTTGCGGCCCGCAGATTTTCAGCCGCGGACTAGTGATGCGCATGTGTGGGAGCGTTTGATGCGTTCCTGGTTGGGGATTGATCAGCATGCACGCGTGTCTTTGTTTGTGGAATCGTTGCAGGGGCAGCCTGCGCAGGCGTTCACAACTATTTTTTATGATGCGCCGATCTACGTTCATGCTGACGGGTTGATGGTGTATGGCCCGTCACGCAATGTTTTTCCGGCGCATATAGTGCAGCGGGTCCGGTGTGTTGTTTTCCCCGATTTTGTTCCGTCGTTGCAGCCGCTACTGTTGCGTGAAAGCAACCCTGAGTATGTGCGGGTGGACCATAGGTTTCTGCGTGATGCTATAGCGCAGGTTGCGGATAGCAGTGATCGTGAACAGTGTGTGTGGCCGGGTGGTGGAGCCGCTTTTTCGCTGGTTTTGGGCCAATATTTAGCTGATCTTGGTGTGTTGTCTGCGGAGGAAGAAACCCGGTTCATGTGTGAACTGTTGGTTCGTGCCGCGTCTGAGGTGGCTGGTCCTGTAGTGTTTCGTCCGCATCCTAGTGCGCCGCCGCAGTCGATGCGTGCACTCACTCAGTTCGCTCGCGATAACGATATTGATGTGATTGTTGATGTATCGCCTGTGCCTGCTGAAGTTCTCATGCACATGTACGCTCCGAAGGCAGTTTTTTCGCTGTTTTCCACTGGGTTAGCGTCAGCACGCTACTGGTATGGAATACCCGCGTATGCTCATGCGACAGAGTTACTCCTTGAACGGTTGTCTCCTTTTTCGAACTCTAACCGCATACCGGTGACATTATGTGACGCCCTATTTTCCTCGTCTACACAGTTCAATGATGTCGCTGAACTGTGCACACTTGTGCGCGCAGTGTCCTATGCGATGCAACCTCGCATCAATGCTGACCTTGTTACAGACGCTCAAGTTTTCATCAGCACACACACGGACATGCAGCCGCACATCACAGGTCTGCCTATGCAACCATTGTGGCGCCGTTACATAAAACGGTTACCCGCAGAAAAAGCAGGGCTCATACCGCCACCTGCAACGCCACAGCCTGCTCGTCTATTCACACCTATCCACAAGCAGGTGAGACGAGCGTGCGCGCCGTTCTTAAAGTTACGTATCAACGCCCGCACCACCGCGGCAAAGGACCAACCATGAGTAATTGGCGATCCATCGCACACGTCGAATCACCCTTGCAAACCTTAAACGTCGTTGAAGCGCACGCATACGGGATCCTCGGCCACAACACCCAATTACATGTGCGCGACCCACACTCAACGATTGCCCCTACCGTGCAAGCGTTACAGCACATAGGGGTACCCAACGGACTCAAAATTGTCGGCAAGAACGAAACAACAACGCCTGCACGCACCACCAAAACACACACCGCATACACGCACGTGCTCGGCGATCCATTCTCTGGCCAACAACAATCACGGCTGCTACGCCACACTCACGTATCAGAGATCGTCATCGTCGACGACGGCTTACACACCATAGCCGTACTCAATGCTCTTGCCGCCAACAAGCCCCTCGTCCGCCCTGGCATCGCTTCCTCTCCTGCCCGAAAAGCATTAGGTATGGCAATGACGCACATACTACGCAAAGCAGCATTCACACAACGGCTTACCGTGTTCACTGCAATGCCAGCAACAGCAGCTATCAAACACGACCTCGACATATTAGAGGCACACGCGGTCTTCCACACGTACCCGTGGCTCACCGCCCAAGAACCCACTCACCTCATCCCAGAACCTATCGTGTGTGTGGGCAGCGGCTTCGCCGCAGACGGACATATCAACCCACAACCGTACATTGATTGGGTTCATTCCCTGACTCACAACGGGCCTGTCCGCTATTTTCCCCACCGCAGAACCCCGCCACATATACGACAACGTATCGGCACACACGAACTCATAACTGTTGCAGAAGGACACCCCCTCGTCGAGCTTTCCTTAAGTTCGCTCACCAGCGAACACACAGTCCACATGCTCCCCACCACGGCGCTTCTCACGTTGGGGCCGCTACTACGCGCCAAAAACGTCACCATGCGCGCCCATCGAGTCCCCAACGAATGGTGGACGACAGATACACCTGCCCACCTGCGAGAGTTTTTAACCGAACCGTTGCACCTTTTTGAAACCCACACCCTATAACTGAAATGAATCACGTGAGCTTTTCAACACCAACCAGCCCAGTTACCGTCATCGCGCTGGCGGATTCTGACTCATATCTCAAATGGGCTGCCGCAACCTTAGATACCCTCAACGCTGATTTTCGCTGCCATCTGGTACTTGTACGATCGCCGATCATGCCCTCCCCACAGCAAATTGAGGCGGCGCTCGCCGGCACACGCTTTTCGGGGCAAGATATACGCGCGCTACGGCTATCTGAAGTAAAAAAATATGTTGAACGTTGTGAGCCCGATGTGTTGCTGCTCGCAGCAACAGGGCCAGTTGTTGAACTCGTCGCAGAGCTGAGTGTACGCATGAAGCGAAGGCCCGCCCTGATTTCTGGCATTCCAGGGATGGCGTTACCTGCACGCATCAAAGGCATGCGTTACCGTGCTCGCTGCCATTCACTCATTGTGCATTCGCGAATTGAAGCAACAGAATATGGTGCGGTCGCAGACCTTGCCGCCATGGAGAAAACTCTTGTGCTCTCTCATTTGCCTTTCTTACCGGCATTACAGCAGCCGCGGACACGTAAGGTTTCTACCGTACTGTTCACACCTCAAGCCCTCGTGCCCTCAACACGCACAGCTCGTGTTCGTATTCTTCAGACACTGCATGACACGGCACTCGCGCACCCGAACGTTCGTATCGTTATTAAAGTTCGAGCGTTAAAAGGCGAACAACAAACCCATCGTGAGCGTTTCGCATACGACGATCTATGGGCCGACATGTGCCGCAATAATACGTCCCTCTCCGCGCAAGCACTATCTTTTGCCACAGGTCCCCTCACCGACTTTTTTGATGACGGTGTAGCCCACGTGACGGTCTCTTCTACTGCCGCGTTAGAGTCGCTAGCGTATGGGCTGCCCACGTTAATTCTGCGAGATTTTGGACTCAACGAGCGCATGCTCAATTCCGTATTTGCGACGAGCGGCCTCGTCGGAACCCTTAACGACGTCGCACACATACGGTTTAACCACGTCAACGACGGCTGGCTCGAAGATAACTATTTCCATGAGCAGCCGTCACAGTTACCTCAACATGTAAAAGAGTTAGCTGCTGCAAGCCGTGCACGCACTCTTCCGCTGCATTCGCGGGCAGTAGGGCGAAAACGACTCTATTCTATTGCTCGAAATGCTGTTCGCACGATGGCTCCTGCCCACGTTACACGCCTCTTAAAACGCCTTCACATACTGTAATCAACTAAGGGTGGGGTTGCCTATGTATAGGCAACCCCACCATTATGTGACGAGTTCACTGGTTGTGGGCAGACTGCACGGCAGTTTTCCTGCCGCACAAGAATCCGATTCCCCAACTCATGTGCATCGTTGCTAACACCAGCGGTAGCACAAACCTGCTACGTACAGGCAATGTGCGGCCAGCCCACAGCCCACCAACACAGACGAGTGCGGCATAACCGACAGGGGCCATAAAACCAATAAGTAGCCACGGTGTCGTCGTGATAACACCTAGCAGCCCGACGAGAGTCCCTGCGATAAGTGCGAGAACCGCTGTCGGTGGTGCTAAGTATCGAAGCGAAGCAGTTTTTGCGTTTCTGCGTATTACTTCGCGACGCCACTGGCCGGTTCTACCAAATTGTCTCGCTAAAGCTTTTATTGAGGACCTTGGCTGGTATTCCACTTGGATGTCTGGGCGAAACCAAATGAGTCCACCCGATTCACGAATGCGGAAGTTAAGCTCCCAGTCTTCTGCACGTTCAAAATATTCGTCGTAATGCCCGACTCGATCAAGAGCAGTTTTACGGAACGTCCCCAAATATGCGGTTTCTTCTGGCCCCTCAACACCACCGACGTGAAAGGGTGCTGGCCCTATCCCCAGCGGGTGCGACATTGCTTGAGCTATCGCCCGCTCAAGGTCGGATTTTCCCACCGGTTTCATAATGCCACCAACATTGTCGGCACCGGTACGAATAAGAGTGTCCACCATGTTTTCGATGTACGTGTCCGGGAGTCTAGTGTGCCCATCGAATCGAACAATTATTTGCGCGCTATCTGGGCAGTTAGCTAAAGCAATATTCAAGCCGTGAGGTATCGCCCCATGAGGGTTATCGACGATCGTGACGCGTTTGTCGTGCAGCGCATACTCGTGGGCTATGCCGTACGTGTTATCACGCGAGGGTCCAACAGACACCACAATGCTGAACGCCCCTTGATAGGTTTGTTGAGCCACGGAGTCTAAAGCAGCTTCGAGGTACTCTTCTTCGTTTCGCACTGTCGCAATAACGCACACCTCTGGAAGAGTGCGTGATCGGCCAGTGTCCGATGGATTTTCAACGATTGTTGTGGACATAGCACACACAGTAGAAGCCTGACATGGACTGTGCGTTGCATGTTGCACAACAGAGCATGAAAGCACTAGAGCGCACATGAATCATTATCAAACCTCAGGCAAACGTTTAGGCCGCATGACCCTTTTAACTACCGGCTAACACACAACCTGTAACCATAAGATACGTTTGCTGTATGTCTGATTCTTCACGGCCAACTCCTCCATCCGCGCATGTAAGGATGCCTGGCGACGGTTGGGTGAATTGTCGTTGCGGCAATAAACATTGGGGACTCAACGGTGCTGCCGGGTTGTTCCTTGCACGCAAAAATTCGCGTGGCGAATGGAGCGACGTCGTCTTACAGCATCGGGCTTTGTGGAGTCATCAAGGCGGAACGTGGGGCATCCCAGGAGGTGCACTCATGGACGGCGAAACAGCGCATGACGCGGCTGTCCGCGAAGCACACGAAGAAGCAGGCATTGATAAAGCTCATGTTGTGAGGCTGGGCTCGCATGTTTTTTCACACGCCGATTGGTCATATACGACGATCATCGCCGAAAGCACGGACCCTCACATGAGAGTTCACCCCACCGACGCTGAATCCCTCGAAATTCAGTGGGTACCCCTCACCAACATTGTGGCCGCGCTCAACAGCCAACACCCTGATTTACGTTTACTACCAGCATTTGCTCACGCATTCCCGTCACTATATGCGGTATTAAAAAACTCTACGCATTAAATTCGTGTCTGTGCGGTGGGGTCAAATACCCGCAGGAGACAGCTTGTTTTACATAGAACTTCAGGCAGTGTTCACGGTACATTTACGCCATGCAACCATCGGCAACTCGAACTGGATCTGCGCTCACACTCATGTTGATTGCGCTGGTAACTCTTACAGCAGAACTTGTCAGATTTTCTGGCCCACTGCTTGATTCAGTGATTACCCAACATGGAGTAATTGCAGCTGCACTTGTTGCACTTGTAACGTATGTGTCCCCTGCCGTGTTTACGATGGCGTTAGCAGCTCAACGTGCCCCTAGTGGCATGATGCTTCTCATTGGAGTTTCTGCTTTAGCTCTCGCGCGGTTTGCCCTCATCTTTGTTGACGGTGTTTTACGGTTAGGTATCGGATTAGCGACTGTATCGTTGAGTGTCTCTGTCTTGACGATTGCCTCTAGCGTTGCCTCTCGTTATGGTGGTGCGCTTGTCGCTAGAGGCGTCGGAATGGGCTTGTATTTTTCTGCCGCCCTCGCGTTAGCGCTTGGTACTTTTGATGCTGTGTGGCGTGATTCCATACTGCAATGGGTAATCCCATTAGGGGTTCTCACGCTTCTTGTGGGAGCAACTTTTTACATCAGGGATCTTCCAGCTCGTCCGCGTGCACGAGGTTTGTGGGCGCTTGGCCCCGTTATGTGTCTTGGTGTTTTTGCTTTTGCTAATCCTGCCTTTATCGCCTCTCAAGCCGCGATTCCTTTATGGGCTTCCGCAGTAGTGATTACTCTTGGGGCGCTTGTCACTGTTGTCGTGGTGCGTACCCCTCAGCAGCCAGTTGCGTTGTTCAGTGTTTCTTTGGTGCTGTCTGTTGTTTCAGTGTTTTCCTTGGCCTCTTGGCCTGAACCTAACGGTCTACTCATCGCACTTTCCCTGTCTGGGTTCTGTGTTGCTTTAGGTGTTTCGGCCGTAGGGCTGCTGTGTACTGCGCTTGAACGTCCTGCTGTTGTGTCGTCGTCGTGGTCGCTAATGGGCGCTTCAGCGAGTGTTGGCGGGCTTTTAATCGTGCCTATTTTGTTGTACCAAATCGACTACGATATCCCTCTTGGCTTTCCCAATGAGCTCATTATTGTTGGCTTGGCTCTTGTTTTTGCGTGCGGTGTTTTTGTTATTCACCGTCGAGAAACGCATGCTGGGTCGCTACCGTCGCACAGCGCCAGTGAGGTGTCGTCTGTAGGTTCTCAACTTGTACTTGTGGGTTCCCTCGTGGGGGTGATGGGCGTCAGTTTGGTAGGTGCTTACGCTACTTCGCCGCTTTCCCAACCGCTCGTAAACAACGCGTCAACAGGTTCGATGACGTTAGTGAACTGGAACGTGCACTATGGTGTGTCTCCCGATGGTGAATCCTCTTTAGACGACATTGTTGATCTGATTAAACGCAATAACGCCGATCTTGTGACCTTGCAAGAAGTATCACGTGGCTGGATTATGGGTGGTGGCGCTGACGTAGTGTCCTACGTGGCACATAAAACCGGTATGGAATACGCGTATGTTGGGGCCGCTGACCATCAATTCGGAAACGCTATCTTGTGGAAGCCATCAACTTCTGTGGTTGAGGTTTCTCGCGTGCAATTGTCCTATGGTGAGGGGCCGCAATGGCGTTCTGCTATCTCTGGAGCCATTGTCATGGACAGGGGTGGTTTTCATGTTGTGAGCGCTCATTTACAGCATCGTGATGAGAACACTCCCACTCGACTCATCCAATTAGAGGACCTTTTCGAGGGTTTACCTCTTGTGGGTCGCACAATTTTTGCTGGTGACTTTAACGCTGAACCGGGCTGGCCTGAAATTCACGCGATGCATGACAAAGGCTTCGCTTCAGCAATTGATGTGTCCGGTAACCCGAATGATTTAACGTATCCTTCGCATGCCCCGACGGCCCGAATCGACTGGATATTCTCTCGAGATTTAGGGATCGCTTCAGTTGAAGTGTTGGAGTCTGACGCCTCAGATCATTTGCCTATAGCAACCACGTTTGTCATCCCTGCCGTCGGCTAACAACACAACAGCCCAGAACCGCACGAGGGGTTCTGGGCTGCACGTGTTTAACCGCGTGTTTAGCCGTCGACGCGGTGGTGTCCCATGCGTGCTGCTTCAGCGATGGAACCGGTCAGCGACGGGTAGACAGTAAACGCTTCGGCTACGTCGTCTGCGGTGAGTCGATGCTGCACTGCTAGTGTGATCGGGAAAATCAGTTCTGACGCGCGTGGTGCTACCACCACTCCGCCAACGACTGTGCCGGACTCTGTTCGAGAGAACAACTTGATGAAGCCTTCGCGTAATCCCATCATTTTTGCGCGCGGGTTTCGTCGTAAGGGCAGTGTTGTCACGGTGTAACGCATGTCTAAACGGTCGAGATCGTTTTGACTGTAGCCGACTGTTGCTATTTCTGGTGCAGTGAAAATATTTGCTGCAACACTGCGTAGCTTTATGGGACGAACGGTGTCCCCAAGCGCGTGCGACATCGCAATACGTCCCTGCATTGCAGCAACCGAAGCAAGTGGGAACACTCCCGTACAATCCCCTGCCGCATAGATTCCACGCGCAGTAGTACGTGACACTTTATCCGTGACGATGTGCCCTGATTCAGTCAGTTGGATACCAACGTTTTCCAAGCCGATGCCCTGAGTATTTGGCACTGATCCAACGGCCATGAGTACGTGGCTTCCGGTAATGACGGTTCCGTCCGAGAGCGTTACTTCTACGTAAGTGCCCCCGTTTTTTGTTACCACGTGTGCGCTCTGCGCACGTGAACGTGAAGCAACGGTCATCCCGCGAGCTTTAAAAACTTCTTCAATGAGGTTTGCTGCATCTGCGTCTTCGCCGGGCAGCACACGGTCTCTACTAGAAACGAGGGTTACTTGCGATCCAAGTGCGTGATATGCCCCAGCGAATTCGGCGCCTGTGACACCAGAGCCCACAACGATGAGGTGCTCTGGTAGTTCCTCTAAGTTATACAGTTGCGTCCAGGTAAGGATGCGTTTACCGTCTGGCTGCGCGGTGGGAAGCATTCGCGGTGTTGCCCCCACGGCGAGGAGGATGAAATCTGCCTCTATGAGTTGGTCTGGCTGCGGGATCCCAGAGTCGTCAACGACCATGGAGACTGCAATGCTGTGGTCACTAACGAGTCGTCCTTGACCGTTAATGGTTGTGATGTTGCTTGATTGTAAGCGGTGTTGAATGTCTTGCGATTGGGTTTCAGCGAGCGCTCTGATGCGTGCGTTGATGGCTTTGAGGTCTGCTGAGATGGTGTGGGTGTTGTTGCCGTCAGCGTCGTTGATGCGGATTCCTAGTTCGGCTGCGGCTCCTCCTAAGGTCATCCATTCTGCGGTTGCGATCAGGGTTTTTGATGGAACTACGTCTGTGAGCACGGTGCTTCCACCGAATCCGTTGCGCTCAATGATCGTGACGTCTGCTCCTAGGCGGGCTGCGACCAGTGCGGCTTCGTAGCCTCCTGGTCCTCCTCCAAGAATCGCGATGCGGGTGGCGGGCGATGTTGGAGGGACGGTGTTGTTTGTAGTCACGTTCTTAGTATCGCAAACATCTGAAGTATCTGACGGCAGTTCAGATTGGAGTGATTTTTCGCTACGTAATATGACGTGATTGGGCAACTGAAACTTATCGCCCTCGCGTCAAACGCTTAATCAAGTTAATCTCAGAATATGACTACAACACCCACAACTCACGACGACCCCACTGCACACATCGACCCGTTCGAGCTTGCAGCACAAGCAGCACGCGACATCGCGGAACAAACAGGCATCGAACGACACGACATCGCACTCGTTCTCGGTTCCGGTTGGGGCGGCGCAGCCGACCTGCTCGGCGAAACATTAGCTGAAATCCCAAGCCACAACATTGCCGGATTCTCCAAGCCTGCCGTGGACGGACACGTCGGCACATTGCGTTCCATTCGCATTACCGAAACCGGAAAAACAGCACTTGTTCTTGGTTCCCGCACCCACCTATACGAAGGCAAAGGCGTACGCAAGGTTGTGCACGGCATGCGCACTGCAGCAGCAGCAGGCTGCTCCACCGTCATCTTGACGAACGGCTGCGGCGGACTCAACCCAGACTGGGCGCCAGGCACACCTGTTCTCATCAACGACCACCTAAACCTCACCGCAACATCACCTATTGAAGGCGCAAATTTCGTCGACCTCACCGACCTGTACTCCCAGCGCCTACGCGACATCGCGCACAGCGTCGACGAAACCCTCTCTGAAGGCGTATACGCACAGTTCCGCGGCCCACACTACGAAACCCCAGCAGAAGTAAAAATGGCTGGAGTGCTCGGCGCTGACCTCGTTGGAATGTCCACCACACTCGAAGCAATTGCCGCACGCCAAGCAGGACTGGAAATACTGGGCATTTCGCTCGTCACCAACCTTGCCGCAGGCATCAGCCCTATCCCACTTTCACATGAAGAAGTCATCGAAGCAGGAATCGCGGCAGGACCACGCATCAGTGCGCTCCTCGCCAACATCGCAAAAAGGATGTGACGACAATGGCTATAGAACTCACCGATGAAGAGCAAGTCCTGCTACAGCAGGCACGTGACTGGATCGACGACGACCCAGAAGAAACCACACGTAGAGAACTCAAACGCCTCCTACGCACCATCGAGAATCCTGACAACTCATCTGATTCAAAAGGGCGCACCTCAGGCGCATTAGGCGATTTGAAAGACCGCTTTGCTGGCACACTACAGTTCGGCACCGCAGGATTGCGTGGAGCAATCGAAGCCGGACCAAACCGCATGAACCGTTCCGTGGTCATCAAAGCCGCAGCTGGAATCGCCGCATACCTGAACGAACAGCTCCCCGGACAAACCCCACGGGTAGCGATCGGATATGACGCCCGGCATTTCTCTCGCGCGTTTGCGTTAGATTCTGCCGGTGTACTCACTGCTGCTGGCTGCGAAGTGTACGTGTACTCACACGCACTTCCTACACCTGTGCTTGCCTACACAATGAACCGCCTCAACGCTGACGCGGGAATCGTCGTCACAGCGAGCCACAACCCACCAAAAGACAACGGCTACAAAGTGTACTTGGGTGGACGCATCGTTGAAGGAGACGGGCATGGTGCACAAATCGTGCCACCATACGACTCCGAGATCGCTGCACACATCGCACAGGTCGCTTCCGTCCGTGAAACCCCACGCGACACCCACGGATGGCACACCCTCGACGAGAAAGACCTCAACAAGTACATTGACGCTGTCGTTGGGCTCAAACATGATTCCCCACGCGACATCACAATTGTACTCACCCCACTTCACGGTGTCGGTGGCGCGGTCGTCGATAAAGTTCTGGCACACGCTGGTTTTGACCAACTGATCTCTGTCGCTCAGCAATACGAACCAGACCCAGACTTCCCAACAGTGTCCTTCCCCAACCCGGAAGAACCTGGAGCAATCGACCTTGCGCTCGAATATGCGGTACGTAGTGACGCAGACATTGTTCTCGCCAACGACCCAGACGCTGACCGTTGCGCCGTAGCGATCAAAGACCCACGAGTCATTGACGCACACGCTGCAGACAGCGACGACAGCCCAGCCAAGCACGGCTGGCGTATGCTACACGGTGACGAGGTTGGTTCTCTTCTCGGCAATTATGTAGCGTCACAGCACACGCCAGACCCGCACGGCCCAACCATGACACTCGCGAACTCCATCGTGTCTTCACGGTTGCTCGAAAAGATCGCAGCACACCACTCATTGAACTATGCTGCAACGCTTACCGGGTTTAAGTGGATCAGTCGCGCCCCATCGCTTCTCTTCGGTTACGAAGAAGCACTCGGATACTGTGTTGCACCACAACTTGTGCGAGACAAAGACGGGATTTCAGCGGCGCTCCTCGTCGCCGAGTTAGCCGCGTCGTTGAAGGCCGAAGGCAAAAGCATCATTGATTACCTTGATGACCTTGCACGCACGCACGGATTCCACCTGACCGATCAGCTTTCCGCGCGGTTCTCCGACTTATCGCTCATTCCACAAACGATGGCACGTTTACGAGCCACACCACCAACCGAGCTTGCAGGCTCACCAGTGGTAGAAGTTGTGGACTTGTCCGAAGGCGTAGATGGGCTACCGCCAACTGACGGTATTCGTTTGCTCGCACAAGACGGCACACGCGTCATTGTGCGTCCATCTGGAACCGAACCAAAAGTGAAGTGTTACATGGAGGTCCTCGAAGATGTCGCGCATGATGCAACCTTCGACGACGTAACAGTTGCTCGAGTATCTGCACGTTCCCGCATGGAACAAGTACGTGAAGATATGACCGCGGCGCTTGGGTTGTAATACCTCTGAATACAAGAAAGGTGGCGGGCTACATGATGAATATGTAGCCCGCCACCTTTTCTGATGCACCTAGTTACGCTGATACAGCGCGCTCATCGTCTAAAACAGTCTGCTTCCAGGCGCTCTTAGCCTCACGCCACTGTTCATCTGTAGCACCTTCACGCCAATACCCCGAGATACTCAACGCTGACATGGGCATGGCATGCACGGTACGTAACTGTTTGCGGACGGCTCGGACCATTCCCGCCTCACCGTGCACAAACGCGTGCGGGATTGTGTTCCGCTCGTATGCGGCATCGATAAGAGCAAGAACTTCTTCTGTGGAAGACACCACGCGCACATCTGGGCGCATTCCTGAACCAGCGACAGAAGCCAGTGCGCGACGATCTTCACCTAATAATTCATGCGGGTCTTCTGCCACCACAATGATTTCAACATCAGCATGTTCGTTGAGGGTTTCCAATGCTGCCGCTATCGCTGGCAAGGCTGAATCGTCACCAATCATAAGATGCCACGGGGCGTGAGGTGCCGGAATATATCCCCCACCCATTCCCTTGAACACTGCCCTATCGCCCACAGCTGCGTTGCTTGCCCACACTGCGGCCACACCGCCGCGTCCATGTAAAGCGAAATCAATGTCGATAGTTCCAGCACTTGGATCGCAGGCACGAATCGTATAGGAGCGCATCACGTCACGTGTCGGCTCAGTCGGGTCCGGAAGAATGAGTTTCACATACGTGTCTGTGCACATGACGTCCGCTAACCCGATGAACTGCTCGCTAGAAAAGGTAAGCCGCAGCATTGTTGCAGAAAGCCGCGTGCGTTCCACAACGGTAGCTTCGAATATGGCACGGACGCGCACTGGTGGAATCGAAAAATCCACAGACATGTATGACCCTTTAGTTCAGGTGGATATGTGCTGTGCTTCGCGCGGCAACACATCAATATAAACAACATCAACGTTGCGTAATCCTGATACTTTCACGCTTGGTATCGAAAATCAAACACGCACAACACCGACAAGGCCCAGCGCATTACATAAAAAGCGGGATGCTACACGCACTATGCAGCATCCCACCTTTCAGGTTTTTACCGTCAGTATCCGGCAGATTCTCCTGCGCTCTGCTCTGACTCACCTGAAGCAACTCCTTCAAGCACGGCAGCTGTTCCTGACAAGCCCAAACGAGTAGCACCCGCAGCGATCATCGCCAAAGCGTCAGCGCCAGTGCGAACACCACCAGACGCTTTGACACCCAGACGCGGCGCAACAGTCTTAGCCATCAACGACACAGCCGCCACGGACGCACCACCAGTTGAGTGGAAACCCGTTGAGGTTTTCACAAAGTCAGCGCCCGCACGTTCCGATGCTTCACACGCACGAACAATCTCGTCGTCAGTCAACGCTGCCGATTCGATGATGACCTTCAACAACACGGGCGCAGTAGTTGCCGCACGCACTGCCGCAATATCCGATTCGACAAGCGCCCAGTTACCGTCTTTTACCGCACCAAGGTTGATAACCATGTCAACCTCGTCAACGCCGTCAGCAACAGCTTGAGCCGCCTCTGCCGCTTTCACCGACGACTTGTGCGCACCCGATGGAAAACCAACCACCGTAGCAACCTTCAAATCGCTACCTTCTGGGACAACAACAGGAAGATGCGATGGTGAGACACAAATCGAAAAAGTTCCCAAGCTGATAGCTTCGTCAACAAGCGCTTGAATCTGCGCAGAAGTTGTCTCAGGCTTCAACAGCGTGTGGTCAACGATACGAGCAACGTCCTCAGGAGAAACAGGTGTCGTAGTCATAATGCACTTCCATTCATTAGCGTGAAGAAACGAACCACATCAGTTCGTGAGTTGGTCGTAGGCAGCGATGATCCGCTCCCCTAAAGCATGGCGTTCGTCATGGTGGATAAAAGCACTCCACGCTGCCGCAAGCGTTGCATCGCGCAGATCGTCGAGGCTCCATCCTGCTTCATTCACAAGACGAGTCATTTCATTCGTCATTGATGTTCCCGACATAAGCCGGTTATCTGTGTTGATCGTGACGGCAAAGTCGAGGTCCCGCAAACCGGAGATCGGGTGATCCGCAACCGATGGCGCAGCACCTGTTTGAATGTTCGAGCAGGGGCACACTTCTAATGCAATCTGGTTGTCACGCACCCAATGTGCGAGCCTGCCAAGTTGTGGCTGGTCAGTGTCAAAACCAGCAATGTCGTCGACGATGCGCACGCCATGCCCGATACGCAAGGCTTGACCCAAGTGGACTGCTTGAGAAATTGACTCTAGCCCTGCGGCTTCACCAGCATGGATCGTTACGGGCATGCCAGCATCATTAAGGGTGCGCCACACCTGCGGGAAACGATCAGGTAAGAAGCCGTCTTCTGCACCTGCAATATCAAACCCACACACGCCGGCATCCCGGTTTGCTAACGCTAGGTCTGCAATCTCTTCCCAGCGATCCGCATGGCGCATCGCAGTAATCAGCTGATGTACAACGATAGTTTTGCCATGTTCTGCAACAGCGGCAACACCCTGTGCGATACCTTCACGAACAGCATCTACGGCTTCTTGCAGAGACAACCCACTGTTTTGGTGTTGTTCTGGAGCCCACCGCAACTCTGCATACACAACACCATCAGCTGCGTGGTCTTCAACAGCTTCACGTGCTACACGAGTCAGGCCTTCTACTGTTTGCATAACAGCAACGGTGTGTTCAAACGTTTCTAGATACCGCACCAAAGAACCGGAATCTGCCGCGTCAACAAACCATTCACCCAACTTTTCAGGAGTATCTGCCGGAAGAGTATGGCCAATCTGTGCGGCCAACTCGATCAATGTGGCAGGACGCAAACCACCGTCAAGGTGATCATGCAAAACAACCTTAGGTAAGCGCAGTACGAGTTCGTGTGCAGTCATTTCTTCTCCTGTGTACCTGCCAGCTTAGGCAATACCACCCACGTAATGTGCGGCCAGCCGCCTAATGCTGCCTTAGGGGTTTTTTGATCGATCAGGTCTCGCAAAGTGACCGCCACATTACGGCCAGTTGCGGGATCATATATGTAAAGCCTGCAATCAGGTTCCACATCGTATGCATCTTTAAGTGTCTTATTTAGTGTGCGCGCAAGCTCAGCAATCTGCGCGTCATCGTGCGCATCTCCCGTCCTCGGCACGTTGAGACCAGACAGTGTTTCTACGTCTTCAGCGTTACGAGCAGCCGCATGCAACACAACAACATGCCTCGGCATTCCCGCATTCCAACGCATACTGGTGTCACCACCGACATACAGCAAAACTGGGTAGCCTCGCTGAGCACATTGCGCTGCATGCGTGAGCACACGGGTGGACTGCGGGAGGCTCGTATCAACGACCATGCGGTCATAGTAAGCGTGTCCAGAAAAGCGCATCGTGCGAGCAGCACCCCAAGGAGGTGTCCCCCAAGAATGCGGCCACGTGAATAAGCGATGTCTTTTGTTGGTCTGCTGCTTTGTTGCGCGCTGCAGCGACTCAAACTTTTCTTTCACATAGGCTGCATCAATGTTGGCTTCACCGGTAAGCCCCAACTGAGCCGCCACTGTTTGAGTCGCGTCGCTTGCTTGTGCCACAACGATTGCCGCTGATCCACACGTTGTGTCATCCATTTGGATTGCTGGATGCACCCCGCCTAGCAGCACTTCGCCCTCGTCTGTTCCTAACGCCCAATCCTGCTGTTGCGCAGGCGGCAAAGCAGGTGGCAGTGCTGGGAGTCGGCGACGACCGGCTCCCAGCCCGTACAGAAATGTTGTTAGTTGATGTCCGCGCGGTGCCACACACTCTCCTAGAAAATCGAACGTATCCTCGGTGTTAACACTACCTGCCTGCGCTGCTGTGAAATTAGCTGATTCTGTCGAGAATGAGTTGCTGCGCGTGAGCTGGTGCCTGCGCAGATACCTCAAATGAGGACTGGGCTAGTTCCAGTGCACGCGGGAATCGTTCAGGGGTGTCCGTGTGTAATGTCATTACCGGCTGGCCTTGAGTCACGTGGTCGCCTGGCTTCACATGCAACTCAATTCCAGCGCCTGCCTGAACCGGATCGTCTTTTCGTGCACGCCCAGCGCCGAGACGCCACGATGCAACACCAATGTCATAAGCGTCGAGGCTGGCAAGCACACCGGTTTCTGGCGCGAGAATCTGCTGTTGTTCTTGTGCTACTGGGAGTGGTGCGTCGTTGTCGCCGTCTTGCGCAGCAATCATTGCGCGCCATTTGTCCATTGCACGGCCATCGCTGAGCGCTGCACGAACCTCGTCTTCGCCGATGTGTTTTCCTGCGCCGGCAAGCATTTCTACAGCAAGGGCAACGGTCAGGTCGACGACGTCGCTTGGGCCGCCACCAGCGAGTACTTCAATTGATTCGCGCACTTCAAGCGCGTTTCCAACAGTTAAACCTAATGGTGTGTTCATGTTGGTGAGCAACGCTACGGTGTTGACGCCTGCGTCTTTACCGAGATCAACCATTGTGCGAGCGAGTTCGCGTGCGTTCGCTTCGTCTTTCATGAAAGCGCCGCTACCAACTTTTACGTCCAGAACAAGTGAGCCTGTTCCTTCAGCAATTTTTTTACTCATGATTGATGATGCGATCAGTGGGATTGCTTCAACGGTTCCGGTGACGTCACGGAGTGCATATAGTTTGCGGTCTGCTGGAGCAAGGCCTGATCCGGCTTGGCAAATAACTGCACCAACGGTGTCGAGTTGGCGCATCATTTCTTCGTTTGTGAGCGCTGCACGCCATCCACGAATTGATTCCAACTTGTCGAGGGTTCCACCTGTGTGGCCTAATCCGCGGCCTGAGAGTTGGGGAACTGCTACGTCAAAGACAGCGACGAGGGGCGCAAGTGGGAGTGTGATTTTGTCTCCGACTCCGCCGGTTGAGTGTTTGTCGGAGGTTGGGAATCGCAATGCTGAGAAGTCCATGCGTTCGCCGGATTCAATCATTGCGTGTGTCCACGTGGAGATTTCTGCTCTGGTCATGCCGTTGAGCAAGATAGCCATGTTGAGTGCGGCCATCTGGTAGTCGGCGACGACTCCGTCGGTGTAGGCCTGAATAACCCAGTTGATCTCGTCGGTTGTCAGCGTACGCTTGTCGCGTTTTGCGCGAATAATGTCAACAGCGTCAAATTGTGGGGTTGGCTGTGTGCTCATTGTGCTGTTCTTTCTTGATAGTCGTCGAGGTCTTCTGGGCCGAAAGCATCTGGTAGGAGTTGGTCCATTGTTGTGTGGCCTTTGGCGGTTTCAACGATGAGTCGTGCGCCCCCGTGTTCCCACAGGAGTTGTCGGCATCGTCCGCACGGCATGATGACGTCGCCTGAGCCGTTGACGCATACGAACGCGGCAAGGCGCCCTCCACCGGTTGCGACGAGTTCAGATATAAGCCCGCATTCGGCGCACAAGGTAACGCCGTATCCTGCGTTTTCGACGTTGCATCCGGAGACCATGCGTCCGTCTGTTGTGAATGCGGCTGCGCCAACTGGATAGCGTGAATATGGCACATAACTTTTGGTTGTCATGTGTTGTGCTTGCGTTCGAAGTGCCGTCCAGTCGATGCTGTCGCCTGTGTCGATTAGTCGGGTCATTCTTCCTCCTCGGCTTGTGTCTTCGACCAATGGAGGTGAAGGGCGAAGACAACTAGAGAGATAAAGCGTTTAACGGGACAGTCCTAAAAAGAGCTGTCCAGCGGCATGTGTGGCACCCACACCAGTGCAGGTGCCACACAGGTCGTGACAGCGTTACTTCTCGTAAGGAACACCTTCGGCTGCCGGTGGTCGAACCTTACCGACGAGGCCAGCAACCGCAAAGATTGTGGCGAGGTAAGGCAACATTGCCAAGAACTGCGTTGGAACAGGAGTTCCAACGATAGAAAGCGTGCCTCGAAGCGCCTCAGCAAAGCCGAAGAGCAACGCAGCGGCCAAGGCGCCGTTCGGGTTCCAACGGCCAAGAATCATTGCTGCAAGGGCGATATAACCCTTACCGCTAGTCATTTCTTTACCGAACCCGATACCGGCAGCAACAGTGAATGCGGCACCACCCAGACCGGCGACAGCACCACCAATCATCACGTTGATCCAGCGTGTACGGTTCACTTTGATACCAACCGTGTCTGCGGCCTTAGGGTGCTCACCTACTGAACGTAGACGTAATCCCCATTTGCTCCTAAAGAGCAAGAACTGCAACACGATGACGGCAACAAACATCAAATAAACAAGAATGTTCTGATCGAACAAGACTGATCCCACCACTGGAATATCCGAAAGCAGTGGAATTTTGATGTCTGGCAGCCCAGGTGGGGTGTTCATGGTTGCTTTGTTCTCTTTAAGAATCGTTGAGAACAAGTATCCGGTAACACCGATAACGAGAACGTTCAGCACAACACCAACCACGATTTGGTTGACCTTGTATTTGATCGCAAAGAAGGCAAGTAGCGCACCGACGAGCGCACCCATGAGAGGTGCAAAAAGGAGCGATACATATGGGCTGCCAGTAAGTGATGCCACAACAGCGGCTATGAACGCACCGGCAAGAAGTTGACCTTCAATAGCAATGTTGATGACACCAACACGCTCGTTGATAAGACCTGCCATTGCACCAAACGCTAGTGGAATAGCAAAGATAATTCCTTGGGACAGTAGCAACGGAATCGGAAGGGATTCTGGTTTTCCTGCTCCCGACCATACAAGGAAGGAAAATACTGCAAGTACACCAACGAGCGACGGAAGCCACGCACCAAAACGGTAGCGGCGTATTGCGCCCCAAGCCGCGAATCCTGCAATTGCAAGAATGATCGCGCCAATAGTCAGTGAAACGCTACGAGAAGACACCATCCATGGGTCGAGTTTGACCGCATCGCGTCCGCTCGACAACAAGAATGTTGTTTTATCTGTTGATTCTGTGGTCAGTCCAAAAGCAACGATGCACAGCAAACCAATGATCGCGTACGTGATTGGACCACGCCATGAGACCGGTGGAAGCAGCGCTCCCTCAAGCGACTTAGAGTTCTGTGGAAGAACGGTCGTGGCGCTCATGCTTGAGCCTCCTTAGCAGGAGATGGGAGTCGGAACATTGCACGGACGAGCGGTGGTGCAGCAATCAGGAGCACAACCATCGCTTGCATAACCTGAACAATGTCAATTGGGGTGTTGCTTGCGGCTTGCATGAGTGGCGATCCGGCACGAAGTGCACCGAACAAAATTGCGGCGCCAATAATGCCAAGCGGCTTGGAGCGTCCTAGCAAAGCAACTGTAATCGCGTCGAACCCGATGCTTCCTGCAACACCTTCTTGCAGCACGCCCTCGGTTCCTAACGCTTGGGAAACACCACCCATACCGGCAAGACCACCAGCGACAAGCATGACGTACAGGTACATGCGTTCAACTTTGATACCGGCGGTACGAGCAGCATTTGAGTTAAATCCGACTGCGCGGAATTTGAAACCGATGGTGGAGCGTTCCATGAGCCACCATGTTCCCCAGGCTGCTGCTAAAGCTATAAGGAAGCCTAGGTGCAGTCGGAAGTCATCTCCCAAGATTTTGGGGAACAACGCGGTTTCCAAGACTCGCTGGGAAACAGGGTTGTTTGATCCTGGACGCATAAACGCTGTTGTCGTCAGCAAGTACGACATCAAGAACGCGGCGATGGAGTTCAACATGATCGTCACGATCACTTCGTTGGCCCCAAATTTTGCTTTCAAGGCACCAGCTATACCAGCCCACACACCACCTGCAAGGAAACCACCGAGCACTGCAAGGAGGAGGTGCAATCCTACTGGGAGGTGGAAAGCGAATCCGATGTAAGCCGATACAACGGCACCGAGGATAACTTGTCCTTGTGCACCAATGTTGAACAGACCGGATCGGAAACCAATTCCCAAGCCAAGACCTGCAAAGATCAGCGGTGTCGCTGCTGTCAATGTTTCGGTAATCGGCTTTACTTTACGGACGAAAGTTTCGGCTTCGCTGTCATAAATAGCGCCTCGGAACAAAGCAGAATATGCCCCGTACACAGAATCCCATACTGCTGTAAAGAAGTCTGTGGGCCTGCTGAACAAGTAGCCCGCTGTACGTTGCACTTCAGCGTTTGCAGCTGCAATAAGAACAGCTGCCAAAAGGAGAGCACCAATAATTGCACACACAACGACAACGGCGTTACTCGACCCGATTTCACGCAGTGCTTTTAGCCAACGTGAATCTTGTGGTTGCGCATTCTTCGGTTCCTGAGTTTCAGGAGTGGGCGCTGATTCATCTGTGACACTCACAGTGCACCTCCAATCGGGTTGTCGCTTTCACCGTCAACAGCACCAAGCACTGTTGTGTGCTTTTCGGCTTCGGCAACAGCGTCGTCGTATGACAAACCTGCCATCATCAAGCCAAGCACGTCACGGCTTGTGCCAGCTGGTGCAATACCAATGATTTTGCCTTCATACATAACTGCGATGCGGTCTGCCAAAGCAAGGACTTCATCAAGTTCTGTGGAGACGATAATGACTGCGGTTCCGTGGTCGCGTTCTTGCACAATTCGCTTGTGAATGAACTCGATGGAACCAACGTCAAGGCCACGCGTGGGTTGCGATGCAATAAAGAGTTGCAGTGGGCGTGAAAGCTCTCGCGCGAGAACAACTTTCTGTTGGTTACCACCGGAAAGTTGTGACCCTAACGATTTAGATGACTGTGTTCGAACGTCAAATTGTTCGATGTACTTCTGTGCGTTCTCTTCGATGTATTTCAGATCGAGAGTCATACCCTTGGCATACGGCGGCTTGTCGTGTACATCAAGAATCATGTTCTCTTCGATGCTGAAGGCGCTAATGAGGCCATCTTTGGACCTGTCTTCTGGAACGAATCCAACACCTTCATCAAGTACATGACGAATCGATTTGCCAAGTAATTGCGTGCCGTTAAGCATGATTGAACCATGAGCTTTGGGTTGTGTACCCAAAATGGTTTCAGTCAGTTCTGTTTGACCGTTACCTTGTACACCTGCAATAGCGAGAATTTCACCGGAAGCAACGTCAAAGGAAACACCTTCGAGTAGTGGCACGGCTTGATCTGACAAAAGCGTAAGATCTCGAACTTCGAGTCGCACCTCGGCAGGTACTGCGTCAGTTTTTTCTACGCCCAAGCTCACTGAACGACCAACCATCGCAGAAGCAAGTTCTGTCTCTGAAGCTGTGGGGTCTGCAGATCCTACGATCTTTCCACGGCGGATGACCGTAATCTTGTCTGCAATGGCTTTGACTTCACGTAGCTTGTGCGTGATGAAGACGATTGAGGTTCCCGCATCTTTGAGCTGACGCATAATGCCAATTAGCTCGTCTGTTTCTTGTGGGGTGAGCACGGCTGTGGGCTCATCCAGAATCAGAACTTTAGCGTCACGGGACAACGCTTTAATAATTTCAACACGTTGTTGTGCGCCAACGGGTAAATCTTCGACCAAGGCGTCTGGGTCGATGTTGAACCCGAACCTGTCTGAGATTTCTTTAACGCGTGTGCGTGCTTCTTTCAGATCAATGATTCCGGTTTTTCCTGAAGTAGGTTCAAAACCAAGAATCACGTTCTCTGCAACGGTAAATACGGGAACAAGCATGAAGTGCTGGTGCACCATGCCGATCCCTGCCGCCATTGCTTCACCCGGTCCGGTAAAGGTTACTGGTGAATCGTCGAGAAGCATTTCTCCGCCATCAGGGTCGTATAGACCGTAGATGACGTTCATGAGCGTGGATTTTCCCGCTCCGTTTTCCCCTAGAAGTGCGTGCACCTGTCCGGGTTCCACAACGAGGTCGATGCTATCGTTCGCTGTGAAGTTACCGAAACGCTTTGTGATGCCGCGAAGTTCCAGCTTCATGTCAGTACGCCTTCCGCGTCCATGTGCTGTAATGCATCAGTGTGGCGTCGCGCGGCAATGCGTGACGCAGATTTCTGGTGTGCCGTTGTGAACGGCGACTGGGATAGTTATGGCCTCGAGAATCTCGAGGCCATAACTGGTGTTCAGTAGTTAACTACTTAACGACAGTTGCGCTCTTGGACTCAACTTTGAGTTCACCAGAGACGATCTGGGTCTTGATGTCTTCTACCTTAACCTTGATGTCTTCCGAGACCTTGCTGTCAAGGTTGTGGAATTCAGCGATACCTACACCGCCGTTTTCAAGGGTTCCGACGTATGGGGTTGCGTCCCATGAGTCTTCTTTTGCAGCTTTGATGGTGTCAAATACTGCGGTGTCCATTCCCTTAAGAACAGAGGTCAGGATGATGTCGCGGTACTGCTCGTACTTGAGGTATGCGTCGGTGTCTACACCAATGATGTAAACGTCGTCGTGTCCACTAGCCGCTGCCATTGCGCCTTCACCAACTGGGCCTGCAACAGGCATGATGATGTCTGCGCCTTGGGAGATGAACTGTTCGGTGAGTTCTTTACCCTTACCGATTTCATCGAAGGTTTCAGAGAATGAACCAGTCTGCTTCTCTTTGTCCCAGCCAAGAACCTTAACCTTGGCGTCGTTTTCGGTGTTGTACTTTTCTACACCGTCTACGAAGCCATCCATGAAGATTGTTACTGATGGGTATGGCTGTCCACCGAATGTTGCCACTGTTCCGCTCTTCGATACACCCGCTGCAACGTATCCTGCTAGGTAAGCTGCTTCATGGGTGTTGAAAAGGATTGGCTTAACGTTCTGAAGCGTAATTGGCTCGAACGTTGTTGGGTCAGCAAGCGCTGAGTCAATCAAAGCAAAGTGCTGGTCTGTGTTGCTTTGCGCAGACTGTAGTGTTGCGTCAGCAAGGTTGAAGCCAACGTTGAAGATGAGCGAGCAGCCTGCTTGCACCATGGTGTCAACGTTTGTGGTGTATTCGCTCGCGTCTTTTGATTCTGCATCAGCGATCTTGATTCCAAGTTCAGCTTGTGCGCGCTCAAGACCTGAGAACGAAGTTTCGTTGAATGAGTTGTCGTCGAATCCACCAAAGTCTGAGACCATGCAGCCCTTGAACTCTGAGGTTCCTTCAGCGCTGGTGTTTGGTGCAGAGGACTCTGTCTTCTCTGGTGCGTCACCACACGCAGCAAGCGTCAATGCAGCTGCTGCTGAAAGTGCAGCAATCTTTACGAACTTTTTCACGTAAGTTCTCCTGTTTCAGTCGGGGTAGGGAACTCAGCGGGCGATCGGCCTGATGAGTTTCAGGCACCCTTCTCGCATGAGCGCAAAGTTGTGTAGTACCAACTTTGAAGCGTCTTTCTTCTACGAAAGGCCTTCCGTAGATTCACACCTACTCTAAACGTTAAGCCGTTAACGTGCAGTATTGGCTAGGGCTGAACGTGATTCCGTTATCAATTCGAAAGGTTTGTCTCACGATGAGCGACCCAGTGACCGACATGTGAGAAGCCTGCGTGCGTATAGCCTGTCACATTCACTACTTACACAACAGAACTTACACGTCTGCACGTGTTGCAACGCGCGCTAGCATACGCACTCCAGCAGCAATAGCAGCCTCGTCGATAACAAGATCACCTCGATGAATATCGTATGACGTACCACCAACAGTTCGCGTGCCGAGACGAGCTAAAGCACCCGGTGCTTTAGTCAAGTACCACGCAAAATCTTCCCCACCCAACGACTGCTCTGTAAGCGAAACAGCACTATGCCCCAACGCATCACGAGCAGCATTTTCAACAAGAAGAATGCAGTCTTCATCATTCACCACGGGCGGAACACCACGCTGATGATGCATGGTCACCTCCACGCCATAAGACACAGCAATATGATCGATAGTTTCACGCAGCACTTCTCCGGCACGCTCCCATGCCGAAACATCCAAGCACCGCAGCGTACCTGCAATGATTCCTGACGATGGAATAGCGTTCGGCGCTGCCCCCGCTTGCACGTGACCCCAGGTAAAGTTCACCCCAGCTCGAGGGTCAAGCCTGCGCCCCAACACTGAAGGAACCTCAGTGATCATCCGACCAATTGCAAAAACAACGTCTCCAGTTAAATGAGGGCGAGACGTATGGCCTCCCGCAGAAGTCACAGTAACCGTGACCGTATCGCATGCAGAGGTAATCGGGCCTATCCGAGTTCCGACCGTGCCGACATCAATTTTTGGTTCACAGTGCACCGCAAATATTTGGGCAACATCGTCCATCACGTCTTGGGCAAGAAGGTCCAAAGCCCCACCAGGCTGCACTTCTTCTGCAGGCTGGAAGATTAAACGAACACCACGAGTGAGTTGCCCTTCTTGCGCAAGCCTAGCCAAAACCAACCCAACGCCAAGAACCACAGTCGTATGTACATCATGGCCGCAGGAATGCGAGACCCCATCAACCTGTGAGGCGAATGGCACACCACTTGTTTCTTGCAAGGGCAATGCGTCAATGTCTGCACGCAAAGCAACAAGTTCATAACCTGATTCTTCAACGCTTGGACCAATATCGCAGGTAAGCCCCGTGCCACTGAGCAGACGAGGCGTTAAGCCTGCTTCTTCTAACCGGCGGGCAATCAGCGCTGTCGTGCGCTTCTCCATTCGAGCCAGTTCTGGGTTGCTGTGAATATCGCGACGAATCGCAATCAGTTCTGGTTCAAACGCAGCAAGAAGTTCATCAATACGAGAGGCAATAGCAAAGGTCACTCTTCGAGGTTAACCCCAGACATTACTCAATGCACAAAAGTGTCCGTTGACCGGCTATAAGCAGTCAACGGACACTCACATTATTTAGCGACCAGCAAGACCTGTGTGTACCGCGTATGGAACAGTGCCAGTGATCACAAACCTATGCGCATTCGCACCTGAGTACGACACATATGTGGCTTCAACTACATACTGCTCAACTGTTTGCTGACATTCAGTTTTTTGGCCAGCATCCAGCCTCACGTCAACTTGTGGAGCGGCTGTCGGGCTGCCCACGTGCGCAAGAGCTTCGACAATGTCTTGACCAGTTTGAGCGCTCAATTCATTGAATAAGGCGTGTCTTACCGGTTCAGAAACAGCGCCACCTGCACCAGTAGCCACATTCTCAACAACGGCAGGCTGTGTTTCAAAATCACAAAAGAACTTCACGTCATCGCTACTCGAGTCATTCTCCAACAGCATCGTATTAACAACTACAGCCTCAGACGCAAAAGAATCGATAGTCACACAATAGCCAGCGCTCAATGTTCCTTTACACCCTGCCTGGGCAGGGCTTACCGCGCCCACTGCTACAACCAGCCCAAGTGCTGAGAAAGCAGCCAAACGCTTCAACGCATCCGTTTTCATGACATGAAAATACCACAAGGTGCTTTAACTACCAATAAATGGATAAGGCTCGCATAGCCGTGAAGCGCACTTATGTCAGTTCGTCTAAGCCACGATCGCGTAACTCAGCAACGATGTCTTTTACCTGCTGCGCCCTAGCTCGTGTCGTCACAAGCACAGCGTCATCAGTATCAACAACAACAACATCATCCAAGCCAAGAACCGTAATGACGCGTTTCACCGATGGAACAACAACAGAACCTGCGCTTTGAATACGGACCACCTGCCCCGAATCACCAAGCACCTTCGATCCTGCATTGTCGTCAGAAGGTAATAGAGCAGCTAAGGAATTAAAGTCGCCCACATCATCCCAACCAAAACCGGCAGGAACCACAGCAACTCCCCCTAATGCGGCAACGGGTTCTGCAACAGCGTGGTCAATCGCGATTTTATCCAGCGACGGCCACACTTTCGCCAACACGGCAGCACGTTCGTCCGTATCCCACGCCTGCGCTATCTGCATGAGCCCGTCATGCAGTTGTGGCTTTTGTTCACGCAAATGCCCCAACAGCACCGAAGCGCGCGCAATAAACATGCCAGCATTCCAACGGTATTGACCTGTTGCAATATATTTTTGCGCAGTAAGTGCATCAGGCTTTTCCGTGAAACTTAATACTGTTCGCACGTCCTGAGCCGCACCTAAACCAAGCGATGTTCCGCAGTGGATATATCCAAAAGCGGTGGAAGGGCGCGTGGCGGCAATGCCGATCGTAGCGACATACCCATCCTGCGCTGCAACAATTCCTGACTTAACAGCAGCCTCAAACGAAACCTGATCCGCGATAACGTGATCGGCCGCGAACGATCCGACGATCACATCACCATGACGCTTCATCAACACAGCTGCAGCAAGACCAATTGCGGCCATTGAGTCACGCGGCGATGGCTCAGTAAAAATGTTGGCTTCACTCACCTCAGGAAGCTGACCAGAAACAGCAGCCGCATGCCGCTCGCCCGTAACAATGACAACACCGTCTTCTGCTACCAGAGGCATCACGCGATCTACAGTCGCCTGAATAAGAGTTCGCCCTGTGCCAGTCAAGTCATGCAGGAACTTTGGCGCACCAGAACGCGACAGCGGCCACAGCCGTGTGCCGCTCCCCCCTGCGGGAACTATTGCATAAAACGGTACGCTCTCGGTTACAGGGGTGTGCAGGTCTACGCTCGCGCCTTGTTCAGTCATGTGTCTCAGGATACTCAATGACACGACATGACTAGGTGCCACTATAGTCCTGAAGTTTTCCAACCCACCCGCAACCCCACACACGGTCCATCGCATACGCTCACACAGCAGTAGGTACAAAAATGTCCAGATTGAGAAAACAGGCGGTGGGATAGATCACATTTCCTGCACAATATCGCGTTTTCACGTACAAGTGTGTCCCAGCACACCAAAAAGTTCACTACAGTTAGACCCAAAGGCGGATCAGGACGACGTCGTTCTGCCACTCACTTCCCACCCAGGATGTGAGAAGGTCGGGCTCCCTCGCCACGATCATCCAGACCAAACTCGCACACAGGAGGCGCCACAGTGCCCAGCGCACCTGCAGGAACGCTCTACCGCGGCCGAGAAGGCATGTGGTCATGGGTTGCGCACCGCGTAACCGGTGTATTGATATTTCTGTTTCTTCTTGTCCACGTACTCGACACAGCACTTGTTCGCGTTTCCCCCGAGGCGTACAACGCTGTCATCGGTGTCTACAAAACCCCGCTGATGGGACTTGGCGAGGCCGGACTCGTCCTCGCCATCGTTTTCCACGCATTCAACGGAATACGCATCATCCTCGTTGATTTTTGGGCTAAAGGCCCCAAATATCAGCATGTCATGCTGTGGGTTGTTATTGGTTTAGTCGTCGTGACCATGGCCGGATTCCTGCCACGTCACCTGTCGCACGTATTTGGAGGCTGACAATGACTACGACAATCGCAAACCCACGCGACCCCTACGCACGCAAACGCTTATCCCGCACAAACACTGAACTGTGGGCATGGCTATTTATGCGCATTTCAGGCGTCGTGCTTGTTGTGCTGATCTTCGGCCACCTCTTCGTTAACCTCATGCTCGGTGAAGGCGTTAAAGCCATCGACTTCGCATTCGTTGGCGGAAAATGGTCAAACCCACTCTGGCAAACTTGGGACCTCCTCATGCTGTGGCTCGCCATGATCCACGGCACCAACGGAGTGCGCACTGTCATCAATGACTACTCTGAAAAGTACCTAACCCGCGTAGTACTCAAGTCACTGTTGACAATCGGTTTTGTTATCACTGTCGTGCTTGGCACCCTCGTGATCTTCACCTTCAACCCATGCCCTTCAGGAAGCCCAGCAGAACTCCTCCCGTCAATCTGCACCGCTTCCTAACCCACTCGCCCGTAACAGGAGGCATCGAACAGATGCAAACCCATCAGTATGACGTTGTCATCGTCGGCGCAGGTGGCGCCGGTATGCGTGCCGCACTTGAAGCTTCAGCAGATGCCCGCACCGCAGTCATCTCCAAGCTCTACCCCACCCGCTCACACACAGGTGCAGCACAAGGTGGAATGTGCGCCGCGCTCGCCAACGTTGAAGAAGACAACTGGGAATGGCACACCTTTGACACCGTCAAAGGTGGAGACTACCTCGTAGACCAAGACGCAGCGGAAATCATGGCTAAAGAAGCCATCGACGCTGTCCTTGACCTTGAGCGTATGGGCCTCCCCTTCAACCGCACCCCAGAAGGCAAAATCGACCAACGTCGTTTCGGTGGCCACACTCGTAACCACGGTGAAGCCGCTGTCCGACGAGCCTGCTACGCAGCAGACCGTACCGGTCACATGATTTTGCAGACGCTCTACCAAAACTGCGTAAAGCAAGACGTCGAATTTTTCAACGAATTCTACGTACTCGACCTCATCGTCGACCATGACCTTTCAGCAGGTCACGTACCAGCTGGTGAAGAAGTAAACGCAACAGGTGTGGTCGCATATGACCTCGCCACCGGAGAAATCCACATCTTCCAAGCAAAATCGATTGTGTTCGCAACCGGTGGTGCAGGAAAAATCTTCAAAACCACATCCAACGCACACACCCTCACCGGTGACGGAATGGCCCTCGCGCTACGCCGCGGATTGCCACTTGAAGACATGGAATTCTTCCAGTTCCACCCAACAGGCCTCGCTGGTTTGGGTATCCTCCTCTCGGAAGCTGCACGAGGCGAAGGTGGCATCCTACGTAACGGCAGCGGTGAGCGTTTCATGGAACGTTACGCCCCCACCATCAAGGACCTCGCGCCACGTGACATCGTTGCCCGTTCCATGGCAAACGAAGTACGTGAAGGCCGCGGTGCTGGACCAAACAAAGACTACGTCTTGTTGGACCTTACCCACTTAGAGCCGGCACACATCGACGCGAAACTCCCTGATATTACCGAGTTCGCGCGCACTTACCTAGGTATTGAGCCGTACACCGAACCAGTTCCGGTGTACCCAACAGCGCACTACGCAATGGGCGGGATCCCAACAAACGTTGATGCAGAAGTGCTACGCAACGCAGATGACGTTGTTAAAGGCCTCTACGCGGCTGGCGAGGTTGCCTGCGTGTCAGTGCACGGCTCCAACCGTTTGGGCACCAACTCGCTCCTCGACATCAACGTGTTTGGTAAACGAGCTGGACGAACCGCAGCAGCCTACGCAAAGACTGCAACGTTCACAGACCTTCCCGAAGACGCCGCAGCACAAGTGATCGCTCAACTTGAAGAGCTCCGCACACGACCTGACGGCGAACGAGTCGCAGACGTACGTAAAGCCCTCCAAGAAACCATGGATGCGAACGCTCAGGTATTCCGTACGGAGGAATCACTCGAGCAAGCGTTGTCTGACATTCGTGAACTACAAGCGCGGTACAAGAATGTTTCTGTCCAAGACAAGGGCAAAATGTTCAACACTGACCTGCTTGAAGCACTCGAACTTGGGTTCCTACTCGACATTGCAGAAGTAACTGTAATCGCAGCCCTCAACCGTAAAGAATCACGCGGTGGGCACTTCCGTGAAGACTACCCAGACCGTGACGACGCACAGTTCATGAAACACACCATGATTTATCGTCGTCCGCTTGAAACCGACACCGATGCATCGGTATCAACCGTTTCAGAACCAGTTGACGCCGCGTTCGCTCACGTTTCCGAGTTCGACACATACAAGGTAGTACTCGGTCCAAAGCCAGTGGTACAAACCCGATACGAGCCAATGGAGCGGAAGTACTAATGACTGCGACACTTGAGAACTCCACCACTGAAGCTGCTGGTGGCGCGGGCGAGATCCCATCATTCGATGTCACTCTCAAAGTCCGTCGATACTTGCCTGAGTCTTCACACGGAGACGAACCCTACTGGGACGAGTACACACTCACCATGTATGGAACCGACCGTGTGCTTGACGCTTTACACAAAATCAAGTGGGACCATGACGGATCGTTGACCTTCCGTCGCTCATGTGCCCACGGTATTTGTGGTTCTGACGCGATGCGCATCAACGGCCGTAACAGGCTCGCGTGTAAGACACTCCTCAAGGACCTCAACCCAGAAAAGCCCATTATTGTTGAACCAATTAAGGGCCTCCCTGTGGTGAAAGACCTTGTCGTGGACATGGAACCTTTCTTCGCTTCTTACCGTGAAATCATGCCATTCTTGATTACTAACGGTAACCAGCCATCAAAGGAACGTATCCAAAGCGCTGAACAGCGTGAGCGTTTCGACGACACCACAAAATGCATTCTGTGTGCAGCATGCACGTCCTCGTGCCCAGTATTTTGGACTGACGGCCAATACTTTGGACCAGCAGCAATCGTCAACGCACACCGATTCATTTTCGATTCACGTGACGAAGGCGCAACTCAGCGCCTCGAAATCTTGAACGACAAAGAAGGCGTGTGGCGTTGCCGCACCACCTTTAACTGCTCTGAGGCTTGCCCACGAGGAATCGAAGTCACCAAAGCAATCCAAGAAGTTAAGCAAGCAATGATTCGTCGAGCTTTCTAACCTCTCTTCTTTACGTGTGGGCGGTGAAAACTTTTATAGTTTTCACCACCCACACGTTTTTATATCAGCGTTGCCTCGACAACAGTTTTTTCACGACTAAACCGATGAGCGCACCAACCGCCATATAGGTCATTGGACGAGCAAACCAGCTCTTCTGTGCATGCTCAGTAGCGTACGCACTCTCCACAGCATCCACACCGCCAGCCGCATCCACCATTCTCGCTGCCTGTATAGCCTCGTGAGCGGTTGTTTCATCTGCCATGGTGTCCAGTAAGTACAACGGCGGATTTGCGGTTATAGCGGCTGCTGTAAGCAAGATACGTGCACATAAATACAGCCAAATCAAAATAGTGACGATAACCGCTGCAGAGGCAAATAACGCATTATTAGACGCCGACCCAACCACAAAACTCGTACCTAAAAACCTGATGATCGCGAAGCCAACAGCGACAACACCTGCACCCCACAGAAAATCACGGAACGTAACTTTAATACTCGCTAAAACACGGATAACCAAAAAATACGCGAGCATATCTAGGCACACAGTAACCACATATGAGCCAAGGGTCACCAGCACCGTATCCAGCGAACCAACATCGATATAGCGGTCAAAAAATTGCACCGCAGAGTTTAAAACAACACCTGCAACAGACGACAACAAAACCGCTGCTGCTACAGCCACAAAACCAATAAAGCTTCTTAGCTTTGCGGTAACCGCGCCAGCCCCTTTAGGCGGCAATGAGAACATCACCCGCACGGAAGACCGCACAGAGTCCATCGCGGTCACAACCGACCACAACAAAATAAGACTCGCGGCAATCGAAGCAAATGTCATACCGCTCGACATGACAAGAGCATCCACAGGCAGCAATCCGGGTGTATCACCATCGTCGATAAGACCAGGAACAGCAGTGTTTACTGTTTCGACGACCTGCTGCCGTAAGTCTTCATCGTCTCCTACAAACCGAACAAAAACTGTAAAAGAAATCGTGAGGGCAGCAACCAGAGAAAACACTGCACGATAGGTGATCCCGCCAGCAAGAATAGTTCCATTCGCGAGCGTAAACTTACGCAATGCACGAGCAAGACGGGTACGTTGCCACCACGAAAATGAGGTCTTCGCTTGGTCAACGCTTCGAGTCACAATTTCCGCTGGCATTGCACTAGAATATGCCAAATCTTTTGACCGCACATAGAAAACTACAGTGTAGAAGTGCTGTTCACCTGTGGCTCAAACACCTAACGGAAAGCTCTTCACCGGACGCCACACGTTGTCATCACCATGCTCAAAGAGATGCAGATCTGACACCATGAACTGTGCCTCATAAAAAGCCATCGTTTGGAACGCTGTCTCCAAACTTGCTTCGTCAAGGTCGTGCGCAACAGTCACATGAGGGTGATAGTTAAATCTGGTTTCGTGATGTAGCAGACCGCTGCGTACTTCACGCTCCAAGTTTTCGCACTGCGCGATTCCTGCAACTACTTGAATAAATACGACAGGCGAAACAGGCAAAAATGTGGCGCTGCCACGCAAATGAACCTCAAAAGGTTCTACACGTGTACACGCCGAAGCGATATGCCGATGCACCTCTTCAAGTTGCGCAGGTTCGATAATAGTCGGTCCCACAATTGTGATATGCGGGGGTATAGCGTCGGCTAGTGGGTCTCCAAAACTTTTGCGCGCTCGTTGTAGTTCACCAGCGAACGGTTCAGGTATTTCAATTGAAATACCTATCCGTTTCTGGTCGCCGCTACGTTCTGGAAGACGCACTTTTTATGCACCGTGCCTTGGAGCAAGCAAGCCGACTCTGTCATACACACGCTCAACAGTTTCTTGAGCAATAACTTGGGCTTTAGCGGCACCTTCAGCAAGGATTGCATCTAGCTGCGCTGGATCGTCTAAGTAAACGTTCACTTTGCTTTGGAACTCTGTAAGAAACTCTGCCACAACCTCAGCGAGATCAACTTTCAGGTGACCATACTGTTTCCCTGCATATTCTGTTTCAAGTTCCGCAACAGATTTTCCAGAAAAGACCGAGTAAATCGTAAGCAAGTTAGAGACACCAGGTTTTTCTGCAGGGTCATACCTAATCTCGGTTCCCGCATCAGTCACAGCAGACTTAATCTTCTTTGCTGCAGCTTTTGGCTCGTCAAGAAGCCATAGCGTACCTTTACCGGTCGTTGACTTACTCATCTTTTGCGTAGGTTCTTGCAGGTCGTAAACCTTAGCAATCGATTTAACGATGTGACCTTCTGGAACCGTAAAAGTGTCTTGCCCGAACCTAGTGTTCATGCGCTCTGCAAGGTTTCGCGTCAGTTCGAGGTGTTGCCGCTGGTCCTCACCCACTGGAACCAGTGCAGCGTTGTACAACAAAATGTCAGCAGCCATCAAAACAGGGTAAGTAAATAGTCCAACTGTTGTACCTTCAGTTCCCTGCTTGGCAGATTTGTCTTTAAACTGCGTCATTCGTCCAGCCTCACCAAAACCGGTTTGGCACGAAAGGATCCAAGCGAGTTCTGCATGTTGTGGAACGTGCGACTGCACAAAAAGGGTCGACCGTTTCGGGTCAACGCCACCAGCAAGATACTGCGCAAGAGTACGACGAGTACGCGCCCGCAAGGACTCTGGTTCAGGATTAACGGTCAGAGCATGCAAGTCTGCCATCATGTACAACGTGTCATATGAGTCTTGAAGAGCAACCCACTGTGTAAGTGCGCCAATGTAATTACCCAAAGTTAACGAGTCATTAGAAGGCTGCATTCCCGAGAGGATTCTCGGACGTGGTGTCTCAATAGTCATGATGTCCATTCTTACAGTGTGCAAGGTATTTATACGAATCGAGCTCAGACTTACGTTGCTTCATTATCAAATGGTGCTGATTTCCCCTCGCCCAAGGGCGTATACGAATCGAACCCCAAAGAAGAGCCTGCCGCACCTGCAGCAAAGCCCGCCTGAGCAGCAGATTTACCATCAATCTTAGAAGCGTTGTGTGGGTCGAGAATTGTGTCTTCGAAGAGCGTTTCTTTCACGATCCGACGTGGATCGTACTGCCGTGGATCCAGCTTTTGCCAGTCAACTGAACTGATTTCATCGCCCAGCTCGGTATCAACTTTTGTTTTTGTGTCAGCAACAAACCGTTTAATACCTCGCACAAAATGCGCAAACTGTTCTGCATATCGGGGCAAACGCTCCGGCCCGATGACAATAACGGCGATCACAACAATGATCAAAAATTCACTGCCGTTGATGTCAAACATTACCGTTCACTCTTCTCTACCGTCACACAGCGTGTGCGTGACTACTTACTTTTCGCTTCGTCCAACGTCACGACAATATCGCGTTCTGAGGATCCACTGCGAACAGTTAACTTCACATCGTCGCCAGGGGCTTTAGCTCGAATGGCAACAATAAGTTCGTCTGACTGTGACACTGGACGTCCATCGATTGCCAAAATAACATCCCCGGCTTTAATACCAGCTTTGTCTGCAGGGCCATTCGCTGTTATTGGCTGTTGTCCTTGCTGTGAATCAGGAACAACTCGAACACCTTCACCCGTATAGGTGCCGTCCAGCATAACTCCAATAATGGGATATGTTGCGTACCCATTTTTAATGATCTCTTGAGCCGTACGTGTGGCCTGATTCGATGAAATCGCGAAACCAAGACCAATGTTCCCCGTTGCCGAATCAGCAATTTGGCTTGGAGTTTGCGCGATTGCAGAGTTAATACCGATGACCTCACCAGCGTTATTAATAAGTGGCCCACCACTGTTTCCAGGGTTAATTGCCGCATCAGTTTGAATCGCATTTATATATGCACTTGCGCCAGTATCTCCCGCTGTGACTGGCCTGTTTAAGGCAGAAACAATACCTGTCGTCACGGTTCCTTCAAGCCCCAAAGGAGCGCCGACCGCAATAACAGAATCACCAACAACAACGGAATCTGAATCACCCAGAGTTAATGTTTTTAACCCCGTACGATCAACTTTTATTACAGCAATGTCATATTCGACGGTGCGCCCAACTAGAGTCGCCTTTTCTTCTTGCCCATCAGAAAAGGTCACAACAACCTCAGCGCCCTGAGCAGCTTCTTCAACCACATGGTTATTAGTCAAAATGTGCCCGTCTTCTGAAATGACGAAACCTGAACCTGTTGCGTATCCGTCCTCTGCTTCGACTTCGATATACACAACTGATGGCAAAACCTGCGCTGCTGTAGCGGCAATGCTTCCATCGCTACGTTCTGTACTACTCACGCCTGGGGTAACTTGGTTGATCACTGCAGTCGTGCTGCCAGCGTTATCTTGCCGAGCCACAACGCTTCCAGCGACACCCCCAGCTAACAGAGACACCACTATAAGAGCCACAACAGTCCCCGCCCCAACGCGCCCTTTCGGAGGCACACCTGAAGCAGCAAAGGGAGGCGGACCAGCAACACTCATCGGATACGACAAAGGCTGCTGATACGGCCCCTGACGGACATATGACGAATCGCCTACAGGAGGAGGCCCCCACGGTGCTGGCCCATGCTGTGCAGGCTGCGGTACCGGCGGAAGTTGCCCTGAAGGCGGGCGCGACTCATCGTGTGGCATGTTATACGGATTATTCACTGACGACCCCTGCTAGATCTGAAAAGCCTCGTACAAACCGTGCGCTCAATCCCTCATCGTACCGGTCAACAGAGAAGCTACGCGCAACTTCTAAAGTCTCAGTTATTGAGGCATGAGAGGTTAATTCAATCACGGTGTCTTTGCTTTGCCATATAAGGTGGGTGGGATTTTCGCTCACAACATACATAGGATCCCCAGAAATAGTAAGGGTATGAGCTTCCGATAAGACACCTTCGTCTAAAGCACCTTTTGTTTCAGTAACAAGAACCCGACCTGCTGCCGTGCTCAGCACAATATCCAATTGGCTGGGCGTAGCAGTGGAAAATCCAACCTGCTCAACCTTTACATCCTCTGGCAGATTCATTGGGGTCGTCCAGTCATGGTCTTTAAGCCACGACGTCAGTTTGGCAGAATCCACGGGGGAACTCGCGTCATGTGACGCAACCTCATAAAGCGGCAAAAATGAGGGATTAGCGTCAAGCCCTTCAAGTTTCGCTTGCACAAAGTCGTCGTCCAACGACGGGGTAATTTGTGGTCTCGCCCCCATCATAAAAGCAGCAGTACACACCCCACCAAGCGCAAACACAGCCGTATATTTTGCCCAGCGGCCCCACTGCACTCGCTGAGTTAGATGCCCAGAAAAAGCACACTTGGGCACTGATTGCCTGTCAATAAAAGCACGCTGCGCTTCAGCTGAATCAAAAGAAACAGGATTGTGCTCATTACTATTTTGCCCTTGTTCAGCTGCGATACCGACAAGATGTGACATGAAATCTGTTCGAGGTTGCGGCTCATATGCGCTCGTATTTAAAAAACCGCGAGCAGCACGAGTCGCCTGAATTTCAGCTGTGCATTGCGCGCAGCATGCAGCATGGGCAAGCGCCTTTTCGCGCTCCGCAAGCGGCAGCTGATCATCGACGAGGGCTGAAACCAATGAACCAAGATGAGCACTCATGCGGGAAGCCCATCAAGCGCTGTGGCCGGTGCGTTCACACCAGCAGATTTGGCAGGAGCTCTGTGAGCTAAATGTTTACGCAGTTGAGCGCGTGCACGGTGAATACGTGATCGCACAGTACCAAGTTTGATGCCTAGAGTAGCCGAAATTTCTTCATACGATAGCCCCTCAATATCGCATAGCACCACAGCTACTCGATATTCAGGCGCCAACTTATCAAGTGCTTCTTGCACGTCGTAATCAAGGTTGTGGTGATCGAATCCTCGGACCGGATCTGCTAAATCGTTTTTATCAGCGTACGTGACTGCGTCATCTCCCATGTGATCCATACGAATCCGTTTTTTCCTACGGACTTGATCAAGGAACACATTGGTAGTTATGCGGTGCAACCAGCCTTCAAAGGAGCCGGGCTGAAAGTTATGCAACGACTTAAATACGCGAATAAACACCTCTTGCGTGAGGTCTTCCGCGTCTTGTTGGTTACCGGTAAGACGATAGGCAAGGCGATACACCCTCTGTGAGTGTTCAAGCACAACGCGTTCCCACGTGTGCGTGGTCGAACCAGACTCGGCACGTGCATCAACAAGTTGAACGGGGGTGGGGCCTTCGCTCATAGGCGTATTCCTCAATGACGGTGGCACGTTTACTCATGTATCAAACGTATGCAGCGCATCATTTGTGCGCATGCGCCAATTATTTCAGGTAGACCTTACAAAAACCTGTGAAATATGGTGTGCCAGCGATTGGTGCGATCGTCCAACAAACACGCAGTTTAAACAAAGTTAAACATCACACCGGAGTATGCGAATCTCACCTTTTGCGGCGGCCTGAATCCCACTGTTTTGCCTATTTGACTGAGTACACTGAGAACACACTTTGGATTTGGAGGACGCGTGGCTGAGAAAAGCTCAAAACTGGACGTACAGCGAGCAGTTCGTTTCGGAAAACGACAACATTCTCTCAGCCCGCGAGCATGCCGCCCATTTAGGTTGCCCAAGCATTTCACCGGGAACAGGCGCTGCCCTACGGCTGCTTGCCGCAATGAGCAGTCCTCGCGCCGTGGTTGAAATCGGTACGGGAACAGGTGTTGCCTCCTTATGGCTTTTAGAAGGCATGGCTCCTGACGGAGTCTTAACCACGATCGACACCGAGTTAGAACACCACCGTGCGGCTAAGCGAGTCTTTTTAGAAGCCGGTATCAAGCCGGCACGAACTCGAACGATTTCAGGCCGTGCACTAGACGTGCTACCTCGTCTCGCTGATGCCAGTTATGACATGATTTTCGTCGGGACAGATGCCCTTGATTATCATCATTACATAACTCAGGCTGCCCGGCTATTGCGCAGCGGCGGACTGCTGGTCCTCGACAATGCGCTGTGGTTCGGTAAAGTAGCCGATCCTGTGAATCGTGAAGAAGTACCGAGCGCCTTACGCACCATTTACCGTGAGTTACTCGACGATTCGGCATGGCAGGTCGCGCTGCTACCTACAGGAAATGGCTTGCTCTGCGCAACAAAAACCGCACATTAACCCCATACCTGTTATAAGTTTTCGAGCACGTGGGTGATAATCCTGGCACCAAACCCTGTTGGGCCTTTATTTACTTCATGATGTGCTTTATCGCGATGCGCTGGCCCCGCAATATCAAGGTGTACCCATGGCACGCCATGAGTGAACCGTTCTAAGAACAGCGCAGCGACGATAGGGCCTGCCCCTGCTGACTCTTGCGGAATATTTCGAATATCTGCGACATCAGATTTCAACGCGTTATCGTATTCACGCACTAACGGCATCTTCCACACGTATTCGCCTGTTTCCAAAGCAGCACTTTCAAATGCCTGAGCCCACTGCTCATCATTGGATATCAAAGCAGCATGGCTGTGGCCCAATGTCATAGCTGCAGCACCAGTCAATGTCGCTACGTCTACAAGAAGATCGGCCTTAAGTTCAAGAGCACCATAGGCCAACGCATCGGCCATAACGACACGGCCTTCTGCATCCGTATTGGCGATTTCAACGGTTGTTCCACCAAACACAGAAATAACGTCTGCTGGTCTCGTTGATTCAGCCCCAAAATGATTTTCTGCCAGTGGGATAAGCGCTGAAACCCTATGTTTGACTTTGCTTTGCGCAGCACCAACAACCGCAGCGAAGGCAGAAGCAGCACCAGTCATATCAATTTTCATCGTGATCATTGATTCACGAGGGCGCTTTATTGAAATGCCACCAGTATCAAAAGTGATGCCTTTACCTACAACAACAACATGCTTGCTGTCCTTACTCGGCTGTGCAGGTGTGTAACTCACCTGCACAAACACAGGCTTTTGGCTTGAACCCTTACCTACGGCGTAAGTGCCCCCAAAACCTTGAGCAACAAGTTCTTTTTCGGTCCACGTGCGAACCAGTAAACCGTGCTGTTCTGCGACCTTTGTGAACTGCGTGGCCACCCAGCGTGGAGTTTTAATATTTGCCGGAATAATCGCAAGATCACGAGTAAACCACGTTAACCGGGCGTGCCGTTGCGCATCATCAACAGCCGCTTGGGAGTTTGGCCCCAGCAATACAAGCTCTTGCGCTGGAGGCCTTTCCTCTTTATTTTTCATGTTCCACGGCTGATAGGCGCCTAACAGGTAGCCTTCAACAAAGTGGCGTGTTCCTCGATCATCCGAACGCGCCGCAACAGTCGTGACAACACGTTTAAGGCCACGTGTTGCTGTTGCCAGCGCGGCCCCCGCAGTGCGAAGCTCTTCGTCGGTGCCTCGCCCCACACCCATCAAAATGATTCGCAGTGGCAAACCTTGCCACGGTAACACTGCACCAGAACCTGGGTGTGTCACAGGCAAATCAATAACGTGAACGGTGCCCGGAGCAGCAGTGAAATGGTTACGTTCAGCCAGTTCAGCCAGATTGATGCGATAACGCGCAGAAGCATGAACGGTTCCTGCACGTGGCTGTAGTTCGTCGTCGCCCAAAACCGGTGCGCCAACGCCAACCGCTATTGCATCGACTTCGTCTGCGGTAAGAAAATCACATGTTTTGATAGTGCCTTCAGAGACAACTACACGTGGGGTTTCTCGCCAGAGCGAGTTGCGTGAACGTTCATGCTCATTGCGTGGTGTCAAAACTATTCCATAACTACTTCGAGAGCTTTCCAAGCTCGTTGGCCTCATTTTGATTGAGTTCGACCACAAGGCGTCCGCCGCCTTCAAGAGGGACTCGCATAATGATGCTACGCCCTTCTTTGACGACTTCCATGGGGCCATCACCTGTACGGGGCTTCATTGCAGCCATCTGGACACTCCAATCGTGAGGTGAGAGGTTCTGCACACTTGTTAAAAAGGCGGTAAACTTCTGACCCATTTTACCTAATAGCGCGCTGGTTACCAGTGATTACTAACGTCAAATATGTTTACCTAACGGCCCGAGTAACGCGTTGAGGTGGGATGTCTCCTCGCATTGCAGCAACCATGTCGAGCACTCTGCGTGTCGCTTGTACGTCATGTGCACGAAAAACTCTGCCTCCCTGCCATGCTGCTATGGCAGTTGCTGCGAGGGTTCCTTCGAGTCGTTCGTGCGGCGGGAGGTCTAGGGTTTCACCCACAAAATCTTTACGTGACAAGGCCATGAGCACTGGAAAGCCCACGCTAGCTAATTCGTGCGTGTGCCGCACAAGTTGCAGCGAATGCCACGTGTTTTTTCCAAAATCGTGTGTTGGGTCAATAATGACGCTGCGTGGGTCAACGCCAGCCTGCACTGCTCGTTCAGCTGAAGCACGCAAGGTGTCTAATACATCAACAACAACGCCTGGAAGAGAGTGTGATGTCGGCGGATATGTCACGCGAAAAGGGTCTGTCCGGGGTGTCATGTTGCCTGTATGAGAGCACACTATGCCGATACCGTTTTCCGCTGCCACCGAGACGAGGTCTGGATCATGCCCCGCCCACGTGTCATTAATAAGGTCAGCCCCAGCAGCAGCAACTTCTCGGGCAACTTCTGCGCGCCATGTATCAACACTTACGAGTAATTCTGGAAATAGTTCACGCACGCGCAACACAAAAGGAACGACCCGCCTCAGTTCTTCTTCCACCGTGATGATGGGACCGCCACCAGCGCGCACTCCCCCAATGTCGACGATCTGCGCACCCTCAGCTAAAGCAGTTTCTGCTGCTTGTAACGCAGTTACATCATCAAACTGACGTGCCCCTTCAAAGAAGGAGTCGGGGGTTCGGTTAATGATCGCCATGATTGACGGGGCCATTCCGTCGTGTGTTCCGACAGGTTGGCCCCGCAACCATAAGCGTGGTGATGGCGGGAAGGTCACCCTTCTACCGGCTCCGTTGGTTCTGCAGCCGCACGCAAAGCGTCTGCGCGCATTGCGTCAGCGCGATCAGCGACGATTTGCACTGCTTCTTCAGCGGAATCAACAACGTGGAAGAGATCGACGTCGAATTCGTTGATCATGCCGCGTCCGGCAACACTGGTGCGTAGCCAATCGATGAGGCCACCCCAGTAGTCAGTGCCGACAAGAGCAATCGGGAATTCTGTGATCTTGTGTGTTTGAACAAGTGTGAGGGCTTCGAAGAGTTCGTCAAATGTGCCGAAGCCTCCTGGCAGAACCACAAACCCAGAAGCGTACTTCACAAACATCGTTTTACGAGCAAAGAAGTAGCGGAAGTTCACGCCAAGGTTGACGTACTGGTTCATGCCCTGTTCAAAAGGAAGCTCAATCCCCAGTCCAACACTGACGCCACCAGCCTCGTGTGCTCCCTTGTTTGCTGCTTCCATCACGCCTGGGCCACCGCCAGTGATAACCGCATATCCGCGATCCACGATACGGCGTGCAGCTTCTTCAGCCAGCTGATAGTCAGGGTGATCAATTTTGGTTCGTGCCGAACCAAACACTGAAATTGCTGGGCCCAACTCTGCAAGCGCTCCAAAACCTTCGACAAATTCGCTTTGGATACGTAAGACACGCCATGGGTCGTCGTGCACCCAGTCAGAGGACTGTGATTTTCCGAGTAGTCGCTGGTCTGACGTTTGGTGTGGGATTTGTGATCCGCGGAGTAGTATTGGGCCTTTGCGGTAGGACTCGCGCCCTGACTGTTCGTTCTGTGTGTTCATAACTCCACCCTATTAGTGCTGGTCATAAGAAAAGCGCTCGACACGTTGCGTGCACACTACATCAACCAAGATTTCAACGCTTCGTAACATACGTTGATGTGTTCTATGGGGCAGTGTTCGTCGTCTTTGTGTGCGTAGATGGCATCTCCGGGGCCGAAATTTACGGCGGATATACCAAGTTGGGCAAAGCGTGCGACGTCTGTCCACCCATATTTGGGGCCCGGCTTTCCACCAGTGAGGCCAAGTACTTGTGCCGCAAATTCTTGGGCTGCAGGGTCATCGAGCCCTGGTTTTGCGCCAGGAGCGCTGTCCACGATACGCACATCAAATCCGGTGAAGAGTTCTCGTATGTGCTGCTCTGCTTCTTGTTCGTTTCTGCTTGGTGCAAACCGGAAGTTAACTGTGACTTCGCAGAGATCTGGGATGACGTTTCCGGCGATGCCTCCGCTGATTGCTACAGCGTTCATGCCCTCACGGTAGTCAAGTCCTTCGACTGTGATGGTTTCTGGAATGTAGGCGGCAAGTCTGCTGAGTATGGGGGCTGCTGCGTGGATGGCGTTGTCGCCCATCCATGCGCGGGCTGAGTGTGCGGCGGTTCCGTGCGTAGTGATGATGGCGCGCATGGTTCCGTTGCAGCCGCCTTCGATGCCCGCGCTAGATGGTTCGCCAAGTATGGCGAAGTCTGCGTGGAGGAGTTCTGGGGCGGTTCGGGCTACTACGCCTAATCCGTTGAGGTGCGCGTCGACTTCTTCGTTGTCGTAGAAGCACCACGTGATGTCTTGTTGTGGGTTGGTGAGTTCTACTGCGAGCGCGAGTTGGACTGCTACCCCTGCTTTCATGTCGACGGTTCCTCGCCCCCAGAGGACTTCTGTGCCGTCGATGGTTGTGCGTTGTACGGGGAGGTTGTCTGCTACGGGTACGGTATCGAGGTGACCGGCGATGATGACGCGTCTGGGTCGTGCTAGGTGTGTGCGGGCAATAATGTTGTTGCCGATGCGGGTGACGTCAAGGTGGGCTGTAGTGCGTAAGACGTGTTCTACTGCGTCGGCTATTGCTTGTTCGTTGCCTGACACTGACTCGATGTTGCAGAGGGCTTCTGTGAGGGTTACTGGGCCGTCGTGCACGGGGAGCTGAATTATGTTGTTGCGGGAAGTGTGTTCGAGATCTGTGTTAGGCATAATGCCCAATATACTCCCCTGTCATGCGTGTTTTGGGGTTGGGTGTGCCTCCTCAAATTGGTTACTACCTAGTAATCACGTGTACATCACACGACGATATTGTGTGATTCCTTTCGTTACAAAACTGATCGCGCATACTGTAGTTTCATGACTTCTTCGAATCCACGTTTGGCTTGGGGCGTTGGTTTAGCCTCCACGTTCTCTGATGGCACTGTTCTTGATGTGTGGTACCCCTCTCCTGCCCTTGGGGAGGCTCCACGCGATGTTGTAGTTCCTGAGGCTTTGGTTGCTTTGGAAGGCTTTGATGCAGCCCGTCAAGTGACGACGAGTGTCGTCGTCACGCGTATTGACCTTGATGCTGCACCTGCCGATACTGCCGATGTTTATCTTCGACTTCACCTACTTTCGCATTGTCTAGTACGCCCTCACGGGTTGAACTTAGATGGCGTGTTCGGTTTGCTTGCGAACGTTGTGTGGACGAACTTTGGTCCGTGTGCGGTCACCGATTTTGAGTTGACTCGTGCAGCGCTCAAGCCGCGTGGTCACGTCACTGTTGTGTCTATCGATAAGTTCCCTCGTCTCGTTGACTATGTGGTACCTGCTGGTGTCCGTATTGCTGATGCGGATCGTGTACGTTTGGGCGCGCACCTTGCCCCAGGTACCACGGTCATGCATGAGGGGTTCTGCAACTTTAATGCTGGCACTTTAGGCACGTCGATGGTTGAGGGGCGCATCTCTGCTGGTGTTGTTGTTGGGGATGGCTCAGACATCGGTGGTGGCGCATCAATTATGGGAACGTTGTCTGGTGGCGGCAAGGAAACCATTTCCATTGGTGAACGCTCATTGTTGGGTGCAAACTCAGGAATCGGAATTTCGTTGGGCAACGATTGCATCGTTGAGGCTGGCTTGTATGTCACCTCTGGAACGAAAGTTTCGTTGAAGACCGCCAACGATGCGGAATCTACTGTGGTGAAGGCTCGCGATTTGTCTGGCCGCAACAATTTGTTGTTCCGTCGCAATTCGCAAACTGGCGGCGTTGAAGCTGTCGTGCGTGCGGGTACGGGCATCGAATTGAACGAGGCGTTACACGCGAACTAGCATGTGCGTTCGGTGGGTGTGTGCTTGAGTGCGCACACCCACCTGTTTTATGTGGACTTATTGGGGGTGTAAGTTTTGGCGGTGCAACGTGGACTGGGTCGAGTCCTTGTCGGGTTTATTGTTGGTGTTGGCGTCCTTGGCTTATGTGTTGTGGGCGTCGTTTATTTTTTAAATTCGTTTGATGCACCTGCGCGCGCTACTCATCGCTGCTATGTGTCTGACGACGAATCGACGTATTCGCTGCGAGCACAGCAAGCCGACAATTCGGCGTTGATCGCTGCTGTCGGTGTTGACTTGTCGATGGCTGGGGATGGCGTTGCGATTGCTCTTGCGACGGCAATGCAAGAGTCTTCGCTATACAACATTGATTATGGCGACCGTGATTCAGTTGGATTATTTCAGCAGCGTCCATCGCAAGGATGGGGGTCTGTTGAACAGATTATGGATCCGGTGTATTCCTCAACCCAGTTTTATACGCATTTAAAAGATGTCCCTGATTACGCCGGTCTTCCGTTGACGGTAGCTGCACAGACGGTGCAGCGTTCTGCTTTTCCTGACGCTTACGCTCAACATGAGGATTCTTCGCGGGCGTGGGCTGCAGCTTTGTCGGGGAACGTATCGCCTGTAGTTTCTTGTTCGTTACCTGATCAAAAATCTTTTTTTGCAGCAGACGAACAGGAAGAAGCCTTGCGCATTGTTGAAGAGCGCGTTTCTCAAGATTTCCCTGATGCGAAGATCGAGGTAGTGTCCGAGCACGGATACATTGATGTGGATCCATCACAGCTACCAGGTAAAACTGTCAAGAATGTTGCCACGGTGATGCAATGGTCGGTACTTACTGTTCATTCAACCAGCGTTGTTGCTGTGACGAGTGAGGATTGGATGTGGTCGTTGTCGCGCGGTCGTGAGGCTGGCTCTGATATTGGTTCAGCGTGGCATGACTTTGATTCGGCTGATTCCGAATCTGATCAACGATTTGAACAACCCGAGAGTCCAGAACATATACGTCTGTACGTTGCCGATTACACAAGCAAATAATCGAAATAACACACGAGGGCTACCTGCATTGTGCAGGTAGCCCTCGTTGTGTTTAGCGTTCGGTAACGGGAACGTATGGCCGTTCCGTTGCGCCTGTATAGATCTGGCGTGGACGCCCGATCTTTGTTTGTGGGTCTTTCATCATTTCACGCCACTGTGCGATCCATCCCGGCATACGCCCAAGAGCGAACAATGGTGTGAACATTTCTGGTTCAAAGCCCATCGCTTTGTAGATGAGTCCCGTGTAGAAGTCCACGTTTGGATACAACTTGCGCGAGATGAAGTACTCGTCGTTTAACGCGATGTCTTCGAGTTCGAGGGCGATGTCAAGAAGTTGGTCACGCTTACCTAGCGTGGACAATACTGCGTCTGCGCTCTTTTTTACGATTGCGGCACGAGGGTCGTAGTTTTTGTAGACACGGTGGCCAAAGCCCATCAGACGTACGCCGTCTTCTTTGTTTTTGACCTTCTCCATGAAGCTCTTTGGGTCTCCCCCAGCTTCTCGGATTTCGTGCAACATTTTTAGGACTGATTCGTTCGCTCCACCGTGCAGTGGTCCAGAAAGCGCATTGATACCTGCAGCAATTGATGCGTACAGGTTTGCGTGGCTGGAGCCTACTACTCGCACAGTTGATGCGGAGCAGTTTTGTTCGTGGTCTGCATGCAAGATAAGCAATTTATCGAGTGCATCGACAACCGCAGGGTTAGCCTCATATGAGTGATAAGGCTCAGAGAACGTCATACGTAAGAAGTCTTCAACATACCCGCGTGAATAGTCTGGGTAGAGCAGTGGTTCCCCATGACGACGACGATGCAGGTATGACGTGATCGTACGTGCTTTTGCGAGGAGTAATACCGTCGCTAATTCAACGGTGTCCTCTTCAAAGGGGTTGAGTGAGTCTGGGTAAAAAGTCGGCAAAGCGTTAATAGCTGAGGCCATTACCGCCATGGGGTGCGCGTTCACTGGGAAGGTTCCCATGAAGGTACGGAAGCCTTCTGGAACCAGTGTGTGCCGGTTTACGCGCGCTTCAAAAGCTTCGAGTTCATGAGGGCTTGGCAGTTCGCCTCGAATAAGCAGGTATGCGACTTCGAGGAAACTTGAGTGTTCGGCAAGTTGTTCGATGGGGTATCCGCGGTAGCGCAGGATCCCTGCCTCACCGTCAATGTACGTAATCTTAGATTCACATGATGCGGTGTTGGTAAAGCCAGGGTCAACTGTGACCATACCTGTTGTCTTCAAAAGTGAAGCAACACCGATACCACTATTTCCTTCGGTCGCTACAGTAACCGGAAGGTCCTGTGAATCCTCGTTAACCGTGAGAGTCACTTTTGCCTGTGGGTTTTCAGACATGTTTTCCTTCCTTGCGCTTGAACGCCGTCGTTGAGCGCCACGCTACGAGTCCACTAGTTGTGCTAGAGCGTGCAAGGGCTGTGCTCAAGCAACGTCTCTTCGACACAATGTGCTGTAAGTAACGGTATCTTTCCCATCCATAAAACGGGAAATTTTTGTGGGCCTAATTACCTATTTGGACGGTGATAACCATCACACACTAGTAAAAGAGTCGGTCAAGTTATTGTAACGAAGGGGGAAAGTTTCTGCCGGGCTTGTGATTCAAGTCGCATTGCTGCCGTTGAGATGCGCTCGTCATCAGCAGTCAAAGCTACACGTACATGCCCGCCACCAGCAGAACCATAAAAAATTCCAGGTGCAACAAGAATTCCCAGCTGCGCCAAAAATGCGACCGTACTCCAGCATTTTCCTGGAAGAACCGACCGAGCATTCTCAACCAGAACACGGGACTGCTCAGTTAAAGCAGACTCAAAAGCATCATCTGCACGCACCCACAAATACAGGCCTGCAGCAGATTCATCAACATGCAGACCCGCAGTTTCAAGACCACGCAACAGCACACCACGACGCTGCGCATAACGCGCACGCTGCTCAGAAACATGCTGATCGTCCTGCACAGCAGCAGTCATAGCCGCCTGCACAGGGAAAGGAACAATCAAACCTAAATGCTTACGTATCTCCAACAATCGAGCCACAACGCTCTGATCGCCGGCAACAAAAGCTGCCCGATATCCGGCAACATTCGACTGCTTCGACAACGAATACGTAACCAACACACCTTCATATGAATCACCGCATACCCGCGGGTCCAATACCGAAGGAACGCCTTGAGAAACATACGGTTCCTGCCACGGCAATTCTGCGTAACACTCATCTGAAACAACCAACGCACCCAAACGGCGTGCCGCAGCAACAATCTGCTGGAGTTGTTCAACAGACAGCACCCCACCATGAGGGTTTCCTGGTGAATTAATCCACACTAATTTAACGTTTGGGTTTCCCTGCCATTGCTCAACATCAGAAGCAGGGAAAGGTGTAGCACCTGCAAGTCGCGCCCCAACATCGTATGTCGGGTATGCAACGTCAGGATGCACCACGATGTCGCCCTCGCCCAAACCTAAGAGCGAGGGCAACAACCCAACAAGTTCTTTAGAACCAACGGTCGGCAGTACATCACGCGGATCAACCACACTATGACGTCGCCGAGCAAACCACGCAGAAATTGCTTCACGTACTTCACTCGTACCATAAGTAAGCGGATAACCATGAGCATCAGCAGCTCGTGTAAGAGCGCTCTGAATGACCTGTGGCGTCGGATCTATGGGTGTTCCCACCGAAAGATCCACGATGCCATCAGGGTGTTGCCGCGCTAGCTGAGCCAGCGGCGTTAAAACATCCCACGGAAAAACAAGCTGTGATGTATCTGCGAAACCCATACGTTACGCCTGCGGTGGCAGAACTTCGATGATTTCGTGGTCCTTATCAATCTGGCCCATCTTTGCTGCACCACCTGGCGAACCTAAGTCGTCAAAGAACTCAACGTTCGCCTTGTAGTATTCAGACCATTCGTCTGGAACATCGTCTTCATAGTAGATAGCTTCTACTGGACACACGGGTTCACAAGCACCGCAGTCTACGCACTCATCTGGGTGGATATAGAGCGAACGTTTACCTTCGTAAATGCAGTCAACGGGACACTCCTCGATGCACGCCTTATCCTTGACGTCGACACAAGGCTTGGCGATCACGTAGGTCACTTGTGGTTCCTTTCGCATGAGCAAACGTGCACGTGGCACAGATTGCTTCTATTATCCCTCACCTAGGCCTCAGCACGAAAACTCAAGTCCACGTGGTGGTTCAGTGTTAAATGGTCTGTATGAATAACCCTAACGCGGCAACCCCCCAAAACGATCCCGACGACTTATGGCAAGCATGGGAAGTGGGACAACGCGTCATGGTGCGAGTTAACCTACCTTCTGGGTCAACCCACAAATACACTGACATCCTCGGCACAATCATCGCCAAAGACTCACACACGTTAACGTTAGAAACTCGCGCTGGCATCACTCAGGTACAGGGTGACGACATTGCTATTGGGAAACTTATTCCGCCACCACCGCAGCGCAGAGCACGCCGCACACCACAAACGCCGTGACCGCTTTCCGCACGTGTGCACTACGCATAGTCAACAACAATGCGCCCACGTTCAGACGATTCAACATCTGCAACGTGGACGACGAGACGACCTGCACTGCCCATGTCCATAACATCGTCAAGCCATGTTTCCCCGAGAACTAGGCGTTCAGGTTGCTCTGCCGCCTCACGTGAGAGAAGCTCGCCGGCAAAAAAAGCACGTGCACTACCACTATGCTCCTCACCTAATGCCTCTTTAAGAACTATGAGATCTTCAATGAGGTTATCCAACACCGGAACCACAGCTGCACGGTTATCTGCAATCATTGCGTAATTCCTTTGCGGATTTCCGCGTGCAACACGGGTTCCGTCACGAAAACTCCCCGCTGCTAAACGCTCAGCAATAGAACGAATAGACGAGTGCTGCACTGAGTTCAACAATGCATGCGCAAGGACATGCGGAACATGACTGACATGCGCGACTGCTTGGTCATGCGTGTCAGCGTCAAGGACAAGCGCACGACCATGAAAAACGTGGGTAATCATCCGTAATACCTGCACAACATGTTGCTGCTCGCAGTTCTGTTGCGGCGTTACCGCCCACGTTGCCCCCAAAAAAAGTTTTGGCTGAGCGGCCATAAAGCCCGATTCTTCAGTGCCCGCCATGGGGTGGGCCCCCACAAATTGCGCACCCAACCCTGCTTCACGAGCTGCGCGAAGAACACTGCCTTTAACGCTTCCAACATCAGTAACAGTCACGTCCGGTGACACCTGCTGAGCAACCTTTAATAGGGTTTCTGCCATGTGTTTTAACGGCACGGCAAGCACAACAATTTCTGTCTCCTGCGAAAAAATATCCGCTAACGTCTCATGTACTTGCACACCATGGTTACGCGCATCATCACGTGTTGACTGGTCAATGTCCCATGCATGAACTGTCACGCCACTGTTTTTCGCAGCGAGCGCTAAAGACCCGCCAATAAGACCCAATCCAATAATGCTTATCGTTGAAAGCGGCATGTCGGTTCCTCACCACAGTAAAGCTCGTGCTGTTTCCACAGCCGTGGAAGACGAATCTGCGCTCAATGGCGCAATACGAGACTGGTCAACGGTGTCATCAATTTCACCGCGCGCTGGGAACACTCCTAAAGTTTTTACCGCGTCGCCGTGATGTAAGAACCCTTCTAAAACATCATGTAACTCAGGATGCCACGGGGCAGCATCTACCGTAATGATGAAGGTGTATTTCCCTTCCAAAGCTTTTAGCGGGCGCGTAATAAGAGAAGACATGTTTACGTCCCGTTCGCCACATGCGTTTGATATCCGTGCGAGCACACCCGGCCCAGTAATTTTTGGGGTAACGGCAAGCATCGTACGTAACCGCGACGCGTCCGCTTCGCTGTACGCCTGTTGTCTATCAGGTATTGCAAGTACCCGATCACGCGACGTAATGAGTAAAAACCGTGTGCGCGCGCCAGAAAAATCTTGAACATTCGAAGCCAAGCGTTCCAACGAATAAAGCTCTCCACACAATGCTGGTCCAAGAGCAATCTGATGTGCTTGTATGTCTCTGCACGCAGCCGCATTTGAAGAAGCTGAAACTTCATGCACATGACGTTGCGAAATAAAGTTACGACATTGAGCAAGACCGTGAGGATGGCCCACTATTTCGCTGAATGTATCGCCTGCGTCAGGGCGCACAAACGCGTCAAAAGCAATCGACACAAACACTTCATCAACCGCGACAACGTTACGGGCCGCTACAAGAGCATCCAGCGAAGGAACAACATAGCCTTCTACAGAACTTTCAATAGCAACAATTCCATAGTCGAGTGTGCCCTCTTCCACTCCGTCATAGACGTCAGTTACTGTTCCTAACGGCAGTAACAGTGCATCTTTAGGAGCAGCAGACAGCGCAGCTTGGTGGGTGAAGGTTCCTTCAGGACCCAAATATCCAACACGCGTGTGCATGAAAGCCGCCTACCTTATATTTCAGAACCAGATATGCGAGACCATACTGGGGTTAATGCATCAGGGCCAGGCACAAAATGTGAGCCTTGAAGTACAGCTAAAACGCGATGTTGCACCTCGCGTTGTGTAAGTTCCCCGAGCAAAGCGTTGAGTTGCTGTGCTCTGGTAACCCCAAATGAACTCAAAAAGATGTGCGGGCCCTGCGCAGAACGTTGAGAACGCAAATGCTGTAGGTCAATACCCTGTTCTGCAAACACAGACAGTGTCGCTAACAACGAACCTTGATGATCTTCATGCGGGCCAAATGCCAACCATACTTGGGCTTCTTCAGTAAAAGATGGCAGCTCAGTCTTTTTTTGCACTAGCCCGTACCACAGGGCAGGTACCTCAGCGAACTTGTATGAATCAGGTAATTCAATGAAGCCTGCTGGGATTACCGATCGTTCAATCACGAGCATCCCATGCTCACCGGCCAATTCAGCACGTTCTTCGACAGACATGCTGGTGGGGACGACATGCGGAGCTATACCCAAGGTACGAAGTACATACCGGCAATCCCGCATTCCCGATTCGTCAATGATGGCGTGAGTTGATGATTCTTGTGAACGACTCACCAAAGTCCATTGAGATTCGATGGACGAGGCACTCGTAATTACTAGTGAGTTATCTGCGGCTAAAAGGAGGCGTTCTAGATCAGGCAAAGGTTGAGCAGGGTGTCCGATGTGCACCACTGCACTAATCGCATCAAGTGCCGCAATCGTTGACAGCGTTGTGCTACGAGCACCTAAATCAAGAAGCACTGAGTCTCCTTGAGTCCACCCGCCGCGTTCCGCTGCCATTAATGCATGAACCGCAGATTCTCTTTCGCTTCTGCCTAGCATGTGTGCTCCTTCGCTTCAGGTGGATCGCTCTACACATGCTATAGCGCAGAAGCAATAATGATCGCTTCTGCGCTATAGAACGGACACTCGCTGTGTCTAGTTGTCTTTGTCGTCCTTTTCAGATTTTGGCTTTTCACATACGACACCGTGGTCTGGTTTATATGTCCACGTGTTTGCTTCGTCGATGACGGTTTTGCTGGTGGCTATCTCTGTAACTTTTCGTGTAACCGTTACAGTAAACCCGTCATGCCCTTGGCGGTAAGGGATGCAATCACTCGCGGTTGACGTGTTCGTAGTTGCCCGAACAATGTTCCGACGAGGTGATGTCGTTGTTTTAACGTCGTATGTTTTTGTTCCCCACGCTTCAACGGTGAGTTTTCCGCCAGAAATGTAGCTGCGAAGCAAAATTCCCGTGTCAGAATCGTTGCGCCAAATCATGTCGATGGAACCTTCAAAGAGGGTAGATTCACGGCCTTCTGGGTAACGGGTAAACCATACCGAGTGTGGGCGGTGCGCAATATCTGTCATACCTGCAAAGAAGCCAGCGTTGTACGACGTAGTAGACATTTGTGAGAGTCCACCACCCACACCATCCTTGTGGATGCCATTTACGATAACGCCGGCAGCATGATAACCGTTTGCGGTGGTCACTGGGCCGATAGCCTTAATGAGGTTGAATTCTTCGCCTGGCTTGACGAGAGTTCCAGTTACCCGCTTTGCTGCCAGTCGCAAGTTTTCCGTACGGTAATACTCGCTTGTGAGCGGCGTGGAAAAGCTCGCAACTTTTTCTTTAATACCAAGTGCTTCTAGAGCCTCATTCGAGTCTTTAGGATCAACTTCTACAAGGTGCGCTTCTGTCGTCCGGTTATCGCCTTTTGCTGCCTGTGCAAAGTCACGCGATAGTGCTTCAGCATCAATTTTTGTTCCGGCCTTACCAGGCTTAATGACTGGTTTTCCCTCAACGAAAACAAATTTTGCGTCTTTTGATTCCGTCAAAAGATTATCGGTACGTTTCACCACGTCTTGCGCTAATTTTTCGCCATCAAAATCAAAAGACATCGTGTTGCCTTCAGTAGACACCGAAATATCTTTCGTAAAGGTATCTGGAAGCAACTCCGCAGATTGATCCCCTACCTGCACGGTTACAGAAGCAGAAGCAATTTTTTTCGCTTCTTGCAAGTATGTGTCTGTCAGCTCTTGAGTCATTTCTGGAGCGACCGACATGGTTGTTAATGGGATTGGGCGCACTGAAGTGAACAGATTATCGACGATGTTCTTTTGGGCATCTGCGTAGTCGACGCTCGTTCCATCTTCAGCAGGTGTCGCGACCGCAGCACCATCAACGAACGCTACGGTGCCGTTGACCGGTTCAACGTGAAGAGAGCTTACGGCTGCTTCAATAGTTGTTTTAAATGCAGTGTTATCGACCGTCAAGACGGGTTCAAGTTCTCCCCCACCAGCGATGTGATCCCAAAAGTATGCTGGACTTAACGTGAAACCCGTAAGGCCATCAACGGTTTGTGCAGCATCTAACGAAATTCCAGCTTCGCGTGGAACAATCGATGTTTTTAATTCTCCTGACGAAAGTTGCACTTTCGCGTCAAGCTGGTGGCTCAGTCGTTCATCCAATAATGTTGCCGCGTCTGCTTCGTTCAGGCCGCCGACATCAACTCCTGCAACAGTTGTGCCTTTCGCGATTGAATCAGCAAAAGCCCACTGAGCAGCTAAATATCCGCCAACAAGAACAACGACCCCAGCAGTGATGCCAATAAACCCTCGACTCCAGTTGAACTTAGTTTTTTCTTCATTTTCGAAGTCATCCAAACTAGCGTTTGAGTCTTTTTTTGATTCTTTATGCGCAGTTCCAACAACATGTTGAGAAACCGATTGTTCCGGTAAGAACGATCGTGGGGCAATAGTTGGTGGCTGTTCAGTTACAGGCTCACTTGCGGTTTTTGGGGCAGCATCAGCTTTAGGCTGTACATCCGGTTGCGGTTGTTCCGTCGTCCCGTGGGAAAGTGCAGCAGCGTCAACAATTGGGTGTGCTGTTGTCGCAGGAGCACTGTCCTCTTCAATAACCGATTCGGGTTCACGCTCGTCTGGCTTTTCCACCTCGGAAGGCTCAATAGGAGCGAGAGGGTTTTCTGGCGGAGTTGTCAAAATAGGGATCGGTGCAGGAGAAACACGCTTCGTTTCTTCCTGAACAGGCTCCTCGACAGCAGGCTCTTCAACGACAAGTTCTTCAACAGCAGGTTCTTCAACAGCAGGCTCTTCAACAGCAGGTTCTTCAACAGCAGGTTCGCTGTCATCTGTTTCTGTTGAATCGTTTTCTTCTGGCGCAGAAGTCTCGTGCGTTGAATCGTCAAGCAAAGGTTCATCTGCAGAAGCAGTCACATCTGGTGCAGTAGATTCTTCTGGATCACGCGTAACAGGTTCCTCGACGACAGGTTCCTCAGCAGAGTCCTCTTCTGAAGCAGCTTCTTCTGCTACTTCTTCCGCTACTGGCTCGTCTACGTCAGAAGATTCTTCCTGCTGAACCGTTGCATGCGCACGAGTATCGACATCAAGTTCGTCTTCTTCAGGTGCAGAGGGCTCTTCGTGAGAATCCTCATCGTCATTCACAGCAGCGTCATGCTCCGTGTCATGCTCTTCAAGGGTTTCTTCTACATCAGTTTTTTGCTTATCAACTGGAAGGTCCTCAGACTTGCGCCCTTGCCCGTTGGCCATGACATACTCCGCTCACGCTACTCGCCAAAAATGCTGCTCAACCAGCATGCACGCACAGCACACGACATGCTAGGAACATAACTATTTTAAAGAAAAACTTGCAAATACTGTGCCAAATTTACTCTGCATACCACGCGCGAGGGGTGAAACACGCCACGGCAATTGCGAGCAGCCCTCCACCAATCCACACGTACGTCAAAATCTGGGCCGGAAGTAACACATCCCCACCTGGACCGGACAAAGAAAGCACCTGCACAGCGACAAACCAGCCAACCCCATACAAGCCGGTTCCAAGCAAACCTAGCCAAGCTCGCATCATCACTGCAGCACTAAAAACACACGCAATAGCAAAGACAGCAACAAACGGGATAACCTCTTGCCGATGCACAACAGTACCGATGGCTCCTACCATGACCCCAAGAATCACGGCAGCACCATACTCAACTGTTGTAACAATGCGCTCTACAGCTGTGCTTTTCATAACCTGTACGTTACATTCCTTTCCTTGACGCACCCTGTGCGCCACATTCCACAAGATTATGCCAACGCCACATAGTATTCATGCGAAAACAATGGGGCATACACGTTATTACTCAAAGCGTATGCGCCCAACACAGCGGCCTGCCCATATGCGTCATTATTGTGTGGCTCTCGAACACGAACAGCATCCCATGCAGTCACCCACTGCACTTGTGTCGCGTGCGCACGCAAAGCTGCTACTACCTGATCAAAGACAGGGCGCACATCAACACACAAGACATCCTGAAGATCATGAGAACTCACGGCAGCAAACGCATCAGAAAGTTCTGGCACATACCCGTCATTCCGCAACAGTCCTGCTTGCGCCTGCTCATGCATGACACTACGGCCTGCTAGTGCAAATTCCTGTGGAATAACAGCGCTCAACAACAGCGGAGGTTCAAGCCCCCGCTCAACAATCAATTCGCACGCACGACGTGACATCTCAAACGCACGAATATGATCAGGATGCCCATACCCACCCCCAGGCTCATACGTCACCACATATGCGGGGTTTCGATCCTCAATCACGTCAGCCAGCGAAGCCGCAAGCACATCAATAGGGAAACTCACCAAAGCATTATCTGGAACAGAATCGGGCAGTTGCGCTGCGCTACTAAAACTTGAACCACCAGCAACCCACGCCATACCCGAATCGCAGTAGCGTGTTGTTGGAGAAGTCTGTGTCCGCATAGCTTCAATCTCATCCAGAAACAGATGATCTGTGACCCCTAGTTCCTGTAACGCGGCAGCTAATTCGCTTTCTCTAAAAATCCCTAAAGCTGAAGGATTCCCCTCAAGCGCCAAAGGATCCTCACCGATTACTTCTCCCTGCTCGCCTCGAGTGCACGTAACTAAAGTAACTGGCACCCCATTCCTTGCGCATTGGGCTAATAAGCCACCAGAAGTTAATGTTTCGTCGTCTGGGTGCGCGTGCACCGCCACTACTCCACCAGACAGATCCAAAGGTGTAATACGCATCCCGTCATTGTGTCACGAAGGCTTATGCATGACGAAGAAAAACGAAGGGCCGCACCCCACATGAGGTGCGACCCTTCAACGCTGTGCCAGAAACTTAAGCTTTCTTTGCACGAGAAATCGCGCGTGCGCGTTCCTGCTGGTCAAGAAGAACCTTACGGATACGTACGATCTCAGGAGTCACCTCAACGCACTCATCTTCACGAGCAAATTCGAGAGATTCTTCCAAAGTCAAGTGCTTTGGCGGAACCAAGTTCTCAAAAGAGTCAGACGAAGCAGCACGCATGTTGGTGAGCTTCTTTTCCTTGGTGATGTTCACGTCCATGTCTTCGTTACGTGAGTTCTCACCAACAATCATGCCTTCATACACTTCCTGTGTTGGATCAACAAAGAAAGTGCCGCGTTCTTGCAGGTTAATCATCGCGAACGGCGTAACAACACCCGCACGGTCAGCAACCAAAGAACCGTTAACGCGAGTCTCGATTGGTCCTGCCCAAGGCTCGTAGCCTTCTGCAATCGACGAAGCGATACCTGTTCCGCGGGTTTCGGTCATGAAGCGAGTACGGAACCCGATGAGGCCACGTGCAGGAACCATGAATTCCATGCGTACCCAGCCAGAACCGTGGTTCGACATCGTAGCCATACGACCCTTACGCTGCGCCATAAGCTGAGTTACTGCGCCCAAGTATTCTTCAGGAACATCGATGGTCATGTGTTCCATTGGCTCGTGGACTTTGCCATCGATCTTCTTGGTCACAACTTGCGGCTTACCAACGGTGAGCTCAAAGCCTTCACGACGCATCTGCTCAACGAGGATAGCCAAAGCCAACTCGCCACGGCCTTGCACTTCCCACGCGTCAGGACGCTCAGTTGGAAGAACACGCAACGAAACGTTACCGATAAGCTCAGAGTCAAGACGGTCCTTAACCTGACGGGCCGTAACCTTGTGTCCCTTACCGCCCTTACCTGCAAGAGGTGAGGTGTTGATACCGATGGTCATCGAAATAGCAGGGTCATCCACCGTGATTGTTGGCAGTGGACGAGGGTCATCAATGTCGGTCAATGTTTCACCGATCATGATGTCAGAAATACCTGCAACTGCAACGATGTCGCCAGGACCAGCTGATTCTGTTGGAACACGGTCAAGAGCTTTAGTCTCAAGCAGTTCAGTGATCTTTACGCTTTGCATAGAACCGTCTGCGCGGCACCAAGCGACCTGCTGGCCCTTACGCAAAGTTCCGTTGTGCACGCGAAGAAGCGCCAAACGACCCAAGAAAGGAGACGCGTCAAGGTTAGTGACGTGAGCCTGCAAAGGCGCTGTTTCGTCGAATGTTGGGGCTGGGATTTTCTCCAGAATTGTCTTGAACAGTGGTTCAAGGTTTTCGTTTTCTGGAAGAGTTCCATCTGCTGGCTGTTCAAGCGACGCACGACCAGCTTTAGCTGCAGCGTACACAACAGGAACGTCCAGAACTGCTTCAAGGTCTAGTTCAACCTCGTCTTGCAGGTCCGAAGCTAAACCAAGAAGCAAGTCGGTTGCTTCGCTCACAACTTCGTCGATACGCGCGTCAGAGCGGTCAACTTTGTTCACGACAAGAATCACTGGGAGCTTTGCAGCGAGTGCTTTACGCAGCACGAAGCGGGTCTGTGGGAGCGGACCCTCGGAAGAGTCAACCAGAAGAACAACGCCGTCAACCATAGACAAGCCACGCTCAACCTCGCCACCGAAGTCAGCGTGACCTGGTGTGTCAATAACGTTGATGGTGATGCCATCAGCGTGGCCTGCTTCTACAGCAGCAGGCCCTGCATAACGGACAGCGGTGTTCTTCGCGAGGATAGTAATACCCTTTTCGCGTTCGAGGTCACCGGAGTCCATAGCGCGCTCGTCAACGTTTGCACGTGGATCAAATGCACCGGTTTGACGGAGCATGGTATCAACAAGGGTGGTCTTACCGTGGTCGACGTGGGCAACGATTGCCACATTGCGCAGGTCAGAGCGCACTGACATAAAAGAACTCGTTTCACAGTGTGAGAGGTGGAAGCGTTGCAGTTACAACGCCTGCGGGGCCACGCGGTTGCGGTTTTCCCCAGTGCCGCTCCACAGAAAACTTGAGTACGGGGCACATGTATCTCGGAGCGAAGTGTTCGGTATCGCGTGGGCACACGCGCTGGATCAAGAAGGCCTCTTGTTCATCAGCGCAGCATTTCACACGATGGCCTATGCAATTTTACCCCTCAACACCATAGGTGAGGCTACATGTCATGCCTCACACAGCAGCGCAAGCCCGTGAACACACGAAAGTGGGGCAAGTAAACACTTGCCCCACTTGTACGTGCACTTAGGAAACGCGGATCAATTTATCGCGTGTTTCCCGGCGTTTACGCTGCTCGTCTGGGTCTGGAACAGGAACAGCCGCCAACAAACGCTTCGTGTAATCATCGGCTGGACGTTCTAGCACCTGCTTGCGCGAACCAAATTCGGCAAGCTTTCCGTGACGCATAACAGCAATTCGAGAAGCCAACATTTCCACAACAGCAAGGTCGTGAGAAATGAACAAGCAAGCAAACCCGTGTTCTTTTTGCAGGTCAAGGAACAAGTCAAGAACTTTCGCCTGAACTGACACGTCAAGCGCAGAAGTTGGCTCGTCCGCGATCAAAAGCTTAGGGCTCAAGCTGAGCGCACGCGCAATACCAACACGTTGACGCTGTCCACCAGACAACTCGTGTGGGTAACGGTTACGCATAGCACGAGGAAGCTCTACCTGGTCAAGCAACTCTTCAATACGACGCTGCAACTGTGCACCACGAGCGACCTTACGCAAGAACATTGGCTCACCAATAGACTCACCAATTGGAATACGCGGGTTCAGTGACGAACCTGGGTCTTGGAAAACAATCGAAACATCCGTGCGAACAGCAAGCAACTCATCTTTTGAGATGCCGGACATTTCTGTTCCGTCGATCTTTAACGACCCGCCCGCAACTGGAAGCAAACCTACTGCGGCACGACCGACTGTTGTTTTTCCAGAACCTGACTCACCAACGAGGCCAACAACCTCACCACGTGCTATGTCAAAGGACACACCATCAACTGCACGAACGGCAGGCACACGACCACGCTTCGGGTATTCGATGATGAGATCACGTGCGTCAAAGACGAGGTCTTCGTCTTTGTGCTGCACAGGCTTTGCTGGTTCAACATCATGCGCCGTGTATTGACCAAGGTGCGGCACAGCGTCGAGTAGCTGTTGCGTGTATGGGTGCTGCGGAGCGTTGAAGATGTCATGCGATGTGCCGTGCTCGACAATCTCACCGTTACGCATAACGATGATGCGGTCGGCCATGTCAGCGACAACACCCATGTCGTGGGTGATCAGGACGATACCCGAATCAAACTTGTGACGCAGGTCGTGCAACAGCTTAAGGATTTCTGCCTGCACAGTAACGTCAAGAGCTGTCGTTGGCTCATCAGCGATAAGCATTTTCGGGTTAAGCGCAAGAGCTTGTGCGATCATCGCACGTTGACGCTGTCCACCAGACAACTGGTGTGGGTACTTGTCGAGCGCAACCTCTGGGTTAGGAATTTCCACGAGGTTCAACAATTCGAGCGCACGAGCACGAGCACGCTTTGGGCTCATCTCTGTGTGCGCACGAAGTGTTTCAACAATTTGGAACCCAATCGTGTACACAGGGTTCATCGCAGTCATTGGTTCTTGGAAGATGACTGCCATGTCGTTTCCACGAATGTGACGCAACTGGCTGTGGTTTAACCCAACAAGTTCTTTCCCACGGAGCTTTGCGCTTCCAGTGGAGCGACCGTTTGCTGGCAGCAACCCAAGCAGCGACATCGAGGACTGGGTTTTACCAGATCCTGACTCACCGACGATAGCGAGAACTTCGCCTGGGTATACCTCATAGTTGATGGATTTTGCGGCAGCAAACCATTCCCCATCAACCCAGAACTCTACGGTTAAATCTTCAACCTTAAGAATGGGATCATTCTTCTTTTTCTTTGGCGATTGTGCGTTGCCTGAGGTCATCGCCAATCACATCCTTCCAAATACAGCCACCAACTGCGAGCGTCGTATGCCGCAATTTTGGTTCGCACTGTCAAAATTAAGTGTATGGGTCCTACTGAGATTTTTCGTCCAACGTTCAGCCGTATTCTGGCCTATGCGCTGTGGGCGCTGCTTGCTTTTATCGCAGTGAGCGCCGTTATTGGCACTGACGGCACGCTGCGGCTCCGAACAATAGCTGGTTGCCTGTTTGTGAGTGTCGCTGTATGGCTGTTTTATTTCCGGCCCTACCTCGAAATCTCTGATGGTGGAGTGCACATTGTCAATCCTTTGCGCACGGTACACATTCCGTGGCCTGCTGTGAAAGAAACCTACATTCGAGGTAGCTTTCACGTTTCTACCACCGGTGAGACCGTGCACAGCGCTTATGCGGCGACCATCCAAAACAAACGCAACAACCTCGGTCTTGCTGGAGAGGCTAAGCAGGTCAGCGATGCGCGTTTTGACGCGTTGGCTGACGCAGGATTTCTCGACGACGTTCGTCCAGAAGGAGCACCAGTTAAGCAAACGTGGTTTAGCAACGGTGTTATTGCGCTGAGCGCAAGTTTCGCACTGTTGCTGGTCACGTTTGTTATCTAGTGCTCCTCGCTGAATCATCGTTGCGTAGAGTCCTTACCTGCTACGTTCGCTGCGTTTAGTTGAGCTTTTAGCTCAGCTTTACGCAGTGCACGGACAGTTGGAATACGGCGTTGACGAGGGTCAAAAGCGTCGCGTAGACCGTCACCAATGAAGTTCACGCATAGAGCGATCGTCACGATGAAGAGACCTGGCCACCAGAACAACCATGGACGGGTCGCAAAAGCGGACTGATATTCAGAGATCAGGTTTCCGAGAGAAATCTCTGGTCGCTGAATACCGAAGTCAAGGTAGGACAACGCGGTTTCGAGAAGAACAGCGGCGCTGAGCATCAATGTGGAGTTCACGATGATGACAGCAACTGTGTTAGGCAGCATGTGCTTGAAAATAATTCGCACGTTTGATGCGCCTGCTACACGTGCCGCTTCAACGAATTCTCGTTCTCGGAGAGATAGGAATTCACCACGGACGAGTCGTGCGAGACCAGTCCAGCTCAAGACTCCCAGTGCTACTGCAAGGTAGAGCGGTGTTGGCTTGTCAAAGATCTTTCCAAGGACCGCACCGATGATAAGGATTGGCACTACAAGGAAAAGCTCAGTGAAACGCATGAGGAGCATGTCGATCCAGCCACGGAAGTAACCGGCAAGAGTACCGATCAGAATTCCGATCGTGGTGGCAACAAAAGCAACAACGGTCATCACAAGAAGCGATGTTTGGATACCACGCATAACGCGGGCGAAGTTGTCACGTCCAAGTTCGTCTTGACCAAATGGGTGATTACCGATGGTGAAGCCACCTTCACCCCATAACTGCATGGTTGGCGCTCCACCAGCCAATTCAACGGGTCCAGTTTGCGTATATGTCCATTTCCACCAGCCTGGGATCGGTCCCCAACCAATGGAAGTTACAGACAGCACGACGACTGCTAAAAGAACAAACAAAGAAATCATTGCTGCTTTGTGACGGAGGAACCGTCGCATCACAATTTGGCCTTGTGAAAGACCAACAACTTCTTTCAATGCGATCTCGTTTTCGAGACGTGTTTCTGTGTTTTTGTTCTGCTCGCTCATGCGTTTACTCGAATCCGTGGGTCCAGTACGGCGTACAGGAGGTCAACGATAAAGTTGGCGACAATAGCCACGGTACCGATAACAAGAACGTATGCCATCACAGGTTCAATTTCGTTTTTGTCAAGCCCGCTAAGGAACATTGTTCCCATTCCGCGCCAACCGAAGATACGTTCGGTGATAACTGCTCCACCAAGGATTCCAGCAAAGTCAAGTGGAATGATCGTTGCGAGTGGGATGAGAGCGTTACGGAATGCGTGACGCACCAAGACCACACGTTCGGTAAGACCTTTAGCACGCGCAGTACGAACATAATCTTGGTTCATTACTTCGAGCATGGAAGCACGCGAGTAACGCGTGTACAACGCAAACGAAACAAGAATCAAAACTGTTGACGGCAGAATCAAGTGTGTGAAGGAGTCAAGCTGCGTAGTCCAGAACGAGCCTTTAAGACCTGGCGTTTCTGAACCGATTGTCGCAATAGGACGTCCGTTGATTGCAGAAGAATTAAAGTACGGCTTCCACGCTTGCATAACGCGGTCGACAAAAAGCAACCCGAAGCTCAGCAAACCAACCAAAGCGCTCACACGCATGGAGATTGCGCGGTCATAACCGCCGAATAGCCATCCGATCAGGAACCCTGCAGCGACAAACGCTACTGTTAGTCCTGCTATTGACCAAGCGGTTGCTCCCACGAAAGCGAATTGCATGGGGTACCACAGAGCTGCTGCAAGAAGAGCTGTTGTCAACGCCGCATATAGCGCCTTACGGTTACGCAGGCCTGCCATAAGTGCGGTGAGACCAAAGGCAGCTCCTGCGGCAGTAATAGCGATTACTACAGGGCCTAAGGATGGGTTGTTGAGCCATCCTGTAGCGCTGATGTACCACAGGATAGCTGCGTTAAGCGCAAATGCGGATCCGAAAACAATAAGTCGACGCTTTGCGTCACCGGCGACCACAGCTTGCCATATTCCCCCTGCAAGAACGGAAAGCCCCAGAACCAAACCAACGCTTAGCGTTGGGTCAGCAAGGAAATCGTTAAATCCGATTGCGCCCCACTGCTTGAGGAGCACAGCGACCCAGAAGCTTGGTAGGGAGTAAAGAAGGAACGAAATAAAGATAATGGTGTAGTCGAAGCCGGTGTACTGACGCAGCGCTGAAACAACACCAACAGTGATACCGAGCAGCATTGCCAAGATTGTGGCAATAAGAACAAGTTTCAGAGTGACGCCGAGTGATGAACCAAGGATAGACATAACATCCTGGTTTGTGGTCCATGCAGTCCCGAGATCGCATTTTCCTACAAAACAGCCAGCCACCCCGCCGAGCCAGCCGAGATATCTCACGGGCGCGGGAACATCTAATTGCAGCGCAGTTATTCGAGCTTGTATAAGCGCTTCTTTATTGGGTGCTGTGCTTGCACGCAGGTCTTCAAGTGGGTCGATGGCGAAATCGACCAACAAGTAGATCAGGAACGTGGCGACAAGCAGCACTCCAAAAGACGAGAGCGCTCGTCTAAAAATGAAGTTGAACATGAATTGACCTCTCCAGCGGTGACCGAGCCGGCCTTTCCGCAAGCGAATTACCGATCGAGTTTACCTAGTTTTTCTTGGAACTCGAACATCGCACTGTGGCGCCAGAGCGGATCACGCTCTGGCGCCACAGTTCTAACTCACATTTTCATGTGATTCTGCGGGAGTTAAGTCCCACGAATCAGCCTGTAATGTCCCAGTTCCAGAAACCTGCGAAGATGGTTGGGCTGATCGAGATTGGCTGTACGCCGGAAACCTTCTTGTTCCATGCGTTCACTGCTGGGAATTGGAAGATGGTGGTACCAAAGGCGTCTTCCCACAGCTGCTTTTCAATGTCGATCTGGATTTGCGCCTGCTTAGCTGGCTCAGTTTCAACCTGGAGGTCCTTGAAGAGGCCGTCTACGGTCTTGTTGGAGTATCCGTAGAAGTTGTTAAGGCCCTTAGTGCGGTATGTTGCGTCCGACTCGGTTACAGCGGTCGAGGTGGACTGCCATCCGAAGAGCGAAGCGTCGTACTTGTCCTGTGCGGTGGCAAGCATTGAACCCCACTCGGTGTTCGAGGAGTCAATAACGTTGAATCCTGCCTTCGCAGCTGACTCTTGGATCAAAACGTATTCGTTTGCACGACGTACGTTGTCCTTTGCGAAGAGGAGACGTACGTCAACCTTGTCAACGCCAACTTCCTTGAGGAGGGACTTTGCCTTCTCAATGTCAACGTCTTTGAACGCTGCTGAACCGTTCTGCTCAACCATTGCTGGGTAGTTCGGGTCGTCTTCAAGGAGCAAGAAGGAGTCACGAGTCTTCGCGTTCGGGTTGATAGGCATGATCAGCTGCTCAACGATTGCTTGACGTGGGATTGTCAGCAAGAATGCTTGACGTACTTTCTTGGCCTTTTCAGCGTCGCCGCCGTATGTTGCAGGGTCGAATGGTCCACCGTTGTTCTGAACCATGTCAACGTGCTCGTATGTGCCGTCAACGCCTGTTGCAACTTCTACGTTTTGTAGAGCTTGGAGCTGGGTGAGTGTGTCAGCTGTTGCCTGTGGCGCGAGCATGTCAATTTCACCGTTTTGCAGCGCCTGGACTTGAGCCTGTGGGTCTTCGTTGTAACGAACAACGATACGGTCTAGCTTGCCGGCCTTGTCACCAACGTAGTTCTCGTTCTTTTCGAGAATAATTGATTGGCCTTCAGTGTACTCAGTGATGATGTACGGACCTGAAGCCAGTGCTTGGTTCTCAGCTGGTGTTGCTTTGAAGTCGAATCCTGTACGCCATGCTTCAGCGATCTTTGCTAGAGCTTTACGGTCGTTGTTTTGGATTGCTTCAGTAACTGCCTTTTTACCTGCAGCTGCGTCATCACCAAGTCCAGCGAACTTTGCGGTGATGTGTGCTGGCATTGTTGGCGCGAATGCGGTTTCCCAGTCAGCGAATGGCTTGGAGTAAGACAAAGTAACGGACTTACCGTCGTCACCAATTTCAGGGACGTCTTTAACCAGTGCGAGCCCTGGGGATCCGGAAGCAAAGAAGACCTGGTCTTCTTTAACGATAACTTCGCCAGTCTCCTCATCGGTGTCAACTGAGTCGTTGAGGTTGGAGGAAAGTCCAGCCCATGCGAGAAGAAGGTCTGCGGAGTCAAGTGGGGTACCGTCTGACCACTTTGCGTTCTCAGAAAGCGTGTACTTGATCTTTAGTGGGTCTTCCGACACGATCTCGTAGTTACCGAACGAGGTGTCTGGCACGAGGTTGAGGTCTTTGTCGTAGTAGTTGAAGGTCGACAAAGTCATGGTGGTGATCACGGCGTTCGCACTTGCGTTTCCGTGGTCGGTGTTCTCGTTGTATGAGTAGAACGGCTGGTTCCAACCAACTGTTACAACCTTTGGTCCAGTGTTTGTCTGGTCTGTGGTTGGCGAGTCTTCGCTAGCTGGGGTGGAGCATGCTCCAAGTGCCAGCGTTGCACCAACAAGAGCGGCTAATGGAGCCCACTTCTTGATCTTCAATGTTCCTCCTTGAAGGATGGGAGGTGTCAGGACCGATTTTTGCTGCTGGTACAGCAAACCCAACACTGGTACTCCCTTTGCGTTACATACGAAGGTACAGACCTTTGGCTGTCTCAAAAACCAAAAGTGCGAATATCACATGCATCGTTATCGAAGTGATACCGATCAGTAACCTGAGAAACACTCGTCCCAGCATGTGGACGGCATTCATTGAAATGGCGAGATTTTGCCGGAAATTTTGTCAACCTAAACGCATGAAATGGACTCCCCACGCACTGAAATATACCTTTTGTTACAAAAATTACTTCCAGCGGGTCCCATAAAGTTGCACTGACAACACATCTCACATATTGATATTTTCTGGAGTCTCGTTCATGGCTTAACTCTGTTTTGCAACTTTCGAGCACTCGCACAAAGCTATAAGCCGACTTGTCTACACAAAGACAGCACCCATCCTTCATCACGAAAAACCATTTCTCTTTCAAAGGCACACTAGGGTTCTAATCCAGACTCCCCACGGATACTCACCCCTTACTTTTATTGCCGCTACAGAATGGAACAGAACCACATGAACCGTGCTGCCCTTCGAGCATCTTCCTATGCCTTCATCGGCACGCTTGCATTAATCACCACAGGGTGCGCAACCGACGAAAGCTCTGCACAACCAACAGAAACGTCCCCTACACCACTCGCAAGTGCCTTCTCCGGACAAAAATTTGAGACCGAAATCGGTCTAACTCAACCTGATTCCCTAACAACCCACACACTCTCAGAACACCCAATTAACGCTGCGAAACCTGTCAGCCTTTTAGCGTGGCACGACCACCAAACAGTCATCAGTCACGGCCTAATAGAAGATGGATCTCTCAAAGAAAACAACAAACTCGTTTTTGACACCAAAGAAGGCGCCTACCATCTCACGCCTCCCGCAGTACAAGACGACCCACCACGACAAGCACTAACAGCTAGCATCACAGAAAAATATGTTGTCTGGTCTGAAGCAGCTGGACTCGAATCCGGCACCGCACAGCGAGTCTTTTTACACGACAAAGCAAAGAAAACAACAAATTTTATACACCCAGCAGACACAACCAAATTTGGGCTGACTTTAGGCGCCATTGGCGGTGACGCACTACCCGTTTTTAGCGACGATAAAATCTGGTGGCACACCACATATCAAACACCTGAAGGCAACAAAAACCCTGCACTCGTCATGCATGACCCGCTCCACGGTGCAACAACAGTCGTTGCTGAAGGCTATACGCAACCCAAACCATTAGGAGACGGCATCGTCGCGTTAGGACTCAACCCACACAGTTCTGGCACGACCACAACTGGGACGACCACACACGACCCCAACGTCATAGCAAGCTTCTCCTATTTCTCCAGTGACGGAAAAAGCACAGACCTCATTACTTTCAATACGGCACACAACGAATCTGAGTTTGTGCACGACTTTGACGCCCACGACAAACTACTCGCCGTTGGTTACAAAAACTCAATCCTCGTCTTTGACGAACACGGAACCCCATTAACACGCATCAACACTGAGAACTTCGGTGTGCCCTCAAGTATTCGAGTCTGTGGAAACAACGTCGTCTTCACAACTGGAAACGACACATCAGCAGCAACAGTTCACGCAACAAACATTGCAGATAACACTGTGCAATCAGCGGCACGCAACACGGTCGTCACCAGCATTACCTGCAACGCTGACGCAGCACGTTGGACAGAAAACGCAAACGGCACCGCATTCAACATCGAAGCACGGTTCTAACCTGCGTTATATATAGGTGTTACGGCTGGTACACACATGTAGGGTCTGAAGCAAGCAAATTTCCTGTCACCGCATACGAATGCGATCGAGACCCTCCACATAATGCATTGAACCCACACACCCCGCATTTTCCGTCAAAAGTGTCTGGCTGACGCAACGACTTCAACGTAGGTGACGTCCGGTAAATATCTTTAAAGGATTCTTCTTTCACATTCCCACACTGCTGAGGAAGAAAACCTGACGGATACACGTCACCCACATGGTCAATAAACGCGAAGCCTCGCCCCGAGTTAATTTCAATAGGTGGGCGAGGCGTTCGCAAAGCACCCAACTCGTTGCGTTCATCCCGCAACTCTGCGGTGTGCTCCGTCAACCACGAATACAAGTCGCCATATTGCTCATAGTTGTGGGTCGCACGTTGAATAACCACTCGCCGATAATGTGGCGCTTCAGTGGTTTTAATAGCAACAAGATCCGACACGTCGTGCAGCCATTGCAAAACATCTTCAATTTCTTGTGGAGTCAACGCATCCAATGACTGTCCGCGCCCCGTAGGTACAAGAAAGAAAACACTCCACAACGCGGCACCAAGATCAATGACCTGTCGCAGAAGGTCAGGCAACTCATGCACAGTTTTTCGAGTGACAGTTGAGTTAATTTGCAGACGGAACCCTGCCTCTTTCACCCACCCCGCGGCAGTAACCGTCGCATCATAAACACCAGGAACCCCACGGAAAGCATCATGTGTCTGCGCAGTGCACCCATCTAACGACAACGACATTGCGGAAGCCCCCGCATCACGTAAAGCCTTCAACCGTTGTGGTGTCATACGTGGCGTGACGGATGGTGATAACGCCATATGCAGCCCTTGCGCATGCCCATACGCAACGAGTTCTTCTAGGTCCTCACGTTCAAACGGGTCTCCCCCAGTCATCACAACAATAGGGAACGGTTTTCCAAACCCCGCAATATCGTCAAGAAGGGCTTTGCCTTGGACGGTAGAAAGCTCTTTCGGGTTGCGATGATGTTGAGCATCCGCTCTACAGTGTTGGCACACAAGCGCACACGCACGAGTAACTTCCCAAATGGTGATCATGGGGCGTTCCCCAGCATCGTGGTGGAGTCGTCGTACGCTTTTTTGACCAGAAATTACTGACATAATGCCGCTTCCTTGGATGCCTTATGTGCCTTGTTTTAAGCCACGTATGGCCATACTAGAACTGGCAGACATCAAGCGCGAATAACACGAAAAACCGTCAGAAACGCAGGTAGCCAACACGATGATTATTCGTGCTGGCTACATATGTATTGCGTCTGCTCCACAGTTATTAAACCTGTTTACAGTAAACGCACTCCTGACGAAGAAACAGCAAACACATATTCATGTTATTGCTCTAGGTGTGATTTTAATGATTCAGAAAGTTGCTGGAAATAGTTGTGTTTCGCCCAAGAGTCGCGGTCACCAATAACATATAAGCGAGATTTCGCACGGCTCACAGCAACGTTAACGAGGTTAACGGTAGAGGCAGCCCACGCTTTTGCCCCAGGAGAAGCAGGATCCCCACCAAGTACCAGAAAAACGATTTCAGCTTCTCGTCCTTGCGCGGTATGAATAGTTCCAGCAGTAAGACCAGGATATTTTTGCGACAAAGAACTCAACCGGTCGGCAACAGCCCGAAATGGCGAAATAGCAATTACCTTATGATGCGCCACGCCATTCTGCGTTAAATAACGTAATGCTTTCTCAAAGCGTTCTATCTGATTTTCTTGCAGATGGCTACCTGACGTTAACGCAGGCTCATCAACCCAGTGGCTCACCGCAATGGGTGCACGCCTCTTGCCCTCTACCTCGTTATTAAACATGTCAGCATCATTATTAATACCTTCGAGGCCGTTCACCATGATTCCGTTGTAAGCAACGCTGTTACACAGAGTGAACATCGGTTCACTACACCGACGATGCACAGTTAATGGAGTACTAACCCACACTCGTGTTTCACCTTGTTGAAAAGTAGTCCCGTGGAGAGAAACCCTATCTGCAAGGGTTTGCACGGATGCTTGCGGAGGAATCCACGTGTCTGAAACACGATATGCAGAAGCAATATCTCGCTGCATTTTCGAAGGAATAGTCACAACTGGCTGAAGTTGAAGAGGATCCCCCACCGCCACAACCCGTTGTGCACGCCAAATCGCGCCCGCAGCATATTGCGGTGATGCCTGACCGGCTTCATCAATCAACACCCAGCCGATACTTTCAGGACCAATGTTTCCAAACATGCGCCCAAACGACGCAAAAGTTGTCGACACAACAGGGACGACAAGGAAAAACAGCTGCCATGCTGCACGCCGTTTTTCGGGTTCAAGGTTGTGCGGAACATTACCAGAAACAACTTCTAAAGCTGCGCGCAGTCCTTTAGACATTTCAGCGGCAGTGTTTGCAAGAAAAGCCTGATGTAGTTGCAGAGCAGCTAAGAAGAGTTCCGACCGTGCGCTATCAAGTTCTGCGTCAAGCCAAGGAGCACGTAGTTCGCGTGCAGTCCCTATCCACGTTTCGTCAGGATACGAGCACCCGATCTTTTCCTTGTCATATGTGCACTGCCGTTGAAGAAACTTCAGGCTATCTATTGCTTGCGTGAGCTTATCTTTAATAGTGAGGCGATTTTGCTGCAGTGTAACTTTTTGTGACTCAAGTTGCCGCATTTCTTCGTCAACAAGATGTTGTCTAGTTTTCGCTGCTCTCAAACGATCCTGTAAAGGACGTAACTCTGCACGCCAATCACGAATTACCCGCCCGCACGTAAATATCGTCTCAACGATACCGGGCTTCACACTTAAGTGACGTTCCCTAGCGTCCTCAGCAAAAGTAGAGTCTCTACGTGCTTGCTCCGCTAAAGGTTGGTGGGCAGCACGTTGCTGATCGATGTCGTTTAGCTCAGATTGAAGGCGTGCACCATGCTCAGTCCACTCACGAACAGCCTCACGCGCTAACGAAAATTCTTCAAGCCTGTCTTGAGCGTTCCTACGCAGCATGACGAGCTTATCTACTTGTTTTTCAGCTTCGGCAAAGTCATTGCATGCTTCAGCCCAACTTTTATGTGCGACAGTCCCATCACGCCACTGAGTTAAAAGGGTTTGCATGCGTGGTACAGCGATTGATTCATTCGTGTTTGAATGCGAATCTTGCTTTTTATCAAACCAAAATGCCGAGTGAAAAGCGCTTCGATTACGTTTGTTTCCAAGACGTGCGGCTACTAAACCCCATGCGTCAATTTTTTGTTTTTTGTTGTCTTGGCCGTCGACTGCTGCCAATACTTCTGTTGCTATATCCGCGAAATAGTCCGCCTTGTTGTGCCATAACTTGTCGATCGCTGAACGAGCGGGAACTTCTGCAGTCACATTTTCTACGGCAGCATTGTTCGCAGACACAACAACCATTTCATAACCAGTAAGTTCAGGTCTCAGTTGCTTTACGGAACGGCCGTAGCCGTTTCCTGCTTTCCACCGATATGTAACTGATGTAAATGCGTCTTCAGGGTGTGCTAGTTTTCCAAGTTGCCGTGCTCGTTCCACAATATTCCCAGCGAAAATATCTCGCAGCATCGTTGTTTTTCCCGTGCCGGGTGGGCCGTTAACTCCCATGAGCCCTCGTGTTGGAGCGAGCGTGTTCAGGGCATAATTAACAGCAAACTGTTGCCGGAGTGACAGAGCATGCTCGGGGTTTGAAGGCCACCTTCCTTTTGGAAGGTTTTCTAGTGATACAGCATCATTAACGCTCTCGTCGTTCTGGATTACATCTAGTCTGCTGGTGTGATCGATGGCTTGATCAGACGTTAAATAACTGCTTAAAGCCTCACCATATTCATGTCCATCTAACCCATATGCTTGGACTTCAGCGAGATCATCTAAGAAAAAACTATTCAGGAAATCTGTGTCTCCTGCATCTTGATCACGACGAGCAGCAACCGCAACCGACTGTATGACAATTTTGTTTGTAGCGTGACCAGAAACACCTGTAACATCTGCGATCTCCTGCGCGATACGCAGCACATGTAAAACCGATTGTTCATCTTGGGCGAGCGGCATGTGTGCACCCGCTTCGTCTACTCGTGCACCTTCAAAAATGTCGATTTCTTCAAGCAAAGCCTTCTGAGCGGTGTGAAACTTATGCGCCCACGACGAATTAGGCATGCCGTGCGTTTCGATCATTCGTGCAGCCCATAAAGCTGAAGATAAAACAGCCGAACCCTCTACAAGTTTGCCCTCATGATCCACGACGATCCCCGCGCACGCGCTGCGCCCATCTGGACGTTCGTCATAAGCGTCCTTGTCTTCCCCAAACACTTTGTGCAGGCTCGCATAAATCGATTCCACGTTATAAACACCGAGATACACAGTGTGCTGCCACACCCGCTCCGTATTACCAAGCTTTGCCGGAGGGTCTAGCGTCTCCCACGGCAATGAGAAGCTTGGACGCCATTCCATTACATGACGATCTGCAGTTTTTAACACTCGAGAAGTTGGTTTAGGGATTTTCTGCGGGCTAAAGAGTTCCAACATCCACCAAAATTGAAGGGTTTTCTGCTGCTCATCCATAGGCGAAAAAGTGTTTACCACCGACCGTTTACTCCTTACCGAGGAGCTCCCGCTATCACACAACAGTTGCGCTACAGCAACATGTACATCGCTCTGCTAAACACGGAGCCACAAAATACCTAATATTTTTCAGAGCGTACTATCAGGATGTGACATGGACAAAATTCGTTTTTCATTCTGAGAGGACTCTTTAGAACAATGTTGGCAACACATGCATCGCAGCACTGGCAAACCTTTTGAAAAATCAGCGTACGCAAAAAGCCACTTGGTGGCTTTTCACGGTCTGTCCAAGAAGTGACCTATCTTTGATAAAGATAGGTTCTTTAGCAATACTCTACGAGTGTCGAGAAGCCTACTATCAACCTCATGGATCACGAACATCGGGCCGTTGCCTGGCGGTAAAATAACGCGAATCATATTGTGCATAATGTTGATCTTGGCAATCACGGTAGACCTTCAACGCGAAGACGTAGATTTAAAAACTGTTGTTGGTTTCATTGATTTTTCAGCACCCTACCTACCCGTCGTAGGGTTGCTCATTAGCCCACTCATAGGTGCCGCTGCTTGGCTTGTCGCCGTGATACTTCTATTACTTATAGGAGTTAAAGGCATTCTGCTGTTTGCGATCATCGTCCCAACCATCTTCGTATTACTTGCAGTGACAACGACTTTCCCAGCACGCCAAGCCACCGGTTTTTTGGGAATTGTTCTTGCGTTTCACCTGTTCACTGCGCTGTCGCTTCCAGCTGGAGTCGGGCCCTTATTAGGCATATTGTTGCCTTTGTATCTTGTAGTGGGCCTCAGCGGTCTAACCATTAATCGACAACTGAATAAGATACGAGAACGTGACATCGAAATTGAAGACCTGCGAGAACGACAAATACGAGTACGCAACGAAGAGCGACAAAAGCTAGCTTTCGAACTCCACGATATCGTTGCACACGACATCACTATCATTGCGATGCAAGCTCGAAGAGCCCAATACGTTACAGATCCAGAAAAAACCCAGCATATTCTTGACGGGATTGGAAACGCTGCCCAACAAACGCTTCAAGACTTGCGCAGTCTACTGGTTCTGCTGAAAACTGCTCAAGAGAACGCGCCAGACGTAACCGCAGATGAAAGCGCAGACTTGCTTGAAACACCAGAAGTATCTGGTGAAACGACGACTGCTGTCGGGTTCGTTAAGGATCTAAACAACGTAATAGACGCATTACAACGCGCAGGATTTACTGTTGAACAACGCATTCAAGGTGAAGTAGCACAAATACCTGCGAGTTTAAGGCAAGCGCTTCGCAGAACCATACGTGAAATGGGCACAAACATCCTCAAGCATGGTTCCACTCAAGGATCCGCAGTCCTTTCACTAACCATTATCAATACACACGTGACGTTAAGTGCCTCAAACCATATTTCGCGTGCTGCTCCTATGATGTCTACTCAAACGGGACTGGAAGCGCTAAGAGCCCGTGCGGAAGTCTTTGAAGGAACCGTAAGTGCAGGTCACATAGAAAACGAAAAAGACCAGATCTGGGAAACGACTGTCACAATCCCCCTTCATGGAAACAACGTGACACAGCCTCAACACAACTTTGTAACCTCAGGAAAAGAAACAGAATAAGATGACCACAATCCGTGTGCTTCTGGTGGATGACGAACCACTAACACGAGAAATCTTACGAGACTATTTATCGTCTGATCCTTCACTTGAAGTCGTAGGAGAGGCATCAGACGGACGAGTAGCTGTTGTACAAGCAGGAGCGTTAAAACCACAGGTCATTCTTATGGACATGCAAATGCCTGGAGTAGACGGAGTCAGCGCAACGAAACAGATTCATCGCGCGCATCCTGACATTGCGATTCTTGGATTAAGCACGTTCTCAACTGACCGATATGTTGTTGATCTGCTACGTGCGGGAGCATCTGGCTACGTTGTTAAAGACATTCTCCCAACAGATCTGACCAAAGCTATCCACACAGTTGTTGCTGGTGAATCAGTACTTTCTCCCGATGTAGTACGCCATGTAGTCCACGGGCTTGAAACATCGAAACCTGCGGAAGTCATACCCGATTCCAGCATCTTAGAAGCTCTCACCGAAAAAGAACTTGAAGTAATTCGATTACTCAGTCAAGGCATGAGCAATCGAGAAATGGCTGAACATTTATACGTTACTGAATCAACTGTTAAAGCACGGTTCGTTAAGGTCATGGAAAAGTTGGGGGTACGTGATCGCGTACAAATTCTCGTATGTGCCGTTGAAAACGGCTTAGTCGATTTGACGTCACGTACCGCCTAACTGTTATCAGAGCATTCCTCTACGCTCAACCCCTCAGAGTGTAGAGAACCCGAATATGTGCGCTCTCATCGCAAAAAAGTGACAATCCCGTAAGCAACGCCCAGACCAAGAAGTAACCAGGCTGCGTTGATCGCTAGTCTTTTGATGCCTTGTGGCTTGTTCTCCGATTTTTGGGTTGGGTTTGTGTGGATTGAATAGTTAGACATGATGGTCTCTTCTGGAATTAGTTACTGGTTGAAGCGACGAATGATTGTTGGAGGGATACTTTTGATCCAGTCCGTAAAGCGTTGTTTTTGTATACGCGGGTTGCAACAGCGAATAATGCTGGGATTGCAACTGCTGCAATTGCGGCTGCCACGACGAGTTCCCACGTTTCTACTAGTCCAAGTCCGTAGCGAATCGGCATAAGGTAGGACGAGCTCAACGGGAAGAAGCTGAGGACCTCCAAAATCGTGGAATCTGGGTTCTTTGGAAGTACATAAAGTGACACGACGAGCATCACCATTTGCATGAAACTCATAGGCATTACTGCTGAGCTGAGGTCCTCCTGTTTTGACACAGTGGATGCCAAGGTGGTGTTTAAGATCGCGAATATGATGTATCCGAGCAGAAACCACACAAAGAACCAAAGCAATGAGGAACCGATATCTGCTTCGATGACGGACCAACCATCAACTAAAGAGAATCCAAGTACTCCAGCTCCACCGATCAGGATGAGTTGGCTGAGCGTTACTAAACCAATACCGATAAGTTTCCCTGCTAATAGCGGAACCACGCCTATTTTTGTGATCAGAATTTCAACGACACGTGATGCTTTTTCTTCAACAACCCCACTGGTGAGTGACGCAGCCGAGTACACCAGCGATATCAGTAGAGCGGTAACCATTGCGGTAGCAAAGTAAAGTTTTCCGCCCAAGTTTATAGACAAGCCATCCCCGACAGCGTCTACTAAAAACCAGCCGCCAGCTGCTGCACCAGTCCCCAAGAGCAACGCCAAAGCTGCTGTTGCTAGCAGAATCGTTTTGTTAGTGGTCCTGGTGAGTATCTCTCGTCTAATAACAATGAGAGTTTCTTGAATGGGTGTTGGAACTGTGATGCTAAAAGACGGTGAGGCATTGAGCATTGTCATGATTTATCTCCTGTCAGGACTAGTGCCGATGGTGTAGACGTGCCGATTCCTGCAGAAATGAACCGTTGCGAGAGAAGCTCTCCGAGTGACTTTCGGTAGGTTTCTATGCTCCGCAAATAACCTTGTCTGCTTGCAGCTGCAAGCACCTCAAGCGGTAGGTCTTGGTCATTCCCATCAACTGTCAGGAGAAGGTTCTGGCGTGACTCGTCGATAAATTCAATAGTTGTGTGTGCGATTAATGCGACTTCGGCTGCAAACTGCGTTGCAGGTGTAGAGAAGTTGAAAGTCCACCGACTTCGGCCATCATTTTGGAGTTCAGACACCGCACCGTTAGCCATAACTTTGCCTTTGTCGAGAATGCACACACGGTCACAAATGCGTTCTACAAGTTCCAGCTGGTGTGACGAAAACAAAATTCCAACACCCATATCAGCTTGCTCTTGCAGGAGGGCAGCCATTGATTCCACTGCCAGCGGGTCGAGACCCGAAAACGGTTCATCAAGCACAAGCAAAGCAGGCTCTCCAACTAACGAGACAGCTAATTGAACTCGCTGCTGGTTACCTAAAGAAAGGTCTTGAATGAGGGTTTTTTCTCGTCCCTGTAGACCAAGTGATGCAATGAGCTGGTTTGCTTTTGCAACTGCACTAGGTTTGGTGTGACCTTCTAGAAGCGCAAAATGAATTATTTGGTCACGCACAGGCATTTGAGGGTAGAGACCGCGTTCTTCGGGCATGTATCCGATTGACCTGCGGTCTGCCGCTGTGATTGGTTGCCCGTCCCACGTGATGTCGCCCGCGCTTGGTTCAAGTAGACCAAGGATGATACGCATCGTTGTGGTTTTTCCAGCACCGTTACCACCGATGAACCCTACAATTTCGCCGCGTTGCACGGTAAGGCTGGTGCTGTGTAGTACTTGGTGGTCACCGAAGCTTCGGCTAATTGCATTAAGGTTTAGCCCGTTCATGGTGCCCTCCTTTGCTGTCTGGTTTTTCTTAATAACTAGACAATATGAGGGTTTCAGGCGGGCGTATCTATACTTTTGATCAGTCTTTGCTTGCCTAAAAGTACAAGTTTCCTGAAAACAATATGTTTTCGATCGGTTTTCACGTTTGCATTAGGAAATATGTTTTCGTTCTTACCTTTGACGACGATGCCAAGCGCTGTTGCAATGGGAATGCCCGCGCAGAACCGCACATTTTCAATACAAATACGAAGAGGGCCTGCAATCCAACAAGATTGCAGGCCCTCTAAAATAATGTGAAAACTACACGTTAAAGCGGAACTCCACCACGTCGCCGTCTTGCATGACGTAGTCTTTTCCTTCCATGCGGGCTTTGCCGGCGGCGCGTGCGGCGGCAACTGACCCGGTTTCGACGAGGTCGTCGAAGGAAATTACTTCAGCTTTGATGAATCCGCGTTCGAAGTCTGTGTGGATGACTCCGGCTGCTTGTGGTGCTGTCCAACCTTTGCGGATGGTCCATGCGCGGGATTCTTTTGGTCCTGCTGTGAGGTAGGTTTGCAGGCCGAGTGTGTCAAAGCCGACTCGTGCGAGTTGGTCGAGTCCGGCTTCTTCTTGCCCGTTGTCTGCGAGCATTTCTGCTGCTTCGTCTGGTTCTAGTTCAACGAGTTCGGATTCGAATTTGGCGTCCATGAAGATCGCGTCTGCTGGTGAAACTAGTGCGCGGATTTCGTCTTGGAATTCTTTGTTTGCGAGGCCTTCATCGTCGGTGTTGAACACGTAAATGAATGGTTTTGCGGTCATGAGTTGCAGTGAGGCAACGTCTGCGAGGTCGAGTTTTGCTGCTGGTGCGCCTGCGAAGAGGGTTTGTCCGTCTTCGAGGATTTTTTGTGCGACCTTGGCTGCTTCGAATAGAACTGGGTCACCTTTTTTGATTTTGACTTCTTTTTCGAGGCGCACGATTGCTTTCTCGAGTGTTTGCAGGTCAGCCAAAATGAGTTCGGTGTTGATGGTTTCGATGTCGTCGCGTGGTGAGACTTTGCCGTCTACGTGGACGACGTCTGGGTCTGCGAATGCGCGGGTGACTTGACAGATGGCGTCTGCTTCACGAATGTTGGCGAGGAATTTGTTTCCGAGCCCTTCGCCTTCTGACGCGCCGCGGACGATTCCGGCGATGTCTACAAAGGAAACTGTCGCTGGCAGGATTTTTTCGGATCCGAAGATTTCAGCGAGTTTGTTTAGTCGCGGATCTGGTAGGGGCACTACGCCGACGTTTGGTTCGATCGTCGCAAACGGATAGTTTGCTGCGAGTACCTGCGCGCGTGTGAGTGCATTGAACAACGTCGACTTTCCGACGTTTGGGAGACCAACGATTCCAATTGTAAGAGCCACGTTGACCAAGTCTACCGGTAAGTGGCGGTTTCTTGACATGCGTGTTGACGAGAGATTGGCCGCACTTTTCGCAGTGGGATACGCCGTACTGCATACACGGCCGCACACAAACGGTGGGGTGGAACCTAACTTTAAGGTTCCACCCCACCGTTTGTGCATCACGTATTGGGTTACAGGGTGTTGCAGTCTCCTGCTGCTGGCAGCACTGAGTCTGCTGGCACTGGTGTGATGTCGAGTGACACTCGGGCGCCGCGGCGTGGCCGTTGTTGTGCTACTCCTGCTTTTTTCATGTCTGCGCGTAGTTCGCGTGGCAGCGAGAACATGAGGTCTTCTGTTGCTGTGCGTACTTCTTCGACTTCGTTGTAGCCACGTTCGTCGAGGTATTTCAATACGTCTTGTACGAGGATGTCTGGGACGGATGCGCCGGAGGTTACGCCAACGGTTTTAGCGCCGTCTAGCCATTCTTCTTGGATTTCTTTTGCGTAGTCGATGAGGTAGGACTCGCGTGCGCCTGCGTCTTTTGCGACTTCTTTGAGCCGAACTGAGTTAGATGAGTTGCGTGATCCGACAACGATAACGACGTCGCAGTGCGGCGCTAGTTTTTTCACTGCTACTTGGCGGTTTTGGGTTGCGTAGCAGATGTCGTCGCTGGGTGGGTTTTGCAGTGTGGGGAATTTGGTGCGTAGTCGGTTGACGGTTTCCATGGTTTCGTCAACGGACAGGGTGGTTTGTGAAATCCACACTACTTTTTCTGGGTCGCGCACGGTGACGTTGTCGACGTCGTCTGGCGAGTTCACGATTTGAATGTGGTCGGGCGCTTCACCTGCGGTGCCTTCGACTTCTTCGTGTCCGGTGTGACCGATGAGCAGGATGTCGTAGTCGTCTGCTGCGAATCGGACTGCTTCTTTGTGGACTTTGGTGACGAGTGGGCAGGTGGCGTCTATGGTGTCGAGGTTGCGTTCTTGTGCTGCTGCGACGACGGCTGGTGATACGCCGTGTGCGGAGAAGACGACTCGGGCTCCTTCTGGTACTTCGTCGGTTTCGTTGACGAAGATTGCGCCGCGTTCAGAGAGTGTTTCGACGACGTATTTGTTGTGCACGATTTCTTTGCGCACGTACACGGGTGCGCCGTGTAGTTCGAGGGCTTTTTCCACTGCTATGACGGCGCGGTCTACGCCTGCGCAGTAGCCGCGTGGCGCTGCGAGCAAGACTTTTTTGCCGTTGTTGGAGGGGGTGGTCGTTGCAGTCAATCGTGCTCCAGTTGCAAGTGGCATGTGTAATACGGAGTGCTCAGTAGGCTGTTGGGCGGGGCGCATGTGTTGTGAGCTCACTAGTCCAGTCTAGGCGACGAGTTGTTATGTCTGGAGGTGAGGTTGCGGTGAGTTTGTGCACGCTTGACGTGTCGTTGTGGCTGATTGACTGGTGGTGTGGCTTGTTTGATGTGCTTTGTGTCAGTGGGATGGTGCACTCTTAGAGGGTGCCTATTGATGATTCTTCAGTTCCGGCTAGTCCGGTGCGTGGTGGTAGTCCGAGTAGTGCGGCTGGTGATGGTGAGCCGATAGTTGGTGGTGTCGCGCCTGTTGTGGGGCGCGCTTTGGTGGAGAAGGCTGCTGATACGACGAAGGACAATCCGTGGCCGGTACGGGTGTTGAGCGAGAAAATCGCTCAATATATTGACCGTATGGTTCCTTTGTGGATTGAGGGGCAGGTTGTTCAGTTGAACCGCCGTCCTGGTGCGGGTATGGCTTTTTTGACGATTCGGGATACGGATCAGGACATGTCGTTGCCTGTTTCTATTTATGCTCGCAGTTTGGAGTCGGCTGGCCCGTTGTCTGAGGGCGCTCATGTTGTGGCTCGTGTTAAACCTACGTTTTGGACGAAGCGCGGGTCTTTCCAGTTGCAGGCTTCTGAGTTGGCTCATGTGGGGCTTGGCGAGTTGTTGGCTCGCATTGAGCAGTTGAAGCAGGAGCTTGCGCGTGAGGGCTTGTTTGATGGTGATCGTAAGCAGTCTTTGCCGTTTTTACCGAAAACTATTGGTTTGATTTGTGGTCGCGAGTCGGAGGCTATGCATGATGTTGTGGTGAACGCTCAGGCGCGTTGGCCTGGGGTGTCTTTTGAGATTCGTGAGGTTGCGGTTCAAGGTGTTCATGCGGTTTCTCAGGTGTCGGCTGCGCTGGTGGAGCTTGATGCGCGCGCTGATGTTGAGGTCATTGTGATTGCGCGTGGTGGTGGCGCGGTTGAGGATTTGTTGCCGTTTTCTAATGAGTCGCTTGTGCGTGCGGTTGCTGCGGCACGCACTCCTGTTGTGTCTGCTATTGGGCATGAACGCGATACGCCGTTGTTGGATTTGGTTGCTGATTATCGTGCGTCGACTCCTACTGATGCTGCTAAGCGGATTGTGCCTGATGTGGCTGAGGAGTTATTGAAGGTTGATCATGCATTGGCCCGTATTCGTTCTGTTGTGGGCGGTTTTGTGGATCGTGAGCGTGAGGGTTTGCGGCTTATGCGTTCGCGTCCCGTGTTAGCGCAGCCTGAGGTGTTGATTGACGCTCATCGTGTTGATATTGAGCGTGGCCGCGAGCGCTTGCGTGGTCTTGTTGAGGGGCTTGTGGCTCGGCGTAGTGGTGAGTTGGGTGCGTTGCATGCGAAGGTTGCTGCGTTGTCTCCGTTGTCGACGTTGGAGCGTGGTTATGCGATTGTGCAGGATGCTGCGGGTCGTGTTGTGACGGATGAGGGGTCTGTTGCGGCTGGTGATCGTGTTTCTGTTCGTGTGTTGTCGGGGAGTTTTGCGGCTGAACGCACTTCATAAAACTTTATTAAGTTATTTACAAAAGACCCTAGTATTGCTTGAACTCATATTGGAGAATGTTAAATATGGCAGCGAAAAGCCACACACAAAGCACCCTCAGCGACGAGGAAAAAACAGAGATTGCGGAGTTAGGGTACGAAGCCGCACGCGATCAACTTATTGCTGTGGTGCAGCAGCTTGAGGCGGGGTCTCAGTCTCTTGAGTCTTCGCTGGCGCTCTGGGAGAGAGGTGAGCTTCTTGCTCAACGATGCCAGGAGTGGCTTGATGGTGCACGCCAACGCCTTGACGAGGTCAGGGCTGCAACAACCACGTCGGACACTATGTAGGTAACTATGATTCAGTCAGCAGGACATTGCCTCATCATTGGTGAAGCGCTCATTGATGCGGTGCACTCCCCCGATGGGACGACACGTGAGCATCCTGGCGGGAGTCCCGCTAATGTGGCGCTTACGCTGGGGCGTTTGGGGTGTCCTGCGACGTTGCTTACGTGGCTGGGAGACGATGAGCAGGGCAGCCGGATTGCGGCGTGGCTGTCTGATTCGCATGTGATGTTAAGCGCGCATAGTAGTCACGCGAAAAGTACGTCTGTAGCGCATGCTCGTGTGCGACCGGATGGGTCTGCGGATTACGATTTTGATATTACGTGGGATCTGCCTGATTCGTTTGAGGTTCCGGCGGATACGGTCGTCGTGCATACGGGTTCTATTGCTGCTGTGCTGCAACCTGGCGGGCGTAAAGTGAAAGACATTATTGCTGGGGCTCAGCCGACTGCAACGATCACGTATGACCCGAATATTCGCCCTAGTCTCATGGGGAATCCTGAGGATACTCGGCTTCTTGTCGAAGACTATGTGGGTTTGTCGGATGTGGTAAAAGTCAGTGATGAGGATCTGCGGTGGCTGTACCCGGATGCTGATATTGCTGAGGTCGCACAGCGCTGGTTGGCTCTTGGTCCGGCGTTTGTTGTTGTCACGTTGGGTGGCAGCGGCGCTCAAGCGTTTACCCGCACCGATACTGTGAGTGTTACTGCGCCGCGTGTTCAGGTGGTTGACACTGTTGGGGCTGGTGACTCGTTTATGGGTGCTCTTATCGCTTCACTACGAGAACACAACCTATTGTCTGCAGCGAAACGACAACAACTTCATGCTATTTCTACCGCTACTCTTGAAACCGTACTCACGCGATGTATAAACGTGGCTGCGGTGACTGTCTCACGAGCAGGCGCTAACCCACCCCGTCTTACCGAAATCGTTGAGTGACATCTCATTTCCTTTAAGAGTTAGGAATGTCATGCCTACACAGCTTTCTCCCGCACAAGCTTGGCAACAGCTTAAAGACGGTAACACTCGTTTCATTAAAGACGAGATGGAGCACCCGTCGCAGGGCTTTGACCGACGCGAAGAATTACAGGTTGCACAGCACCCCTTTGCTACGTTCTTCGGATGTTCTGACTCGCGTGTTGCCGCAGAGATCATCTTTGATCAGGGTCTCGGTGACTTGTTTGTGGTCCGTACCGCTGGACACACGCTGGATACAACCATCATTGGTTCTATCGAATACGCGGTGGACGTGTTGCGCACCCCGCTAATTGTTGTTCTTGGTCACGATAGTTGTGGTGCAGTGCATGCGGCTGCTCAGGCTCTCGTTACGGGTAATCAACCTACCGGTTTCATTCGTGCTCTCACCGACCGTGTCATTCCTTCCATCGTGGCAATGACTGCACCTAATGGTTCTTTGGAATCCATTGACGAAAACGAGCTGCGTCGCGAGCACGTCAAGTACACCGTCGACATGTTGCACTCCTATTCGGCGGCAGTGTCACGGGCCGTTGAGGAAGGGCGTTGCGCCATTATTGGTCTGGAATACGACCTTGCTGATGGGCAGGCGCACCTGATCGCAAGCATCGGAAACATCGACTCCGAATAAAGCGAACTGTGCGGGGCATCCACTGTGGATGTCCCGCACTATTTTTTACCAGCGTGAAGTATTTTGGGCTTGTCAGCACCATAAGGCAGGATTAGGTCATGAGCTTTTCCAACGACAGTGAAGTCACCGAGAAATTCCGTATCGAACATGACACTATGGGCGAAGTCCGCGTGCCCATTAATGCTCTCTACCGCGCACAAACGCAACGTGCTGTAGAGAACTTCCCTATTTCAGGGACAGGACTAGAGCGTTCACACATTGAAGCTCTTGCTCGTATTAAAAAAGCGGCGGCACGCGCCAACGCTGAACTGGGTGTCCTCGACTCAAGCATCGCCGACGCGATCGTCTCAGCTGCAGACAAAGTTGCGGCTGGCGGATTAGACGAGCATTTCCCTGTGGACGTGTATCAGACTGGGTCTGGCACCTCATCAAACATGAACATGAATGAGGTTCTTGCGACGCTTGCTACCCAAGAACTGGGTTCTCCGGTACACCCGAACGACCACGTAAACGCGTCGCAGTCATCAAACGACGTGTTCCCCACTTCTGTGCATGTGGCTGCCACTGCTGGGGTTATCCGCGATCTCATTCCTGCACTTGAACACCTTGCGGGTGCTCTGCAACTTAAGGCAGACGAGTTCGCTGGTGTGGTAAAAGCCGGCCGCACGCACCTCATGGATGCCACCCCCGTAACGTTGGGTCAAGAATTTGGCGGGTACGCATCCGCAATCCGTTACGGTATTGAACGTGTGCAGGCTGCTCTGCCACGCGCCGGTGAAGTTCCACTAGGTGGCACTGCGGTTGGTACTGGCATCAACACCCCGAACGGGTTCCCGCAACGAGTTATCTCGCTGCTCGTTGAAGACACTAACCTTCCGCTCACAGAGGCACGCGACCACTTTGAGGCGCAGTCTTCACGTGATGGTCTTGTTGAGTTGTCCGGTGCGCTCCGCACAATCGCCGTGAGCCTCACCAAAATCTGTAACGACCTGCGTTGGATGGGCTCTGGGCCAAACACTGGACTTGGGGAAATCGCTATCCCTGACTTGCAGCCAGGTTCATCGATCATGCCTGGGAAGGTAAACCCAGTTATCCCTGAGGCTGTACTCATGGTGTGCGCTCGAGTCGTCGGCAATGACGCCACTGTTGCGTGGGCTGGAGCGAGTGGTTCCTTTGAACTCAACGTGCAGATTCCGGTCATCGCTCAGGGCGTTTTGGAATCTATTCGCCTACTTACGTCATCATCACGGGTACTTGCAGACAAGACAGTCACAGGCATTACCGCAAACGTGGAGCGTGCCCGCGCTTTAGCTGAGTCGTCCCCTTCAATCGTGACGCCACTCAACCGCGCTATCGGTTATGAAGCGGCAGCTAAGGTGGCAAAGCATTCCGTGAAGCAAGGAATCACGGTGCGTGAAGCTGTACTCGATCTTGGTTTTGTTGAACGTGGCGAACTAACTATCGAACAGTTGGACACTGCACTTGATGTGCTGTCGATGACTCGTCCTAGCGGTTCATAAGCAAACATTCATACATGTGTGGGTGACAGCTCGCTGCGAGTTGTCACCCACACGCATGTTACGAAAAGTTATTAATAACTTTTCGGGTCAACATTCTTTAAGAGCTTCGTCAGCAGTCTTTCCAACTCTTCAGTTTCTTGATCAGTGAATCCGTCAAGCGGTTGCGTGGCTGTCGTCATGACTTGAGGGAAAGCCTCATCGACGAGGGCACACCCCTGATCGGTGAGATCTACAAGAACCACTCGCCTATCGCGGGCAAGAACCTGCCGGGTAATAAGACCCTGTGCAGACAACTTATCCAAACGCTTGGTAATCGCGGCGCCTGATGCTTTCGTCAAAATTGATAGTTCAGTTGCCCGACAGTTTTTCCCTGATCGACGAACCGCACACAACAAATCAAACTCGCCGCGTGTTAAGTCGTATCGTGTGACCACGTCCTCCGTCGTAGCCGTCACAAAAGACGCAACCCGAAGTAGGCGCCCGATGCTCAGGAGCGAGTTTACGTCGTCTTCTCCAGGAAAAAGACGACCCCATTGGCCATGTACGCGTTCAAGGAAGTCCACCGCGGTATCGTAACGTGTTTTGTCTCCGCTCGTGTCCGTGTTTTACCTTACCGTGGATATGTTCGCCACTTAATGTGCTGTGAACTGCCCGTTTTCCAGCATCTCTGTGACAAGCGCAGCAACAGGGGAACGTTCAGAACGCGTAAGTGTGACATGAGCAAACAGTGGGTGTCCTTTCAATGCTTCAATCACAGCTGCTACGCCGTCGTGGCGTCCAACCCGTAAGTTATCGCGTTGCGCAATGTCATGGGTTAACACCACCCGCGAGCCTTGCCCGATGCGAGACAACACCGTCAACAAAACGTTGCGTTCTAAGGACTGCGCCTCATCAACGATCACATACGCGTCATGCAACGAACGCCCTCGAATGTGCGTCAACGGCAATACTTCAAGCAGGTCACGTGAGATCACTTCATCTAATACGTTCTTTGAAACGACAGCACCTAACGTGTCAAAAACGGCTTGCGCCCACGGGTTCATTTTGTCGGTTTCGGATCCTGGTAAATACCCTAATTCTTGACCGCCAACCGCATACAGCGGACGGAACACCATAATCTTTTTGTGCAGCCCTCGTTCCATAACTGCTTCTAATCCGGCGCACAGTGCTAACGCTGACTTTCCGGTTCCGGCTCGGCCACCCAGCGACACTATGCCCACTGTTTCGTCAAGCAGTGTGTTAATTGCGATGCGCTGTTCAGCCGAACGTCCTCGCAACCCAAATACTTCTTGGTCGCCTCGAATAAGTTGAACAAACTTATCTGGAGTCACTCGACCTAAAGCACTCCCGTGGCTGGAATGCACGACCACACCTTTATGGCACAACAGAGGACTGTCTGTTTCTAGAAGATACGGTTCAACCTGAGCAGCTTCAACGGAGTCGTTCTCCCACAAGTCCTGCACGACAGACTCAGGGACTTCAGCATGCGCTATACCTGTCCAACCGCTATCAGGTGAGAGTTCTGCCCTGTATTCTTCTGCCTGCAACGATACCGCCGAGGCCTTAATGCGCATGGGCAGGTCTTTTGAAACGACCGTGACGTCTCTACCTTCAGCCGCCAAGTTAGCGGCAACAGCCAAAATCCGCGAGTCGTTGTCCCCGAGTCGAAAACCTGGTGGGAGCACCTCTGCATTGCTGTGATTAAGTTCGACATGTAGTTTGCCGCCCTGCGCATTAACTTCTACTGGGCTGTCTAAACCTCCCCGTTCGGTTCGCAACGCGTCAAGGATACGCAATGTTGTGCGCGCAAAGAAGCCGAGTTCAGGGTGATGACGTTTACCTTCAAGTTCTGTGATGACAACGATGGGGAGAACCACATTATGTTCGGCGAACTTTGTTAGCGCATACGGGTCCGATAGCAGCACAGACGTGTCAAGCACATATGTCCGTACGGTTTCCTGCGCTACATCAGCACTTTCATGAGGTTCTTCGTGAATATCGTCTACGTGCTGAGAAAAGTCGTTATCGTGGCGAGCAGTGATGGACATGTGTAACTTCCTCTCGATCTGCCTTCAGCAAAAGATCAAAGAACGTTTCCGTCACCCCGAACCTACATTCAAAACAGTGCCACAGGTCACATTCGCGCGCGGGTGGGGCAAGATTTCACTCATTCGTAACCATGAACTCCAACACCACCCCAAGCATGCCGCGCCGAATACCTTTTGTATGGTTAAAGTGAATTCACATGCATAGATGCGCTCTTCAGCGCGTCGCACTAGTAAAAAGACCAGCGTGATTCGGAGCTCACATGTCAAGCGAAACCACCGAGGCAACTCCTCTACGGACGCGCATACAAACATTAAGCTCAACGCCTCTGATGCAGAAAAGCCGGAGCCGATTTCTCGCATACTGCAAAAAATTTTCTCCTGTTGGTTTAGTGTTTGCGCTTGTTTTTTTGTGTGTTTCCCTTGCGCCTTCGCTAGTCCCACGAACATGGGTCTTCCAAGGAGTGCTCTCAGGGCTATGCATCGCCGGTGGATATGCCATCGGTGGAGCAGTCGGTGCTTTTACTCGCTGGCTCGGATTCGCCCCATGGTGGACGCCTAAAGCAACTAAAGTTTTATGGATTATTTTTGCGGCATTAACAGCGATTTTTGTGCCCTTGTTCATTATTCTTGGCGCACGGTGGCAGACAGAACTTCGCGTCCTCTTTGGGATGCCAAAAAACGCGCCCTCACACATACTCACTCAACTACTCATCACAGTCGGTATCGGCCTTGCACTACTAGTTGTGGGAAGATTCCTACGCTCGATCGGAAAATGGTGCTCCAGCAAACTATCCCGTTGGATTCCGCGCCGCGCAGCCGTCCTAGCCTCAGTGATCATTGTTGCGTGGGCAACAGCAATGCTTATAGACGGAACTCTCATACGAGGTTCGCTCAATTTACTCAATAACGCGTATGCAACATCAGACAAAAAATATCCTGACAACATTGACCAGCCGCTCAACGCTGAACGCTCAGGATCACCGTCGTCTCTATCTGACTGGCACACTCTCGGATATCAAGGACGCGCCTTTGTAGGAGATGGCCCCACACAACAAGAACTTCAAACGTTTGCTGATGCGACTCCCGCATTACAAGGCACCACAACCAAAGCACCCATCCGTGTTTATGCCGGCTTAGAGGGTGCAGAAAACCTGAACACTGCGGCACAAACAGTTGTTGCAGAACTTGACCGCACGGGTGCATGGGACCGCAAAGTACTCATGGTTACCACCGCAACAGGTACCGGATGGATCGACCCTGCAATGAGTAGCACTTTAGAGTTACTGCACGGCGGAGACACTGCCATTGCTTCGATGCAATATTCATTCTTACCAAGTTGGGTAAGTTTCATCACCGACCGTGACACTCCACCGCAAGCAGGAAAAATCCTCTTTGAAGCCGTCTATGAAGCATGGCTGAAACAACCAGAAGATACACGACCGAAACTTTACGTTTATGGACTGTCGCTGGGAAGTTACGGCATGCAAGGCGCCTTCTCTGGACTACAAGACATCACAGAACGCACAGATGGCGCCCTGTTCGTTGGCACCCCTAACTTCACGCCAATGTGGCGGCAATTCACCGCAATGCGTGATCCAGGATCGCCACAAATCGCGCCCGTCATCAATGAGGGGCATCAGGTTCGTTTCTCTGAAGAACCAAACACCTCCGAAAAGTTGTGGGATTTAGGGCCACAATGGCGATCACCACGAGTCGTCTATTTACAACATGGCTCTGACGCTGTGACCTGGTGGTCCCCCGAACTCTTATGGGACTCCCCTGACTGGCTCAACGAACCCGCAGGCCCTGACCGTCGAGTCAACATGGTGTGGACGCCAGTCGTAACGTTCTGGCAAGTAACATTCGATATGTTTGTGGCTGGAAGCGTCCCACCCGGACACGGCCACATGTATCAAAAAGAGTATGCTGACGCCTTAGGTGCTATGACTGAAGTTGAAGGTTGGAGCCCAAGCGACTACGACCTACTCCGTCAGCAAGTATCACGTTTTGAGTCCCCCAGTTCGTCATAAGTTTTACTATTAACCACCCCACAATCGAGGACATCTCATGACTGTGCTAGTTGCTTACAACGAAACCGCACAAGGAGAGTTAGCTCTACACGCAGCGCTTGACGAATGCAGACGGCGCGAAGAACCACTGACGGTTCTCGTATTAACTCCACAACCTGATACGGCACCAACGCCACCACAATTAACCGCGTTAAGCGAATCATCCGATGTGGACATTCAGATCATGTTCCGCAGTAACGCAATAGACGTCGCAGACGCAATCTTGGATCATGCAGAACAGGTACACGCCTCAATGATTGTGCTCGGTTCACGTAAACGCACACCCGTCGGAAAATTCCTACTGGGTTCAACCACGCAACGCGTACTCCTTGATGCTTCCGTACCCGTTCTTGTCGTAAAACCGCCACTGGAGGGTTAAGCTTCACATCGGCAGTCGCGGAATCCAATAACCGTCTTCTAAAAGGGTCTGGCGTGTGTGCACACACGCCTGATCATCCTGCTCCACAAAAGCTTGTGCATGAGCGACGAAAGCAGTCACAAGGCTGCCATCAACACGTTGCGCTGCATCGCGCAACGCCTCTAAGGTGCTGTCCTGATCAGCATTGTCGCACGCAAAGACAGCAAAGTATCGTGCTATCACAACAACAAGCCACAGCCCTTGCTTACGGGCTTTTGTTTCGATGAGATCAATCCGGTCACGCAAGGCTGACTCACGCACGGCAAGCGCACATGACAGAACCGCAAAGGTGGTTTCCGGAAGCGAAAAGAATGAGTTTCCTTCGCTAAGTGCATCTACTTCTGCAAGTTCGTTGGCGGCACTTTCTAATTCTCCGCAAGCAGCCAAACTTTGGGCATACAACGCGTGATACAAGTATCTTCGGCCTAATGGGTCTGCCCGTTGAGTTTCGCTCACTGCGCTTCGAAACTCTTCTTTCGCAATGCTCCAAGACCCAAAATTTGTTGCAAGCATACCTAATGCCAACTGCTTCAGATCAGTATCGTAGGAAGCTACATGATCAGGTTTTCCGACATTTTCAATCGGAAACACCGTTTCTCCACCCCAACGAGATACCAAGAATCGTGCGGTAATAATGGACGACCACAACCGCTCACTTTCTTGAACGTCCACACCAATTCCATGAATTTTGCGTTGTGTGACTACCCGGTCAGCAAGTTGCAGCGTTTCATGAATGTTCCCTCGCTGCGCCAAGGTAAACAGCACTGGCGGTGCCAACGCAACATCAAACATAGATAGTGGTTGAGTTTCAACGAGACGCGCAATAAGAGAGTTATGTATCGCTGAGGGCAGCCCTAGCGCCCATTTTCGAGAAATATCGATGATCCCTAATGCAACCGCATACCCTGCAAGAGAAGTGTTTCTCTCGCTGAACGCACACACAAGTTCATAAGTGCCCAGAAGAGCCTCATCCACTTCCCGCGGCTGCCCAAGACCCCACTGAGCGGTATCCGTTAACAACACAGAGCACGCAAGTAAAGACTCAAAAAGTTGCTGATCGTCCCAATCCCACAAAGGGTTTCGCGGCGTTCCAGTCACCCGTTTGTTAAGTCGTCGCTCGCATTCTGTGTGAATTATTCTGCGCACCCACAGCGCATCATCCAAAGCATGCGCGTGACGGCCAGCAAGATGCAAGGATTGGGCTCGCACAAGCCGTAACTGCACTTCATGGTCAAGCCCTATGTCTTCGGTTTCCAAAGCAGCTTGTGCAAGCGCCCGAACAATATCACACCGTTTGATCTCATACGCGAAACGGCTCGATGTTAAAAGATGCAGGATAGAAACCTTACGCCCTAAAGAAACCCGTGCCAGGCACAAAAACATAAGTGCAGCAGGATCAACAGGCTCACCAATGCGCCTCAACAAAAGAGTCGATATTTTTGCAGATAACCCACTAGAAATCGCTAAAGCAACAACTTCTGCACAGATAGTCAAAATGCGTTCGCCAGCCAGCGTCCGCTCTTCATGAACAAACCCCGCTGAAACAAGACGCGCAATTGAGATGTCTCGCGCAAAATCACTTGCTTGAATCATCGACATCCTGTGCGACAACGCCAACGCTTGTAAAAGCGATAAAGCTTCTGCATTCAAACGGTTTAACTCTGGGGCAATTGCTTCACGGACCCGCTCATGATTACGGATATTCCCGTCCCACGTCCAGGTGTATCCATTCCATTCAAGATCGTCGTATTGAACAAGTGACTCAATAAATTCACGAATAAGTAACGGGTTGCCAGCCGTAAGCGCACGTATCTGAAAGCTCAACGACCGCGGAAGACCACACTCAAGCGCTCGCAAAATGAATTGGTGGGTTTCTTCATCAGTGAGTGCACGCAAGTCGACTCGTTCAACGGCGCCGTTTCTCCAGGCGGTCAGCACCTCATGGGGGATGTCTCGCACTGATTCGCACGTCATGATGAGTGCTTCATCGCCTTGCTCGATGAGGTGTGCTGCGCGTTTTCTCGCTTCAGCGTCTGCGGTGTCTAGGTTGTCAATAATATGCAGAGGCACATCGAGCGGAGCGCCTCCGTGTTTTTCTTGCTGAGCGATAGCGTGCACTACGTGTCTAACAAGGCTTGTTTTTCCTAAGCCGAACCCTCCCACAACAAGTACGGATTTTCTTTCACGTATGGAAGCTATGACTTGTTCGAGGGCATCCTCACGAAACGCATCAGGCCAGAGTAATCGTGGCGTGCGTTTTATTTTTTTCGCTTGAGCATGTGGGATATTGATACCTATTCAACCCCTTAGTCCCTCTCCCACAATGATTCTAATTGGCTCGCGACAATAATGTAGGGCGAACTTTCAGGTGGTGACGTGGACGCTTCAACGTGAAGCAGAACCTAGACAGGGGAAAACAAAAAGGACCAGAAAAAATCTGGTCCTTATGTATTGGTAGCGGGGACAGGATTTGAACCTGCGACCTCCGGGTTATGAGCCCGGCGAGCTACCGAGCTGCTCCACCCCGCGTCGGCTCATCCAGCATAAGCCTTCCTGCTGATCAGAATCAACGCGATAGCCTGTGACGGTCATTACGATTTCTTTAATAGTGTTACCCCAAAGTGGAAAACTCGCTCTTCTCCCGGTGCAAGACGAACATCCGATTCGCAATCTTCACGGTTAAAAGCATTCGTCAGTGATTCGATTGGCTCAATCGCCACTGAAGCACGCGGGTGAGGGAAAGATCCTCCGGTGAACACAAGAGCCGTGCCACGCTGCTGCCACACTGCAATGCCCTCCCCTGTGTTTGGGTCGGTGAGGGTTGTGCGAATAAACCCGTCTTCGTCAGGCACAAGGCGGCCCCAGGCATCGTCATAGTTGACGCCTGCAAGTTGAGAGTGGATAAGATCGCCTTCACGCGCTTCATAAGCGGATTCTCCATCGAGGGGAACCAGTTGCGCATCCGTGCGGATTCGCGCACGGCTTGGCACCTTTAAAGCAAGTGAATCGATGGTTTCGTATCCTGGAATTTGGAAGTATGGGTGCCACCCGCCGGCAGCAGGCGCATCAACGACACCAACATTTCGGTATGCGAGCGAAACAGATAGGCCGGTGGCACTCACGTCGAAACGAACTGCTAGGTCTACCGAAAATGGGTACCATTCATAATCGTTTTCGCGTATCGCATACGAGAATACGAGTGAGGCTCGTTGTGGGTCGTCCAGCTCTGCACTTTCGAAACGCCAATCGTTTAACCGCACAAACCCGTGTATAACTTCGAAGTCTTGAGGTGTCTGCTTTGGCACGTCATACGTTACGCCATCCCACGTGTACTGATTATCTTTCAGCCGATTAGCGAATGGGAAGAGAAATCCACTTCGCATGCCTGTTTGTGACTCGAAGTCTTCTTCAGAGTTATAGCTGGAGATGAATTCTGCGTGCGATTCTTCTCTAAAAGGTGCAGTCCATGAAAGTAATGTTGCACCTTTTATAGCAACTTCAATTCGAGCGCCACTTTGTCCATGGGTAAGGATTTTTGTGGGCAGTGAGCCGAGTTTTCCGTCGCTCAATGTGTTGCTGTGGGAATTCATCTGGCATCCAAAGTAGGTTGTATGGGGGAACCCGAAGGTTCACTATCTATCTTGCAGCCTTGATCGTTAAAAATGCATGCCGGCACCCCGCGACTGGATGATTGTGCGCTAAGCCAGCACATTACAGAGTTCCTATACGACACAAGTAAGGCAAAGAGGTTGCGCTTCTTTGCCTTACTGCATGTGTGCGATCGCAGGCAATGTTTACTATTGTTGCGCTTCTGCACGACGAGGGGGCGTAGGTTTTGCGAACATAAGCATTGCCCCTCCAATTAACACCCAGCAGGTAAGCACAATAAGTGGTGTTGCGATTGCTGCTCCGTCAAAGAACGCAACATTACGTAGTAGTGTTCCGGTAGCCCCAGGTGGCAGGAGCTGCCCAATGGCTCCCCACGGCTGCGGCAATAATTCTGGTGCGCTTGCGAGCCCTGACAGTGGGTTTCCAAGTAGGACGATCAGCGCAGCCGTTGTAATAATCCCGGCTTTGCCAAACATGCTTTTGCTTCCGAGGACTAGCAGTCCAGTGGCAAGTATTCCGAGCGTTGCTGCGGAAGCAGTAGCCCAAAAGCTTCCGGTAAATGTGCCAAACCAGAATTCAAGGATTAAGGCGATGAGCAGTCCTGCCATAACCGCACATGAACTTATTGCGTATAGGCGGTTGAGTTTTCCTCGAATAAGTTGTGCTGTAACCAGTCCAGCTATAAGCCCTCCTAGGGCGATAGGAAGTGCACCGGCGGCGAGTCCGAGCGCTTTTGGATCATCTTGAGATGTGGGAATTACATCGTTTATGTGTGCTGGCATGTTTTGTTGAGCCGCCATTGTTTGACCGATTTGTGTCAACATCTGGGCAACGGTCGGGCTCGCCGCGCTAGCGACATTGATTGTGAGCCCGTCAGGACCCACAGCGAAGGCTCCATACACTTCACGCGTACGGATGAGTTCTTCTGCTGCTTGCTGCGACGGAACGGAGACGATTTCTAGGGCTCCCGGTTGAGCTGTTTCAAGCCTTGTAGCAATAGCTTGCGACACCTGCGGTGGCGCGCTTAGTGCAACAGGTAGGTCTCGTGGCGCGGTGTTTACTGCGGGTAAGCCAAAGGCAATGAGCATTGTGCTGACGAGCAAAGCAAGCCCTAGCGAAAGACCAATTATGTTTTTCCAGTTTTGCCGATCGGCTGGAATCCGTGTCATGTGAATCTCCAATTAAAGAAAGTAGATACGGTACGTACCGTATCTTATTAGGGTGGTATGGTGTCAACCGAAGCACGCAACACGCAACAAGAAAGACGCATAATGGCCGAAGCCTCAGGGAAACGTCGCAATGCACACGAGTTGCTTGAAGCTATTCGCAAGGCAGTGCTAGAAGAACTCCACGAGCGCACATACCAAGGCGTCACCTTCGAGGGAGTCGCACGCCGAGCAGGCACAAGCAAAACCGCTCTCTACCGACGGTTTTCTGCGCGCTCAGACATGGTTATTGACGCACTCGTCACCTCACGCCTCGGTAGCGCGCCGGCACAGTTCCAAGGACCCCTGCGTGAAGATTTGATACAACTCATGCACGGAGTCATGGAACGCATGGGACCCACAGGAGTAGCCACATTTAGAGGTGTGCTCGGAGAAGTAGACAACGAAACCATTACCCGTGTGGCAACACTCGTGCTCTCACATTTTGAAGAATGGCTCACCGACATCCTCAACAGGGCTCGCACCGCAGGAGAATTAGGCGACACACCCGTGCCGCCCATAGTCATCGCCACAATAGTCGCGCTATTACGTCACGACATGCTCTTTGTGTACGGAGCAGGACAACAACCCGATATTGAAGCCCTCGTAGACAACGTGATCGTGCCTCTCTTGCAAACAGCAACGAAACACAACGCAACATCGTAATACCAAGCCGAAAATGGGCATGAAAAAGGGCCCTTAACTAGAAACCTAGTTAAAGACCCTTACATGTAGTAGCGGGGACAGGATTTGAACCTGCGACCTCCGGGTTATGAGCCCGGCGAGCTACCGAGCTGCTCCACCCCGCGTCGGCTCCTCAAGCATACGACACTTTCTCACAGCACACGTGTGACTGGCATCTCAAAGCATGCGTAATCGTTGATAAGACGGTAAAAAATCGGTTGTGGTGAAGAGCGCCACATAAACGTGCGGGAGCAGACAAAAACCGTCTGCTCCCGCACTACATTGAACTCGCTACTTCATTGCTTCTTCCGCCGCTATCGCAGCTTCTACAGCTTTCTGTAACCGCTCTTGAGCTTCACCATAGGCAGCAAAATCGCCCTTTTGCAGTGCAGCACTAGAATCTTCCATTGCTTTCTTTGCGTCCTGCAAAGCAGCGTCCAAAGCACTAGAATTCGGCTCCGATGGGGTTGGAGTTGGCTCAGTAGTTTGGGTAGGTTCCGACGTAGGATCAGTCGTTGGGGTTGGCGTCGGGGTTGGCGTTGCGCCGCTTCCATCTTCACCAGTTGGAACTTCATCAACCGGAATTCCTTCATCGGTTACCGAAGCATCACCTGCGTTAGCACCAGAATCACCGTCGAATACCTTATCGAGCGCTTCATCAAGCGTGTTTGCTATCTGTACCTTGTCACCAAAAGAAACAAGGACTTTTCGCAATAGCGGGAACTGAGTACCTGAAGAAGCCTGAGCGTATACCGGTTGCACATACAACAAACCGCCACCGACCGGGAGCGTCAACAAGTTTCCATTAATAACTGTCGCTTGTTGGTTGTTCTTCAACAAACCAAGTTGCGGCGCAATAAAAGTATCAGAGGTGAAGTTATTTTGTACCTGACCAGGACCTGGAATCGTAGAACCACGTGGCAGCTCTAACAGCCTCAACTTGCCATAATCCTCATGTGGTTTACCGGCCGTATCACCAGCTTCAGAGTTCACAGCCAAGTATCCAGTCAACACGTTACGGTCACCGGAACCACCAGCGATAAATGAGGTAGACAGAGAGAAGACAGGGTCTTCTTGTCCAGGCATTTGAAGTGTCTGGTAGTACGGCGGCTGATTCGGAGCGTTTTTTCCGCTTGCAGTTGGATCTGCCGGGTTGCGCCAGAAATCTTGACCAGAGAAGAACTCTGCAGCGGTATCAACGTGATATTGCGTAAGCAAAGTGCGCTGTACCTTAAAGAGGTCTTCGGGGTAACGCATGTGGCTCATGAGATCCGAACTAATCTCATCGATTGGTTTAACTACAGCCGGAAATACCTTCTGCCATGCCTGCAAAACAGGATCTTCGTTATCCCACGCATACAGCGTCACTGTTCCGTCGTAGGCGTCAACCGTTGCCTTTACAGAGTTACGGATGTAATTCACTTCTTGCGGCAACAATGACTGAATTTGTTGGCCGTTAAGCCCAGCGACAGTTGCGGTGGCTTCATCCAACGCCTTCGATGTCGAATATGGCATGTTGTTCGAGGTGGTGTATCCGTCAAGAATCCACTTCACACGACCGTCAACGACAGCAGGATAGACGCGGTTGTCGAGAGTTAAGAACGGCGCAACTTTCTGTACGCGCTCTGCGGGGTCTCGAACATAAATGATCTGTGACTCTTCATTAACAAGCTTTGAAAAGACGATCTGTTCAGACTGGAACTTGATCGAATACAACAACTGGTTCCAGAAATTACCAAGGCTTGGACCAACGTTCACCTTGTCTGTTGGGAACTTGGTGTAAACCTGTCCGCTACCCTCATCCGTTGGGTAATCGAGCTCGCGTGGTTCAGTTCCTTCCGGCGAACCCACAATTGAATACGTAGGGGCTTTAGGGCTGAAGTAAATACGAGGTTCATACCCCTCAGGGCTCAACTCTGTCAGTGCACCAACAGAAGGGATACCGCCCTCATAGAACGCAGGACGTCCATCTTCACCGATCTGGTTACCGTATGCAGCAACCACACCATACCCGTGGGTATATACGGTGTGTTCGTTGACCCAGTTCTTCTGGTCGGCATTCAAGCCCTTCAAATCAAGTTCACGAACCGCAATAACCGTGTCACGGCTCTCACCATCAATCGTGTAGCGGTCTACCGAAAGAGTGTCTGAGAAGTTGTAGTATCCACGGTTTTGCTGCAACTGCCTAAACGAAGGCGGAACAATGTTCGGGTCAAGCAAACGAATAGACGCAGTTGTCTCAGCGTCTTCACGCAGCGCATTCGCTTCTGCTGTCGTTTTTGCGTTGTACTTTTGAACCTCAATGTCTTCAAGGTCAAACGCCATACGAGTCGCATCAATATTGCGTTGAATATACGGTGCTTCCAATTGTTGCGCGTTTGGGTTCACCTGAGTCCACTGCACAAACCTCGGATAGGCCGTCCCAATTAAAATCGCAGACAAAGCCATAAGCGCAACACCAATAGCAGGAGCTTCCAGTTGCCCTTAACCGCCGTGATCACAAACATCACAGCAACAAAAACGGCAACACCAGCAAGAATAGCTTTTGCAGGCATTACTGCAGTTACATCAGCGTATCCCGCACCATCAAACTTTGAACCAGATTTCAGCAACAGAGAATAACGGTCAAGCAGAAAGTTCACGGCAAGCACGAGCATACCGGTAGCCGCAAGCACAGAAAGCTGGATTCGAGCGGCCTTACTGACACTCGTCTTCCTACCGTTTTGGCCGATAGTTATACCACCGTACAAATAGTGTGTAACCAGCGCACCAATCACAGAAATAACGATTGCACCGATCAAAAAGTTCACAACAAAATGCAAAACAGGGAGCGTGAACACGTAGAACGAATAATCCAAATTAAACTGTGGGTCTTTTTGGTTAAACGGAACCGAATTCATCCACAATTGGACGATATCCCATTGAGCTTGCGCCGCAAGCCCCGCAAAAAAACCAACAACCAGAGGAATACCTACAACAACGACCTGCCGCAGCGGCTCAATCGCCTCACGATACTGGTCTAACGTAGCTTGCTCTGGAGTGGAAGGGGCATAAATTGGCCGCTTTTTATACGCAATCTGAAGATTGACATATACGGCTGCCCCCATCACGACAAACGCGATCAAGAAGAGAACAGCACGTGTCCCCCACTCAGTGAAAAGGACTTCTTGAAAGCCGACTTGTTGGAACCACAAAATTTCCGTCCAAAAACGTGCAGCTAATATCACCACACCCAAAAGAACGGCTACAGCAAAAATTGTGATTGCTAACGGACTGGGCCCTCGTCGGCCTGTGGACGGCTTCGGCGCTGGTCTGCGCGGTTGCGCGGCAAAAGACACGGCGGAATATCCTCGCTCTGGTTGTGATTGTGGCAGTACCACAATTCGGTTTTGTGCCGACCCGAATATGGAACGACACCATTTTGCTCAATCTAACGAATCACTACACTTCAAGGTTCCCACACTTCTTTCACACACGGCTAAGGAAAATGTGGAGATGAGTCAACCAAAAACGTGCGATTCTTAAATCATGTCACGCCCTCTAGCACAAGACCTCACGCCAGAGCAACGGTCACTCGCAGACGCAGTATCCGAAATTGAACGACACGTATCCCGCGGCGGGTGGGACGGCCCTGTACGGGTCTTCGCCCTCATTAACACCCAATCCGCGCTCAATTCCGATCCTGATCTTGCTGAGCAGCTACCTCCAGCGACCGTGCAACTCGCGCTCACAGACGAGCATCACCTCACATCGGTAGAACAAGAAGAACTACCAAACGTGGAGTCCCTGGAAGAACTCCTCGGCACTATAGCTTGGCCGCATGTCGTAGCAGGCTGCGCAGTCGTCGCCGAACGCGTTGTACTTCCACCCGCCGCAGAGTCAGAAATCCCAACCGACCCAGCTGCAGCTCTCCAATTTGTTACTTCACACCCAGAACGTAACGATGTCCGCATGGCTGTTGCAGTGCTACGAACTGGAGTGTCGTGGTGCGCTATACGGGCCAAAAGCAATGACAGCGACACTGAAGTCGCTCATGGTCCAGATCTCGTCCCAGGTCTTATCGATGCGGTGCGCTCCACGCTAGAGCCCTAACCTCGCAGGCGATAAAACAGATAAAGCACGAGGGACGCACCCATGGTGCGTCCCTCGTGTCGTTTACGGTCGTATCTTACGCATGACAGGCGGGTAAATCAGCCGCACTACCTGCGCCAATTGCTTTAACCGCAGTCCAGGCCTCTTCTAAAGTGGAAACTGCAACAACTTGCAGCCCATCAGGAACATTCCCAACAACCTCGTCACAGTTGCTTTCAGGAGCTAGAAAGTATCCAGCTCCGTCACGCACAGCGCCGTGCAGTTTTTGTTGAATGCCGCCAATAGCGCCAACCTCACCACGCGTATTCATCGTGCCAGTGCCAGCAATAATATGACCGTTTGCTTCGTCTTCTTCAGTGAGCTTGTCCAAAATGCCAAGCGCAAACATGGTTCCAGCGCTTGGGCCACCGATCCGATCAATTTCGATTGACACGTCTATCGGAAATTCGAATTCCAAATCAAGTGCAATTGCCAGTCGAGAGCCTGTCCCATCGGCATTTGGGATTGTTGTAAAAGTCATCTCTTGGTCTTGCGAATCGCGACGATACCCTAACGAAACATCCGTGCCAGGTGTGATCTGGTTTAGCCTATCGACGAGATCGTCATACCCGGTAATCGCAGATCCATTCAACGTTGTTAACACGTCATCTTCTTGGATAACGCCACGAGCTGGAGATTCCTCCAAGACTTCCTCCACCTTTACCGTGGTAGGAATCGTGTACCCCAGCTCTCGCAAAGCCGCATACGTAGCGTTTTCCTGAGAGCTCACCATCAACGCTTTATTCTGTGAATCGATCTGTTCCTGCGACACGTCACGCGGGTACACAGTTTCCACCGGATAGACGGCGCTACTGGAATCAACCCAACCACGAATAACTTGCGCAAAGTTAACCGGATATCCAGGACCGCCAGCAACCCCAACTGTAGTAATAAGAAGTTCACCTGAGGTGTCATACGTTGGAGCACCAGAAATAGTGATCAAGTCCTGCGAATTCGCACTACCTAACGTGTTTTTTGTAGGCCCAGGTGACTTCACCACGTACGGCGCAGGGATAACCATTAACCCTGCAAGTAAAAGAAACGTGGCTATGGAAGATATGCCAAGAGTCATTGACCGTTTGCTTTGGGCACTACGTTTAGACGTACGAGATTTCACATGATTCATACTGGCTGATGTTCCTGAAAATGACCTGAATCAGTCAGCATACGTCTCAGACCGACCCACAATGAGAAAGGGACAACTGCTAGTTTCACACATGTTCCACGTCGTTAACCTGCCCGTTCAGCGTTTTCCTCGCGATTGACGCCAAATTGCCGCTGTCGATAGCAACGCTACAGCTGCGCCAGCTGCACCAAGCGCAGCTGCATCTTTATGCCCCACCCTGCGGCCACCTACACCAAATTTTCCGCGGACTTCTTCCATTAACTGCGTTAAGCACTCTTCTGAAGAAACAGAGGGGCGCCAGCCAGCCTCCAAGAGTCTCCGCGAGGTCACAGACCATGGATACACTGCAGTTTCCATGTCGGATGCGGGCGCAGGCAAAACACCAACTCTGTGCAACCGTGTCGCGGTAGCAAAGGCAGCTTCCTCCGACAGTTCAATGTCGCGCATTCCAGTAATACGCAACAGGTCGGCTTTAAAAAGTTCATCAGGGATAGCGTCCTCCCCCTCAAAACGGGTTGCACCAAGCACAAGAGCACCATTAAGTTCATGGTCCACGGAAGTAACTACCGCTCGCGCAATGTCCGAGACATGAACAAATTGCCAGCCCTTATCTATCCCTCTGATCAACAGGATGCGGGGGGCTTCAAAATGCCGGGTAACAAGCGTGTCAATTGCGGTTCCTGCAGCAGCAGTTGGACGCAATATCGTCACCTGTGGGCGCTGTTTGACGGGGGTACGTTCCAAAGCTGCAGCGAGCGCTAACTCAAAGACAGTAATGTCGCCAACGAAACCATCAATAACGGGTGATAACTCTTCGTCGTCGTCTATAAAGTCACCTTGAATGCGCTGCCCATTAACCATCGCACTAGAAATAATGATGAGGCGTTCGACTTGCCCGATAACTGCATCTACAACAAGCTGCTCGGCCCGCTCCACCAAATCGTTACGACGACGCTCCTGCTTTTGCCGAAATATCGATTCGAAATCGCAATAATGCGCGGCAGAAACAACAACCCTAGCGCCAACAAACCGATGCGCGGTCTTGGATTTATCTGACACACGTCGTGCTCCAAGATGTTCCCGGACACCACGGGCCATGGGGGAATCACCCACCACAAAAAAATCTGGCCGCTCTTGTGCACGTCCGGTGCGCTCTGAGTGAACTGCGATGTTTGCCACCGTGTTCGACCCCCAAAGGTCAGAAATAGTCGTTACCGTTAAAGATAGACAGGCTTTCCCTGCGATACCTCTTGTGGAGACTCTATGAGCACAAATACTCCGGGCAACGCTGGCACGCCGGGCGACCCTAATCCTTCACAGTGGGAAGAGATCATGCGTTCGCTTTTCGGCGATGACGCAGACAACGCCATTGCAGAACTCAAAGCTCGCGGGATTGACCCTGCAAGTTTAGACGGTGCTGGCTTCCCCACAGACCCGGCCGCTCTAGCGCCCCTTCTCGATCAAGTACGCCAACTATTAACTAATTCTAGTGGCGGCGCGGTAAACGTCGACGTAGCGCATGATGTCGCACGTCAAGTCGCTGCTCAAGGTGGCGACCCCACCGTTATGGCCATCGAAGAACGCGAAATCACACAGTCGCTTTCAGTAGCTGAACTGTGGCTTGACGCTGCAACCGAATTAGCCCCCAGCGGTGCTAAAACACAAGCCCTCAGCCGCGCACAGTGGGTCGAGTTAACACTTCCCGCATGGCAATCCCTAGTTGAACCTGTCGCAGATTCGGTAGCACACGCGCTGGGTGAAATTCTTAAAAATAATCTGCCAGAAGACTTCGGTTCCCAATCTGATGAACGTATCGCTTTCGAAATATCTGGATTCCCAGGATTCCCCACGAATCTAGGCGGAATATTCAACGGTGGTGAAGGCTTTGATCCGAACCAAATCATGCGTCAAATCGGTGCAGCCGTCTTCGGTATGCAAATAGGAACGGCCGCGGGCACGCTATCCAAAGAAGTTTTTGGCACAACCGACATAGGTGTTCCACTTACAGAAAATCACACAGCTGCCTTACTGCCTGCAAATATTAAAGAATTTGCTGAAGGACTCGACACACCACTCGAGGAAATTCGGCTTTTCCTAGCGCTACGAGAAGCAGCACATGCTCGGCTCTTCGCTCATGTCCCTTGGTTAAAGTCACACCTCTATGGCCTTATAGCAGCATATGCGCGAGGTATAACCATCGACATGGACGCACTTGAAGGGTCCATGCGAGACATCGATCCCACAAACACTGAAGCCTTGCAGCAAGCATTAAGTGGCGGTGTTTTTGGTATTGAATCCACACCTGAACAAAAAGCGACCTTGGCTCGCCTTGAAACAGCACTTGCGCTCATTGAAGGCTGGGTCGAAGAGGTCGTTGCGCAGGCCGCAATCGCACATTTGCCTAGTTCCATTCCGTTACGCGAAATGATCCGTCGTCGTCGTGCGGCAGGAGGCCCCGCAGAGCAAACGTTCTCTGCGCTCATTGGGCTTGAACTTCGTCCTCGTCGTTCACGTGATGCGGCTCTGTTGTGGTCCACAATCGCTGCGGAACGTGGCGTGGAAGCTCGTGATGCTGTGTGGGAACACCCCGATTTGTTGCCTACAGAGCTCGACCTTGACGACCCTGCAGGATATTTTTCTCGCAAAGAAGCACAAGACAGCGAAATGTCTGATTTAGATGCAGCACTTGCAGAAATCTTTAGCACAGCGGACGCAGAAGACCTCAACAAGAAAAACGAACGCAGAGACAGCGCTGGGACTTTAGAAGTCGACGACGAATGGCCGGATGACGAAGATAAACCATCCGCCTAACCGAAAACGCCTGATCGTGACTAGTACGCCATGATCAGGCGTTTTTAGTGTCTTCGCGAGCGAATGTTATACCTTCAAGAAACCCTCGAGCACGATTCGTTTTGGGATAGGCCTCAAGGTATGTCCAAAACTCCGGGTTGTGTCCTTGCACCAAAATGTGTGTAAGTTCGTGCAAAAGTACGTAGTCGATAACCCAGTTTGGTAATCCTTTAAGACGCGTAGAAAGCCGTATGGATCGTTCAGGCATAGTGCATGAGCCCCATCTGCGTTCCTGATTATCGACCCATTTCACCGATGTCGGTATTGCTTTGCCGTCTAAATATTGGGTGTTTAGCTCGAGTGCTCGAGCCAGGAGTTCGTCGTCTGAAGGCCTACGTTTTGCTTCTTTTTCTTCTAACTTTGACAGCATACGAGTAACCCACTCGTGTTCTTGGGCACGGGTGAACCGGTCCGGAATGGACACAACCGTTGTGTCCCCGTCACGATAGGCGCTTACTGTCGACTTTCTTCGTCGACTTCGTCGCACCTCAACGTTCCGGCAATCCGCGAGAATTGAGGTTGGCATACTTAACCATATCCAAAAATGTTCAAAGTGTGATATTTAAAACACTTGTTTCGTGATCACCTCTTGCTTTTGCTGCTTGTGGATATCGCTTTTCCACGCATAAAACCTGCCACTCTGGTGCAATGCACCTATACCCTGGCGTTCGTTTACACATCGTTGATTCCTGCACCATAAAAATTTCTTATGGTGCCCGCGGTTCACTTCTTTTTAAAGAACTTCTTCCTGACGAGCATGCGTGGGTTTGCTCTTTAACTCATTCTTCAGTGAAACAAAAAACAGAACTATGCGACGAAAACCCGGATTTATTCGCCCGTGTTCAGCCTTTGAGTAAAGCGCTCTACACGCACGGATTCGCTCGTAAAACTCCGATTTTCCGTAAAGGAACGTTACATGCACACACATCGGTGGAATCTATTACGTTAAATGCTCGTGGTTTAGACGGGCCTGCTGTTATTTCTCGCCGAAAAGCTGCTGTTGTCGCAGTTAGAGGTATTTCACGAACAAGCTTTCATGCACTTACAGCTCTCGCCAGTGCAGGTATTGAAAACTTTGTGCTTGACGACCCAGGGCCAGTAGAAACATTAGATATGAGTGCTGAACCTTTCATAGTTAAAGGTGCTGCGACTCGTGAAGCAGCTGTGTCACATGCGTTTAAACATAATTGGCCGAATGTACGCATACGCAGTACTGACACTCCCGTTGATGCAGTTTTATTAGCAGGAGCGTATGGAACTGATCTTTACCATGCAGCACACCTACAGGCCGGGAATATTCCACATATGACGGCCGTTGAGAGTGCATCATCCACGAGGGTGGGGCCGTTTATCATTCCAGCTCTTACTGGCTGTTTAAATTGTGTGCACGTGGCCACTGCAGAACATGGTGTGAACGATGATGTCGCGACGTTCTGTTCTCCGGATACACACGAAGTTCCAGCAGCAGCTTCAACGGTTTCAGCCGCTATGGCTGGAGCATTTATTGCAGGTCAGATGCTGCAATACATTGATGGTTTTATTCCGTTTACGTCTTCGCGCATTGTATTTTTTGACTCATTTGGACAATTACCCACGTCGGTTTTATGGAGTGCTGATTCGACGTGCTTATGCCAAGCAGAAAAAACAACAATTTCTGAAAATTTTGAGAATCAGTGTGCTGCTGTATAAAAGCGGCACGGCGCCGGCTTTACGGCCGGCGCCGTGACCATACGTCGAATATTCTGTTGTGTATCCCTGAGGGCCAATCCCCCACCTACATCACGTATATAACGTGTCGTGCCTGTCATGAGATTGACTCGACTTTGCGTGGACGTCCTCTTCCACGTTTTTGCGCTACGACTTGTCCATCAACAATGATTTCGCCACCCCATACACCCCATGGTTCTTGACGTGCGACGGCTCCTTCGAGACATGCTGCGGCAATTGGGCATTGAGCGCACAATGCTTTTGCTTGAGAAACCTGCGTTGCTTGTTCAGCGAACCAAAGTTCTGGGTCACCGTTTCGGCATGGGATAAGAGATTCAATGAGGGATTGAAATTCTGCACCTTCAGCGTGTGTGAGTGGTTTCGCTGGGGCATGTACGGTTGCGTCTGCGTCGGCTACTGGGGTTGTGAGTGTTGGAGAAATGTTAGACCTACCTGTGTGAGAGCTGGCGCCTAAGTGGCTGGTTTGGGCTTCTAAACTGTCGAGCATTGCTGCGATTCGCACAATGTTCCCTACTGTCCGTTGTTTCTAAGTTGTCTTAATGTAGTGGGATGCGCGACTGCTGGTACTCAGTAGGTAAATAACTGGGTAAAACAAAACCGCGGATCCCTTGTGGACTCCGCGGCGTTTAAATCAACTATGAGCGTTACAGCTCATATGGGTTAATCACGTGTGTGATAGGCCTGTGAGTTGATGTGAAAAAGCCGCTGGTCCACTGATAGTGGCCCCGATTCGAGAAATACGTGGGTGGTGGAGTTAAATACTCGATTGCCGCTTCGTTCTCGAAGAAGTCCCTTGGGGTATGACAAAGTCATCAGTGTCATTTCTTGTTTCTTCATTGCGGTTCCACCCCCATTCAACTCGTGGCAATCACTTACTCAAACCGTTCTTTACGTACACACTTTCGTTGTGTGCACAAGAACCGATTGGGCGCGCTCTCGCTGGCTTTTTCGGACAAGATCAACACTATTGCCTAGGCGATTGAACAGGCAACTTATTTATTGACTTTTTTTAAAGAAGTTTTTTTACGCACAGGTTTCAAAAATTTTTTGCCTAGATTGGGCCATTGTGAGGCCAGCTCCCTTGCAGGAAACGCGACACTGATCGCCTCGACGTTGCACTCCCAGAACGGGACATCGAATAAGACATCTCCAATTCATTGCGCGCTCGAGTAATACCCACATAGAGAAGGCGTCGTTCCTCGGCTTGTGCTTCTTGAGTTTCCGCCAAAGATATTGGCATCAGCCCTTCACTTAAGCCTGCCAAAAATACAACATCCCATTCCAGTCCTTTTGCGGCGTGCAACGACGCCAAGGTCACGCCGTCAATGGTTGGTGCATGCTGATTTCGGGCACGCTCATCTAAATCTGCAATAAATTCGATGAGCGTGGCATTGTGTTTTTCTTCTACTTCTCGCGCAAGTTCAACAAGTGAGTTCAACGCATCCCACCGGTCACGTGAAGCTCCCTGTCCTGCCGGCGGCTTTAAGGTCCACCCCATATTCATTAATGTGTGAATAACCTGATCCGTTAAAGCCTCAGCAGCATCTGCTGTACGCACCGCACCGCGCAGCAGCACTAACGCATCCCGGACATCTTTACGGGCAAAGAACCGCTCTCCCCCACGCACCACATAACTCACGCCAGCATCTGCAAGCGCATTTTCGAATGTTTGAGACTGTGCATTCGTCCGGTACAAGATCGCAATGTCTTGTGCTTTTGTTCCTGCCGCAATTTTTCTTCGAATCCGGCTCGCGATGGATGAGGCTTCTGCTGCATCGTCGGAATAGGTGGTGTGTGTGACTTTTTTACCCGTGGGCTTTTGTGAAATGAGCTCAAGGATTGGAAATGATGTGTTCTTAGGTGCGCGTTTAAGGAGATCATTCGCTAATTCAACGATTTGTGGTGTTGACCTGTAATCGCGGACGAGGCGGATCGTTTGTGCGTCTTTATAGCGTTCGCTGAAGCTAAGGAGGTGGTACGGGGTTGCGCCGGTGAACGAGTAGATTGTTTGGCTGGGGTCCCCTACAACACATATTTCACGACGATCACCAAGCCACTGGTCGAGCACGAATTGTTGCAGCGGTGAGACGTCCTGGTATTCGTCGACAACGAAACGACGGTACTGATTTCTGACTTCTTGTGCCATCGCGCGGTTGTCTTGGAGCATTCCTCCGAGCAGGAGCAGCACGTCTTCAAAGTCAATGACACTTCGCAGCTCTTTTACTTCTTCGTATGCGGTGAGTAGGCGTGCGGTTGTGCGGTGATCGAACCCTGCGGGTGCGGGACGTTCTAACGTTTGTGTTGCTTGTTCATACGTGTCTGGAGTGATCATCGAAACTTTTGCCCATTCCACTTCGGTGGACAGGTCACGGATAGCGGTGCGGTCGACTTCAAGTCCAAGCCTGCGTGCTGCTTCAGTGACGGCTTGAGCCTTATGCTCCATGATTCGAGGCGGTGCGCCACCTATAACTTTTGGCCAAAAATAGCTGAGTTGTTTGAGCGCTGCGGCGTGAAAAGTGCGTGCTTGGACTCCAGCAACACCAAGGTCACGTAGTCGAGTACGCATTTCGCCTGCGGCACGTGCTGTAAAAGTGACTGCTAAGACAGAAGCGGGAACGTATGTTCCAGTGCGCACACCGTACGCAATGCGGTGTGTGATCGCTCGGGTTTTTCCAGTACCTGCTCCTGCAAGTACGCACACTGGCCCGGTGAGGGCTGTTGCAACGTCCCGCTGTTCGGGGTCGAGTGCGTCGAGTATCTGATCTGGGGCAGGTATGTTTTCGTACATCGTCTCTATTGTTCCAGCAGTGCCAATAATTTTTTAATGCAGGGTTTCTTTTACTGTTGTGGGACGGGCGGGAATACTGTGGGGTGGCCTTTGTGTTGTCGCTAAGGCAAGCGTCCCCTCCGTGAAAAGGAAGTTTATTGTGGGTCAGTCCCTTTCTCCGCACATTCCACAGCCTGGTTCAATCGTGATGTATTCAACGACGTGGTGTGGATATTGCCGAACCTTGAAGAATCAGCTTGACCGCGAATCCATTTCGTATACGGAAATTAACGTTGAGCAGGTACCTGAGTCTGCACTGTATGTTGAGACTGTTAACGGTGGAAACCGTGTCGTCCCAACCGTTGTGTTCTCTGATGGTACGAGTGCAACAAACCCGTCTTTGGCTGTTGTTAAGGAACGCATGCTTGCTTCTGCAACGGTCTAATCTACTGCCGCGTATGTTGAAGTGTTACGTCTGAACGTTGTGTGATGCTCCGCCAGCAAGCCAATGTTCGATGAGTGCTCGTGCGATTGATATCCGTCCAGGTAGCGTAACGTCGCCGTCGTGTACTGCTTGACGTAATTCTTCTCTGCTGAACCAGCGCGCTTGGCGTATTTCGTGTTCGTCTACGGTGATGTCTGTGGACTGGGCTTGGGCAAAAAATCCGAGCATTAATGATGCGGGAAAAGGCCACGGCTGTGACGCAAAATAGGTTACCTGGCCAACAAGTATTGCGGCTTCTTCATGTACTTCGCGGCGCACCGCATCTTCGATACTCTCGCCGGGTTCAACGAATCCGGCGAGAGTCGAATACCTGTTTGAGGGCCATTTTGCGGAGTTCCCAAGCAGAATCCGATCGTGGTCATCCAGTACTGCCATGATCACTGCGGCGTCAGTGCGTGGAAAATGTTGTGTCATACAGTTTTCGCACTGCCTGCTCCACCCAGCTTCGATTATTCGAGTGAATCCTCCACATCGGCTGCAATACAGGCTGGTGGCATGCCAGTTTGCTAGGGCGACAGCGCTTACTGCTGCTTCTGCTTCAGAGTGATCTGTTTGCTCGATGAGATCACGTAGCGTCACCCATTCGAAGTGTTCACGCCACTGGTCGGTGTCTCGTCCTTCTATAGTCGTGGGGACAACAAGGGCAAGCATGTGTTTTTCGTTGTGCAAGCCAAGGTACACCCAGATAGTGTCTGCGTGATCTCGTAGATGCTGCGGCACGTCATCGCTGGTGAGCCACGTTAGTTGTTCCTGCCATGCGCTGCTTTGAGGCATTGCTATGTGACGGTCATACACTGCGATGATTGCAGTGTGCGGTTGCGTTAACAGCGTGGAGACGAGTTTTTCGTCGCCTCGAACGTTTGCATTTCGGTTTAACGGCGCATGAGCTAGGGGAAGTTTCAACCATTCCATCGCTCTTGACTTTACATGGAACTTTCTTCTGTGCGTTTATCTCCCCAAAAACACCGCTATTTCACGTAATTGTCGAGCAGAACCAAACTTTCTTATTACTCTTGAAGTGTGCAGCGTTCTGAACTTTCTCTTGCAGCCCTTGCAACCGTCGCTATTCCTGGACTGGACATTTACCAGGCCAAGTTCACTTCTGCGCCGGAAGGGTTCAATGCTGCTCTAATTTTGGATAGTGAAGCACGCCAATGGGTGGTGCGGGCGCCGTTGGACGCCGCTGCCGGTGCAGCACTTGAAGCCGAGACAGCGCTTTTACATGTTTTAGCGCAGTATGTTGATTCAGGGTCCTTACCGTTTGTTGTGCCACGACCGGCAGGGTACACACCACTTTTAGAAGGTGGGCGTGCTGTTGTGCACCCTCGAGTTACAGGCAACCCTCTTGATCTTCTGCGGTTAACACCTGGCCCTGGCGCTACAGCTAGCCTTGGTCGCGCGATTGGCGCTATTCACTGCTTACCAGCTCGCATCGTCGAAGATGCAGGTTTTCCTGTCTACAGTGCCGAACAGTACCGCGAGCGCAGGCTTGCTGAACTTGATGAGGGTGCAAGTACGGGTCGGGTTCCTAGCCATTTGTTGCGGCGTTGGGAAAACGCACTTGAGAATGTTGCGTTGTGGCGTTTCCAGCCAGTTGTTACCCACAATAATCTTTCTGAAGAGGCAATTATTATGTCTCATGGTCAGGTTTCTGGTGTGACGGATTGGTCGGCTGCTCAAGTTGGTGATCCTGCGGATGACCTTGCATGGTTGATTGCTGGGGCCCCGGAGGAATGCATCGATACTATTTTTGAGGCGTATCAGATGCGCCGCGGGGAAGCGTTAGACCCGCATCTTATTGATCGTGCATTGTTGGCTAGTGAGCTTGCATTGTTGAAGTGGTTGTTGCATGGTGTGCGCCGCAATAATGCTGAGGTTGTAGAAGACGCAGAGATTATGTTGGCTGATTTGGTTGAGGCAACCTCTGATACGAGCACTGGCACTTTTGCGGTGTCTACGGCTCGTAGCGAATCTAAAAAGCCTGTTGTGGAGCGTATGATCGGCGATACTGGGCAGTTCCCGTATGCTTTCCCACCTGATGCTCGCGTTGATAAGCCTGCTGCTGAGGACGACGAGGATGCGTCAGTACCCGATTATGGCCGTCAGCGGCCGCCTCAGCCTTATGCGGATATACGCACTGAAATGTTGTCTTCGTTGAAAGAGCATGATGCGCCCACCCAAGGCACCCCTAGTGAGGGTGACAAAGCGTAATCCTGTTTCGCGGGTGGCTTAGTGGCTGTCGTTGTGTGCCTTCAGCATGTTTTCTATGTCGCTTTTAGTGGGCAGGTTGGTTGGGCGTACTGTTGTGTCGTTTGCGACGTAGTAGAACGCGGCGGACACCTCATGCAGTGGTAGGCCGCTCAGTTCTGACCACGCTATTCGATATAACGCGAGTTGGAGTTCTCGGCTTCTTTTTTCGTCTGTGTCTCGTGGTGCGCTTCCTGTTTTCCAGTCGACGACGATGACTGAGCCTGGTTTGTCTGGGTCTTCAAATACTGCGTCGATTCGTGCGCGTACTGCGACTCCTGCAACGACAATGTCGATGTCGCGTTCTAGTGCGATGGGCCGCATGGATGCCCATTGTGAATGCTCAAATGTTTTTTGTAGGGCTTCGAGTGCGGTGTCGTCTGCGATGTAGTCTTCGTCTGCGCTGGGCATGTCGTCGATGTCGAAGAGTGTGGACATGCCATAAAACTTTTCCACCCATAGGTGGAATGTTGTTCCTCGGCGTGAGGCTACTGATGGTTCGCGTGGGATGGGGCGCCTGCGTGCGATTGCGTAGGCTTGTCGGTCTCGATGCACGTCGACGATCCCTGACACTGAAATGTGTTCGGGGAAGGCTACATCCTCGCGTGTTTTGTTGGTTTCTTGGCGTTCAGCGAGGAGTATGCCGGTGAGGTCGGCGAGGTCGATTCCTGCTGGGGTGAGCATCGGTGTTGTGAGGATGTCGTCGGGGTAGGTGGCGTGGTCGACGAGGTGGCGGGCGATGCGGGTGAGTGCGAGTGTGTGAGCGATTGTTGTGCGTTGTTGATGTTGGGCTGGGCTTTCTTCCCATTGTTTGAGTGTGTTTGGCAGTTGTGCCAGTTGAGCGATGAGGGTGTCAGCGGTGTCGTTTTCGTGCAGATCGGTTGGGGTTGCGCCTAAGCCGTCGCTGAGTTCGAAGGGCCATGCTGCGTGGAGTGTGTAGCCGTCTCGTGGGTTTGTTTCTCCGGCTTGCGGTGGTTGGGCGTCGCACAGCATGTCTACGGCGTTGGCATTGACGAGTTCTGTGAGGAATTCTGAGGGTTGTACGGGGCGTTTCCCTTCGCGCCACCACGAACCTGTCAGCATTAGTGTTGTGCGGGCGCGAGTAAACGCAACGTAGGCGAGGCGGCGTTCTTCAAGTACTTGATACACGCCAGATTCGGTTTTGAAGATGTCGAGTGTTTCGCGCACGTCTTTGTCGTGTGCGGCGGCACTGTAGTCGCAGGTTGGGAGGTCTCGTGCGTCGCCGCGTAATGGGTACGGTAATGCTCCTAGCGCGGTAAGCCATCCTGAGTCTTGCGGCCCTTTTTCACCGAGCGATGCGGTGCCTGGGAATTGTCCATCTACGAGCCCTGGCACGGCGACAACATCCCACTCTAGGCCTTTTGACGCGTGCACGGTGATGATCTGTACTGCGTGTGGGTCAGGTATTCCTACGGGCCGGTCGAGTCCGCGTTCTTGGGTGATTGCATCGCGCAACCAAGCGAGGAAAGCACCTAATGTTGGCACGAGTGCGGTGTCGGAGAAGTTCACTGCTACTCGACGGAATGCGTCTAAGTGTGCTCGCCCGTTCGGGTTGGTTGGGTCGAAGGGGGCACCTGCGCGGCGCGCTCGTTCTGCTGCGAGTGCCATTTCTACGTCGAGGCCTAAGGTTTTTTCGCAGGCGTCAATGAATTCGGGCAGGGGAAGGTAGGTGAGTTGACGTAGGTGTTCTAGCGTCGCGTTGAGGTCTTTTAGGCGTTCTAATGCGGGGGCGCTGAAGTATTCTCCTGCGGATGAGGTCCACCCGTTGGCGGGTAGTTCTGTGACTGCGTCGAGGATGGATCGTTCGTCTACAACGTCTGATTCGATGTGTGTGGTTGCGTGCTCTTCGGAGTTTTTGCCTTGCGCTCGTCGTAGTGCGCTTGTTTTTGTGAGGTAGCGTGCGTAGGCGCCTAATGCGATGAGGTCGCTGGCTCCGAGGTTGAATCGTGGTCCGGTGAGTAGTCTCATCACGGAGTCACCGCGTGATGGGTCGTGTACGGCTTCGAGGAGGGCGATGAGGTCGACGACTTCTGGGGTGGCGAGTAGCCCACCTAATCCAACTATTTCAACGGGTATGCCGTGTGCTCTGAGCGTTGATTCGAGCAGCGGGAATTGGCTGCGTTTACGGCAGAGTATTGCCGCGTTTGCGGAACCTGGTTTCCAGTGTTCTTTAAGGAATTGGGCGATTGCTTCGGCTTCGTCTTCGATGGTGGCGTATATTCCGGCGCAGGCTCGTCCGGTTCCTGCTTGTGGCCGAGGTTCTAGGGCTGGCAGGGAGTTGTTGGGGTCTGCTTGGTAGAGCGGAGCTGATGTCACGTTAGCGACTCGTAGGATTGCGAGGTCGTTGCGCCACGAAATCCCTAATTTGTGGATGTCGGCTCGTGTGCCGTCTGCTTTCCTGAATTGTTCTGGGAATCGTGCGGGTCCGGCTGCGCTTGCGCCACGCCATGCGTAGATGGATTGGTTTGGGTCTCCGACGGCTGTTACGGGGTGGCCTTGGCCAAAGAGTGCGCTTAGGAAACGTATTTGGGCGTATGAGGTGTCTTGGTATTCGTCGAGGAGGACTACTTTGTAGCGGTCGCGTTCGAGTTCCCCGACGAGTGGAACTGTTTCTGCGAGTTGTGCGGCTAGGGCTACTTGGTCGCCGAAGTCGATGGCTTCGTGGGTGCGTTTGTATTCGTTGTATTCCTGGACGAGGTCGAGGAGTTGGTAGCGGGTCGATAGGCTTCCGCCTAGTTTTCGCACTTCTGCGTCGACTGTTTTTCTGCGACCTGAGATGGGGATGTCTTCGAGTGGTGCGATAAGCATGTCCATCTGTTTTTTTGCGTCTTCAACGGTTAAGAGGTGTTCGTTGAGGGCACCGGCGAGGGAAATGATCGCTGCGGTAATTGTTGAGATGGCTTTGTCGGTGTCGATGTTTCCTTGCCATTTTTCGACGATGTCGGAGACTATCGCCCATTGGCTGGCTTCGGAGAGGAGTTTGGCTTGTGGTTCTCGTCCGATGCGGAGGCCGTGTTCTTGGACGAGTGCTGAAGCGTAGGAGTTGTAGGTGGAGATTGTGGGTTGGTTGAGGGCGTCGTATGGGTCGTGTTGGGGGTCTTTTTCGCTGCTGCGGCGTGCGGTGTCGAGTTGTTTGAGTCGGAGGGTGACTCGTTCGAGGAGTTCTCCTGCTGCTTTGCGGGTGAAGGTGAGCCCGAGTACTTGCGCGGGGGTGACGTGACCGTTTGCGATAAGCCATACGACTCGCGCGGACATTGTTTCGGTTTTTCCTGAGCCTGCTCCTGCGACGACCAGCATGGAGGTGAGTGGCGCTTCAATGATGGCTGCTTGCTGGGGTGTGGGTCGTGGCTGGTTGAGCAAGTCAGCGATGTCGTTGGCGCTTAGGGCCCGGGTCACTGGGGTTTCTCCTGTGTGGTGTCGTGCTGTGGCTGTTCGGGCTGTGTGGGGCGTTGGGTGGGCATGCCTAGTGGTATGACGTGTTGGCCTTCTGCGTTGAGGGGGCAGGATCTACGTACTGGGCAGGTTGGGCACAGTTCGTGTGGGGTGGCTTCGAATGTGGCTGAGCGCATCACTGTGACCGCATTTTCGACGAGGTCTCGGGCCCAATTATCGTCTGGGTTGGTGATGGGGTCTTGCGTTCGGATGGAGGGTTTTACGGTTTGGGCTGCCAGGTAGACGAGTTCTGCTCCATCTGAGGTGAGCTGTGCGTCGAATGCGTCGTTGAGGAGCGCCAGCTGGTACACCCCGAGTTGCGGGTTTGTTTGGGCTTTTTCTTTTGTGGGCACTGTTTTGCCGGTTTTGAGGTCGACGATCCGGGTGGTTCCGTCGTCTGCTCTTTCGAGGCGGTCAACGATTCCGGTGATGTGCGCGGTGGCGATGTCTGTGCTGAAGCCTTGTTCTACGTCTATGCGGGTGAAGTGTGCGGGCACTGTTTTTATGTAGTGGGCGAGCTGTTCGAGCATTTTTTCGGCGAGTTCGCGTTGTCTTCTGGCGGGCCAGCCGTCTGGGAGTCGTAGTTCGTGCCAGCGCTGGTCGAGTTCTTGTTTGAATTCGTGCAGGTTGCCTTTGGGGTGTGCGGCTGCGATGGCGTGGATGAGTGTGCCTACTGATTGGGAGAGGCCTGATGCGGGGGTCCCTCCTGATGTTTCGAATGTCCAGCGCAGTGCGCATTTGTCTACTGCTTCGATTCGTGATGGTGAAACGGTGACGCGTTCGCTGTTTTCGTAGAGTGGGTTTGTTGAGGAGACGGGTTGTGCGCCGTACCAGGTGTGGGTTTGTGCTTCGACGATTCCTTGCTGGCCAAGGAAGTTGAGGAGTTGGGCGCGGCTGGTGGCGGTGTGTGTGTCACCGTTTTCTAGCGCGCTAACAAGTTCGGCTCGGGTCAGGGCGACCAGTCCGCGCAGGTCGAGCGGTAGGTGTTCTGCAGGGTTGGTGTGTTGCGCTGTTCCTGTTGTTGGGTTTGTTGTTGGGTCTGCAACGAATGTGAGGAAGGGCGATGGACTCGTGTCAGTGTCAGAGACTGCGGTGACGACGAGGGTGCGGGTGGCTCGCGATACGGCTAGCGAGAAGGCGCGTAGTTCGTCGTAGTAGATTTCTTTTCGCGCGTTTTCGTTGATTCCTTGCGCCGTGTGTATGCGCCCGGAAAGAAATTCTGCGAGTGTGTGCGCGCCGAGGAGTGAGTCTCGTAGGCGTAGGTCTGGCCAGGTTCCTTCTTGCACTGCGGCGACTACAACGAGTTCCCATTCTCGTCCGGCGGCACCGGGCGGGGTGAGCAGTGCGACTTTGCCGCCTGTTGCGATTTGTGGGGCGAGGGAGTCTGCGGGGATGTCTTGCGCTTCAATGAACCGGACAAAGCTGAGTGGGTCTGCGTCTGGCATTCTGTCGACGTAGGTTTCGGCTGCTTTAAAGAGTGCGAGCACTGCGTCGAGGTCTCGGTCTGCTCGTCCTGCGCCTATTGTTCCGGTGAGGGCGGTGCGCTGCCATTGTTCGGCTAGCCCTGTCGCATCCCATACTGCCCACAGCACTGTTTGTGCGTTAGCGCCGGGTTGTGTGTGTGCTTCGCGTCCTCGTTGTAGCACTGTGGCAACCTTTTTTAAGGGCAGGCCGACGACTCCTAGCGAGGCGCTATGTTCTGGCTGGCTGAGTGCTTCAGTGATGAGCACGTCAGAGGTGCGTCCTCCCCCGCCACGTAATTCTTCGGTGCGGAGGGCTCTACGGATGCGGCGTAACCCTATTGCGTCTGCGCCGCCAATGACTGAGGTGAGTAGTTCGATGGCGTCGTCAATGTCGAGGGTGTCGTGGTTGAGTATTTTTAGTGCTTGCAGCAGTGGCCTGACTGCTGGTTCGTCGCGTAGGGGAACGTCTGTTCCGACGACTGCCACGGGCACGTTTGCCGCAGATAATGCCCGACGCATTCGTACGAGTTCTGTTCCGCTACGGCAAATCACGGCCATCTGGTTCCATGCGATGTTGTCGCGCAGGTGGGCGGCTCGTAGTGTTCGCGCGATGTGGGCTTCTTCAAGTGCGAATGATGGTGCAACGACAGCGTCGACGGCGGGTTGTGCACGTGGCTGGGGTTCTTGATGTTCCAGTGGTTCGTGTGCCGTGTGTGCTTGAGCGGTTCGGTGTGCGACGGTCGATAGAGCCGCAATGGCTTGTGTGGCGCGTTGCGTAACTGCCCGCAAGTCGCGGGCACGTTGGGCGTGGCCTCGCCACACTGTAGACAACACGAAAGGTTGGGCCCCAAACTGGCCGAGTTGTTCTTGGCTGATTGATAGCGTGCGGGGGTTTCCAGCGCTAGCTCGACCGAGGAGCGCGGGCATTGCGCCACGGAACCCTTGCACGGTGACGTCTGGGTCGCCGACGAGTACCGCTCTTGCTCCATCGCGTAAAAGTTGGGTGAGTAGGCGCGCAGTTGCTGCGGTCGCTTCTTGGTAGTCGTCGACGATCACTACATCCCAGGTGGGTTTTCCTTGTCCGTCCCAGTGGGCGAGTTCTCGTGCGGCTTCGTCAACGATTTGTGCAGGGTCGTAGCGGCGCCCTGCATCGGATGCGAGGGTCGCATACAGTGTGAGGTCTTCGTAGTCTTCTAGTACGTGTGCAACGGCTTCCCATTCGGGTCGTTGTTGTTCTTTTCCGATGCGGGCAAGATCGGGTGCAGTCAACCCGTTTTCTGCGGCGCGCATCAGCACGTCACGAAGTTCTGCACGAAATCCGCGTAGTCGCAGGGTTTCTTCAGGTATTGATGTGGGCCAGGCTACGGGGTTGAGTGTGCCGTTGGTGTGCCCTTCAAGGACTGCCGCGAGCAGTTGGTCTTGTTCTGGTCCGGTAATGAGTCGTGGTGGCGGGTTTCCCTCATCGATTGCGCGTTTCGTCAGGATTGAAAACGCAAGCGCGGCTGGGGTTCGCACCAGTGTCCCTTGGACTGGGGTTGAGACAAGACGTGTGACGTCGTTTCGCAGGTCGCCTGCGTTTCGTCGTGAAGCAGATAAAACAACGATCCTATCTGCGGGTGTTCCAGCACTAATTGCGCGATGCACGAGTTCCAAAACAAGGCGTGTTTTTCCTGTTCCGGGCGCTCCAGTCACCACAAGATGATCTGTTGTGTGTGTGAGTGCTTCGCAGACGGCCTCCTGAGACGAGTCCAACTGTGGGAGTTCCTCAGCATGCTCGGGTGTGGACAGCGCGGGCGGTAACAGTTTCACGTTTCTCATCGAACCATAAGTGTCAGACACTCCAAAATTCGATATGGCCATTCCCTCAGTAGCATTTGTCGCCTAGTCTGGCCAAATGCCCCCATCTTTTTCCCGCCATCACGTCACACCTACTCGGTCGGATCAAGAATCGTGTTCACGGGTGCCCGCCCGAATGCCTGCGGCACAACGACGAGTACAACTTATTGATGTTGCACAGTCTCTTTTTGCGGTTCACGGATATCACCATATTTCTATGGATGACATTGCTGCGGCAGCGCATGTCACTAAACCCGTACTGTATAAACACTTTCCATCCAAACTGGATTTATATCTTGCCGCGGTGGAAGACCGCGGGCAAGACCTGACCGCTCGGGTGACGTACTCTCTGGATCAGGCTGCCCAGTCAACTGCTGTGACCGGTCGGATGATTGTGCGCGCTGTTATCGACTCGTATGTTGCTTTTGTGCGTGACTGTGGGGTGCAAGCTACATTACTGTTTGAATCTGATGTGACGCGTGATGAAGCCACCCGAGAAAAAATCAATGCACCAAACACACATATTGCCGCCACTGTTGCGACAGTACTGACTCGCGTTGCTGCGGTTTCACCTCAACAGGCTCTTCATCTTGCACGCACCACTGTTGCTTTAGCCCAGCACACTGCCACATCGCTTTCCGCGCGCGTGTCCCTCTCGGCAGAAGACTGCACCGACCACATTGAAACAGCGACCGCTTTTGCGTGGGGCGGGTTAACGGAAGCTTTATCGCCTCATACTCCTCAATGACGGTTACGCCTTGAGGGCAACTGCGGTAATGAGCGCGCTGTAAGCAACCGAATCGTTTTAATATCAGTGAGAACAGAAATGAGTGTGGGCGGGGCTCTACAACCCTGCTCGTCTTACGTGTTAGGAGCCGACTATGCAGGTCACTATTGGTATTCAAAACCTTGCCCGTGAAGTTTCCATCGAAACTGACATCACTGAAGCACAACTGCTTGAAGCAGTAACTGCGGCAGTAGAAAACGGCACCCCACTGGTCGTGAAGTCCGTAAAAGGACACACCACCTTTGTACCAAGTGCAACCATTGCATACGTTGAGGTTGGCCCCGAAGAAAAACGCTCCGTTGGTTTCGGACAACTCTAAAACTGCGTAAAGCACGTGTGGGGTGGTGCACCAAGACGGTGCGCCACCCCACACGTGTATACAAAATCGACTTTAAGCCGCTAACCCAATCTTTTCCATACGTCGCGTATGCTGCGCCGTCAACTGCGAGAACAACCAAGCAACTTCAGGGTTCTGCTGGTCCTGACGCGGTGACGGCTTTGCCTCAGCAGCGTGTGCCCCGCCAACAACCAAACGCTCCAAAGCCGGATTCGCTGCAATAAGCTGCTGAATCTGGTGCAAAGATTCACCGACCAGACGTCGCCCCCACAGGGCAAGACGCGAAGCTAGCACTGGGTCTGCTTGAGACTTTGCATTCAAAATAGCGCGCGCGTTCGCGGACTCTTCCGTATCATCAAGGATTGCTTTAACCCGCGCTTGAATGTCCTCCGCCAACGTCCCTAACGCGACCCTGCAAAAATCAAGGGCAACCGCGTGCCCCACATACCCCTTCAACACACGTTCATGCCATGTTTGAGAACGAGTACGTTCCTCATACTCTGCATACGCATCATTAAAATGCAGAAGATGCTGCCGCCCGTCATACCCGAGCTCATCAATAATGCCCACAACCTGCTGCATTCGGTTGTACGCTGCCGCAGACAAATGCGCATGCGCAACACGATATTCGGCCGTAGGACTTTGCGCCGCATCAATCGCAAGACGCATCTGCGCAGAAAGTTCTGTGTAAGCCAACAAACCTAACAGTTCAATCGCATCGTCTTGGTGTGCTGTTCCAGTGTTCTGCAACGGCTCACGCACCGCGTCATGTTGCGCGTGCGTTAGAGCGGAATCTGCCAGTGGGGGGTTATCAGAATTGTGACTCACATACACACAATAGACTGCGTCGCATATACACCGCATCAATAACATGCTCACATAACACGAAGTGGTGCGGTGAGAACTACACGCTTTCCTCACCACACCACTCATATACGCAACATCAGCGCATCACTTATTCGCGTGTTGTACGGCCTTCTCCAGCGCTACGCTGCTCAGGATTCGTGTTCGGACGACGACGGCGACGACGCGGACGAGTTTTCCCCTCCACACCACTACCCGACTTCGCAGGCTTCACATCCGCTGAATCGCTGCGTGGAGCTTTCGCCTCAGCGTTCTCAGCAACAACCTCACCGTTTACCCGACGAGTACGGGAACGCTGACGCTTCTGCCCACCATCACGAGAACGAGTCGACTCAGAACGTTTCTTACCCTCAGCAGACGAGCCCTGAGCGGAACCCCCCCTGACGAGGTGTACGACGCTTACTCGTGCGCTTCCCCGTCTCCCCAAGATCTTCCAGCTTTTCAGCGTCCAGACCCTCACGCGTGCGAGATTCCTTTGGCAAACGACCCTTCGTACCTTCAGGAATGTCTAAGTCACTGTACAAATGTGCCGAACTCGAATACGTTTCCACCGGATCTGGAACATTCAACTCCAGTGCCTTATTAATAAGTGCCCACTGTGGAACATCATCCCAGTCCACAAAAGTAACCGCAGTTCCCAAGTTTCCAGCACGACCAGTACGACCCGTACGGTGCAAATACACCTTCTCGTCCTCGGGAACCTGATAGTTAATCACGTGAGTAACATTCTCAACGTCGATACCACGCGCAGCCACATCAGTAGCCACCAACACATCAACTTTTCCATTACGGAACGCACGCAACGCCTGCTCACGCGCACCCTGACCTAAGTCACCGTGCAACGCTCCCGCAGCAAAACCACGCTCAATCAGCTCTTCCGTAACTTTCGCTGCAGTGCGCTTGGTACGAGTAAACACAATCGTCAAGCCACGGCCGCGCGCCTGCAAAATACGAGCAAGCATCTCTGTCTTATCCAGCGCATGCGCACGATAAATCACTTGCTTAATGTTTTTGTGCGTCGATCCTGCATCGTCAGGATCATTCGCCCGAATGTGAGTCGGCTGGCTCATGTACTTACGAGCCATAGTCACAACCGCGCCAGGCATCGTCGCAGAAAACAGCATGCTGTGGCGTACCGCAGGAGTCTGCGCCAAGATTTTCTCTACGTCAGGCAAGAACCCTAAATCAAGCATCTCGTCTGCCTCGTCAAGCACAACAGTTTGCGCTCGCATGAGGGTTAAGTGTTTTTGCTTAAGTAGGTCGATGATACGGCCAGGAGTTCCGACGACAACTTCGGCACCACGCTTTAAAGCGTCGATTTGTGGCTCGTATGCGCGCCCACCATACAACTGCACAATGCGCACGGACCGTTTGGTTGAGGCGAGTTCTAGGTCTTTTGCAACCTGAACTGCAAGTTCTCGGGTTGGGACGATAACCACGCCTTGGGGTTTTCCGGGCGCTGGCAGTTCGTCGTATCCGGCTTCGCCTGGGGCAATGACCCGATGCAGTAGCGGGATACCGAACCCGAAGGTTTTTCCGGTTCCGGTTTTTGCTTGGCCGATGATGTCGTGACCGGATAGAGCCACAGGTAGTGTCATCGCTTGGATGGGGAATGGCGTAACGATGCCCGCTTCTGCGAGCGCTTCAATGATCTCTGGGCGGATGTCGAAATCCGCGAATGTTGCGTCAACTTCTTGGACGCTTGATGCTGTGTTAGTCACAGTGCCTCGTCTTGTCAGTGGCGGCACTCTACGCCCTGTATGCAGCCGTCTTGTGACGGTTTGTGTGTGCGTCGCATAGTGTGCGCCGCTCGGCTACTGGGGTGGGGCCTGCCTTCGGAGGTAGCCGAACGTGGAAATACGTGCTGCATCGTTAGGTGATGTAGCGGGAGGTTCTATCGAGACGAACGGGCAACCTTTAACTTTTTTAGTGTACTACTGCCCTGTTGATTAGCTGGTGATTGCGAGCGATACCACGTTTTTTGCGTGTGATAGTGCTGTGGGGCCAGCACATTTGTGTGCTGGCCCCACAGGTGGTGTCGTGTTTGTGTCGCGTTATGCGGCTTTCACGAAGGCTGTGATTGCGTCTGCGACGAGTTGCACTGCGATTGCAGCAAGCAGCAAACCGGCGATTCGGGTTACAAGGATTGTTCCGGATTCGCCGAGGATGCGGTGAATAATGTTTGCGAATCGCATGGAAGCCCATACGGTGACGCAGATGAGGAAGAAACCAATGGCGAGTGCCATCCAGTCGGCGGCACTTCCATCTACGCGTTGCACGAACAGCATGGATGCGACGATTGCACCTGGTCCGGCAAGGAGCGGCGTACCGAGTGGCACGAGGGCAACGTTGACGTTTTTGCTGGACGTCGGGTCGCTTTCTTCTTCCATTTTCCCGGTCAGCAGCTGCATAGCTACGAGCAGGAGTAGCAGACCCCCTGATGCTTGCAGTGCAGGCAAGGAGATGTGCATGTAGTTAAGTATGTGTTGCCCAAATGCAGCAAATGCGAGGATGACTCCTGCGGCAACGAAAATTGCGGTGCGTGCTGCTTGTTTGCGCTGTTTTGCAGTCATCGAACTGGTTAGTCCGAGGAAGATAGGGACCGTTCCTGGTGGGTCCATAATGACGAAGAGTGTTACATACACTTCGATGACGAGTCGTATATCAACGATGTTGCTCATGGTCGAACCACTGGTGTCACGCCAAGTTCCTCAATTGCTCTGAACACCTCTGGGTGGGTGGTGTTTTCTCCTAGACGGTTGGGTTTTCCGTCGCCGTGGTAATCGCTTGATCCGGTAATAAGTAGATCATGCTTGCGTGCCAGTTCGGTAAGTCTGGCTTGTTGTTCGGTTGGGTTGTCGCGGTGGTGGATTTCGAGTCCTTGCAGTCCGGCTTCAACCATTGCTTCTACTGCTGCGTCTGGTACTACTCGTCCTCGGGTGGTTGCGCCTGGGTGTGCAAAGACGGCTACTCCCCCAGCCGCACGGATCGTTTGGATCGCTTCGAGTGCGTCTGGGGCGTAATGCGCAACATAGTATTTGCTGCCGGAGCACAGAATTTCTTCAAAGACGGAGGGACGGTCTGGCATTTGTCCTGTTGCGACGAGTGCGTCAGCGATGTGTGGGCGGCCGATTGTTGCGCCTTCGCTGGTTTGGGCGAGTACGTCTTCCCACGTGATGTTGAAGTCTGCTTTGAGTGCTTCGACGATGCGGTAGGCGCGGCTTACTCGGGCGTCTTGTGCTTTTTCGTTTTGGGCAACGTATGCCTGGTGGTGTGGGTCGTGGAGGTAGCTGAGCAGGTGCACGGACACTCCGTTGTATCGTGCTGATGTTTCTGTTCCTCGTACGAGTGCTACCCCGTTGGTGTGTGCGGCTTGTTCGGCTTCGTCCCACCCGCTTGTGGAGTCGTGATCCATGATTGCGACAACGTCAAGCCCTTCTGTGCGTGCATGGGTCAGAAGTTCGGTTGGTGTGTCTGTTCCGTCCGAAAATGTCGTGTGGGTGTGTAAGTCGATGCGCATCTTTTAAGAATATGTGCTCAGCAAGGGCTGGCGAGACCGTTTCCACGTGTTCCCTCACACGTTTGTGGTGGAGTAGTCACCTGTTCTTGTGGGTCTGGGTAGCTCCAGTCATTTACTGTTTCCTAAATGGTGAGACACTAGAAGGTATGAATGACAACGCAGCACAGCATGATGAAACGGCCGACGATGTCAACGCTGATCTTCAAGATCGCGTCAATAATCGTAGTCACCGGCCAAGTTCGGAGAACTTTAAAGAGTTCATGACATCAAACTGGGAGCCTCGTAAGGACCTCGGTATTGTTGCCGGAGATTTTGCTTCCTTCACGGTGGCTCGTCGTGAGGCACTTTCGGCGCATTTCCCTGGGGAACGTCTCGTTGTTCCTGCTGGTGGTTTGAAGGTCCGCTCGAACGACACCGATTATAGGTTCCGTCCGCACACGGCGTTTGCGCACCTCACAGGTTTTGGTACGGATCAGGAACCAGATGCGGTACTGGTGTTGGACCCACAGTTCGATGAGTCTGGGGCACCTACCGGGCACGAGTCGATACTTTTTGTTCGCCCCCTTGCCGACCGTAAATCTGAAGAGTTTTACGCTGATTCACGCTATGGGGAGTTCTGGGTTGGCGCTCGTCCCACGTTAGAAGACGTTACTCGGTTGACCGGCATTCACGCCGCTCACATTGATTCTTTAAGCGATCTGTTGGCAAAAGATTTGGGTCCGGGGCATGTTCAAGTCCGGGTTGTTCCACAAGCTGACGAGCAGGTTGAGGCGTTAATTGAAACATTACGTCTTGAAGCAGGTTTAGATACGTCATCGGCTGAGGTACGTAATGAACTCGCTGAGATTGATGCGAAACTTGCTGAGGTTCTTTCCGAGATTCGTCTAGTCAAGGACGAGTGGGAAATCGAGCAGATGCGTGAGGCGGTCAACCAGTCTCTTGCTGGTTTCGCTGAAGTAGTTAAGAACTTGCCGCGCGCGGTTGCGCATCGTCGCGGTGAGCGTGTCATTGAGACTGTGTTTGATGCTCACGCTCGTCTTGAAGGCAACACTGTCGGCTATGAGACGATTGCTGCTGCTGGTGACCACGCCACCACATTGCACTGGATCATTAACAACGGTCAGGTCCGTGAGGGTGAGCTTGTCCTCGTTGATGCTGGTGTTGAGGTCGAATCGTTGTACACGGCTGACGTGACACGTACGCTTCCTATTTCTGGAACGTTCAACGACGTGCAGCGTCGCGTATATCAAGCTGTGCTTGATGCAGCCGATGCGGCTTTCCTTGCTGCTGTTCCTGGCAATAAGTTCTCTGACGTGCATGAAGCAGCAATGAAAGTTATTGCAGCTCGCCTTGAAGAGTGGGGTTTGCTTCCTGTCAGCGCTGAAGAGTCTCTTGCTCCTGAAGGGCAACAGCACCGTCGTTGGATGGTTCACGGCACAAGCCACCACCTTGGTTTGGATGTGCATGACTGTGCTCAGGCCCGCCGGGAAATGTATGTAGATAAGGTTATTGAGCCGGGAATGGTGTTCACTATTGAGCCAGGCTTGTATTTCAAGTCCGACGATTTAGCGGTTCCTGCTGAATACCGTGGCATTGGTGTGCGCATCGAGGATGACGTGCTTGTAACTGTGGACGGTAACGAGAACTTGTCGGCGGCGCTTCCTCGCCGTCCTGAAGATGTTGAGTCGTGGATGGCCGACCTTCTGAACAACTAGTTTTCTCACACGTAGAGAAGGTGGGCGGAACCTTTATGGTTTCCGCCCACCTTTTTGGATTCTGTAGAAGATCAGTCAGCATGTCCTGAAAAAAGAGGCAGGTTCATAGTCGTTGGGTTGTGCTGCTTAACGCGGCTAGTGCAGCTGCGTTGACTGCTTCGCGCAGCCAGGATGCCGGTGGTCTGTCATCGAGGATTGTTTGTCGTGCGGCCGCGTATGGCAGGTCGATGAGCGCGAACCGTGTCAAGCCGGCCTTCTCAGGTGTGCACATACCAAAGCGTCGTTTGGTGAATGCGAGCACGGCTTGTTTGACCTGGTCGTTCAGCGTGGACAGTTCTGCTCCTAGCTCGTCGGGCCACAATGCGACGAGGTCTTCGCGCCGGTACATAGTGAGCACTCTCGCTTCGTCGCGGTGCTCTGCGCTCCAGCCCAGCGTGTGTGCGATTGCGGCTTGTGCAGCGTCAGTCACATTGTCTAGGTCGAGCGCTTCGAGGAACCCAACCTGAAACTGCTTCACAGTACGAATCCATAGCCTAGCTAGGATCAGGTCACGGGAGGCGAAGCGGTGATAGATCGAACCCGACGGTGCTCCTAGGCGTGCGGCAATCGCAACCACGGTTACGCCGTGCGCCCCGTCTTCGCTCACAAGCGCCAACGCAGTATCGAGAATTGAATCGTCCGTATATTTTGCGGTCCGGCCCATTTCAACTACCGATCGTGTTCGATGTCTGCGGCTGTCTGTCTGTCTTTGTTACCCAACGCAGCAACCGCACCCATACACTCCTTTGGTGCGGTTGTTGTGACGGCACACCTAGGTTGCGTGCTAGTTTGTCGAACGCTTCTTCGAGGAGCGCATCGTGCATTGGGCGGAAGAACAACGGCCAGGTCAAGCGTGCCAAGCTATGGGGATGCAGCCGGATTTCATGACGAACTGTGGTCTCTGACTCCGAGGTGCTTGTGATGGTGAGTGCGTGTCCGCCATCGAACCCGGTTGGGCTAGTGAACTGGAAGACGATCTTGTTGGCAGGGTCGACGTGTTCCACTCGGTATCGCACGGGACCGTGACCGCCGCTCGCACCAGTTACAAGCCCTCGATCAAAGTGCATACGCGGCCAGCACTCATAGGGCCAGAAACGATCGTCTTTGCTTGCCAGTGTGGCTATCAGCGCAGCGACTTCCGATACTGGCACTGCGTAAGCGCGTTCGTGGATGTTGACGATCATACTGGGCCTGCCTTCCATAGATATTAGAGAGCTGTCTCTATTATTGTCTGGCGTTTCTCTCCCTGCAAGACGTAGCTTCACGGATTCCCTCGCCAGGAGTTTCACACCTATATCAGCCACAAACTGCGAACTGACGGCTCCCACAGTGAGGAACAAGAGTGCACATAAAAATGTGGGTAGGTGCTGCGCGGCACCTACCCACTTGTGTTACTCGGAAGAGTTGCTATTTCGTGTTATCGATAACGACTTTTCCTTCGAATTCCACTTGTCCGCGGAAGAAGTAGTCAACGCAGGTTTTGTAGTCTCCTGTGTTAGCTAATGAGAATGGCGTTTGGTACGTCACGAGTTGGCATTTGTAGCTCTTACCCGATGGTTTTGTCGAGTCGTAGCTCCAGTCCATGTCAAGGTTTGTTTTTGTTGCTGCTGCCGAGCCAACAACAAAGCCTTTCGTGTCTGCGCACCCTAGTTTTTCGTCTGCTGGAATTGTGACACCAAGTTCGTTAGCGAACGCTTTGTATGCGTTGATTCGGTTCACGACTTGGCTCTTTTCGGCTCCACCGTTGTGGCATTCAATACCACCGTTGATGATGTCGACTGTTGCCCCAAAACCTGGTGACATGTTGTTGGCTTTGTCCACTGCGTTTGGTTTCCATGTGCCGTCAACAACCCATGTCATAGGTGGTTTGGGCGATTGTGGGTAGACAGCGAACCAGATAGCGGAAGCAAAGTTCAACCATGAGTCTGCAACGAGGGCAGGGTCATCGAGGAGAATGTTTGGGTCTCCGTAGAGTGACTTGCTGAACTGCCCATAGTTGTAGTTCCACGAGAGCTGCTTTGCTCCGCGGCCAAAGTACGCGTAGTACTGCCCAGCGGAGTCTTTACCGCAGGGGGTAAAGATCGAGAAAATTGGGCTGCCCGCGTCTTTGAAACATTCTGTGTAGATGTCTCGGCTTTTCTCTTCGGTGTAGCTGATTTCGCGTAGGTACCACAGTGCTTGACGATGCGTTGGGATGGTTTGGTCTTGCGGCATCGTCGCAAGCACAGGGTTGTTGTGGTCTGGGTCGTTTGTGAGCAGGCTTGGGGTGAGGGTAGCCCAGTTGGCTCCTGTTTCTTGAACGAAATGCGCGAAGGTTGTTGCTAAGAGTTTGCGGCAGATCTCTTCTGAGTTGCGCCCATCTTCATAGATTGCGCAGTAGGCTGGGAATTTTCCTACCGCTTTCAGCAAGTTTTCGTATGAGTATGCTTTATGGCGCACCGGGAACAGTTCGTTGAAGCGCGTCTCACTGATGATGGATTCCAGCAGTTTCACGTTGGCAGGGTTTGCCGCACGCTTTGGGACGATCTGGTTGACCTCTGAATCTGGGCGTACTTCTTGTGCTTTCCGAATGAGTGGAATGAGGTCTTTGGATTCTCCGGCTGAGTCTGCAAGAGCTTTCTCATCTGTTGCCATTTTTGTTGCTGTTGGATAGTCAGCAGGTGGGGCGATGTGCTTCACCTGTGGCTTGTATGCTGCTGGTGCAGGCGGTTGGGAAGGGTTTGGATCCGGTGTTGGATCTGGTGTGGGCGTTGGGTCTGGTGTTGGAGTTGGTGTGGGGGTCGGCCCGGCGCCAGTGCACGGGCCTTCCAGTTTCCAAGAAATCCACTGTTGACTTCCTGGGATGTCGCCAAGTGTCCACCACGAGGCTTTGTATATGTTTCCTTTGTAGGAAACAGTTGCGCCACTGCGATATTCGGTGGTGGCTTGCCACTCTGCGGGGCATGTTGGAGTTGCTGCCGCGGCAAGCGCTGTCTGTGGGAGTGGGGAACTGACCATTGGAGCTCCTGTGGCGATTGCCGCGCTGAACAGCAGTGAGCTGCCGGCAAGCAATGATGTCCATGCCACAAGGGCACCACGACGCTGAATCTTCATGGTGTTCCTTTCGTTACCGCCTAAGCGGGAACAGACTTAATTGGGTGAATACGTTTGCTTCGTATGAAGTAAACGTGTGATAACCCTAAATCGCTTTTGCCTAAACTTCAGGTGCTTTGCACTTTTTGCAGGGTGGTCCCCTATCCCTTGAGTTATTGCGGGTTTTTCTGTTTAAATATCGCTTTTCACGACAGATGGGGTGTGCCTGTCACAATTTTTTGTGACAGGCACACCCCATCTTGTTATGTTCTGAGCGTCTGCCCTTATTTATCTGACGACGGCTTGTATGGATTATCTCCACTAGCAGCCGCGGTGTCGTCACTGTCCTGCACTGTTTCAGAATCCGACGGCGCACTTGCAGGAACCTGTGGCACTTCTTCAGTCATAGGAGCCACCGCAGGCGTTGCTGCATGCGCATCGGCTGCTACAGATTTCGGTGCAGAAGCCTGCTCGCGCGCTTCACGTTCCGCACGTTTTTGTGCATCTAAAGCCTCTCCATACGTGAGAGGCTGACCGGACACGGTCGGGGCCGGTTGAGAGACAGATTGTTCAGTGGTGTGCGCCGGTGCAGCAGGCGCTTGCTGCCCGTACGAATGCTGCACTGTAGCAGCAGGAGCAACCGGTTTAACTACCGAAACAACATCACCTTCAACGCCTTTTTCGCGCAGTAGGTTACGTGCTTTACCTGCAGTTTCAGGTGAGCACAACAGCACATATTTAGCTGCAACTATTTGGCTTTGCGACGTAAAGTCACGCTTTCCACCAGTCAAGGCATAACTCAGCACCGAAAACAGCAAACCGAAGCCACCACCGATAACCACGGCGGTCAAAATAACGCTACCTTCACCATTTGAGCCAAACAATGACAGCAACAAACCAACAAAAAGACCAAACCATGCACCTGAAGCAAAGCCCGCCAAAGCAACTCGCGGGTAGGTTAAACGTCCGGTAACCCGCTCCACCATGTGCAAGTCGTGGCCAACAATGGTTACTGTCTGAACAGCAAAACCAGCATCTGATAGTGCATCGACGGCTTTTTGCGCTTTAAGATACGTCGAATACGTCGCTATTTCGTTTCCACCCGGCATCGTTGGGACCCGTGGGGAAGGGTTTGGGGTCATCATGCTCATAGGCTCAAGTTTTCCATCTTTATGCACGAAGAGCGCACTATATTGGGTGAATATAAGGAAATGTTTGCTGCTGGCGTAGATTTTGTGCCCTATTCACGTGGTGTCAAGGACTCGTAGCAAAAACTTGCGTAAGGTTAGAGCGTGAGCAGCCTCGGAACCCAAGTATTCGTCGCACGGTTAGCTGGAACTCCCGTTTTTGACCCGATCGGAGACCAAGTAGGCCGTGTGCGTGACGTTGTTGTTTTACTACGATTAACACGCGCCCCACGAGCAGTAGGCCTCGTCGTTGAGGTCCCTGGGAAGCGCCGCGTATTCTTACCCCTCACCCGTGTAACCGCCATTGATACCGGCCAAGTTATCTCTACCGGCCTGCTTAATATGCGCCGGTTCGAACAACGTCAAACAGAAACCCTCGCTGTTTCAGAACTCTTAGACCGCAAAGTTACCCTCAAGGACGGTTCTGGCGAAGCCATCATCGAAGACCTTGCCATCGAAAAGATGCGCAACGGCGATTGGACCGTTACTCGCCTCTTTGTGCGCCGACTCGAAGGCAAACAATCCGGTCTACGCTTGCGCCGACGAGGGCACACCATGACAGTCGACGCCGATGCAGTAACAACCCTCGCATACACGACAGAAGCCCAAGGCGCTGCTTCTCTACTTGCAGCATACGATGACCTAAAACCAGCAGATCTCGCAGAAGTCCTCCACGAACTAGCAGATAACCGTCGAGTTGAAGTAGCGTCCGCGCTGGATAACGAACGCCTCGCTGACGTTTTAGAAGAGCTCCCAGAAGACGACCAAGTGGCGATTCTGTCATCGTTAGAAACAGACCGTGCAGCTCACGTCCTTGAAGCGATGCAGCCCGACGATGCAGCAGACCTCCTGCACGAACTACCAGAACAGCAAGCAGCTGAGCTCCTAGAAGCAATGGAACCGGAAGAAGCAGAAGATGTCCGCCGGTTGCTCGCCTACGACGAAAACACTGCTGGTGGAATGATGACCACCGAGCCGGTGATCTTGGCGCCAGAGACACCTATCGCCCAAGCTTTAGCGCACATTCGTCGAGCAGACTTGTCTCCTGCGTTAGCGTCCGTGGTGTTTGTTGCTCGTCCACCATTAGAAACACCAACTGGTCGTTTTTTAGGTGCAGTACACTTTCAACGGCTGCTACGTGAAGCACCGCACGAGGCAATCGGTACGATTTTAGATTCACAAATTGAGCATGTGGGTGTTGGCGCCCACTTGGCAGACGTGGCACGCATATTGGCCACATATAACCTGTTAGCACTTCCGGTTTTGGACTCAGAACGTCGACTACTTGGTGCAGTCTCAGTCGACGACACGCTCGACCACCTACTGCCTGATGATTGGCGGGAAAACCCGATTAATGATCATGACCTCGAAGACAATTCTGCGTTTTCGCGAGGTCAGGTGAAGGCTGACACTACACAAGTAAGAGGAGGGGAAACTCGTGGCACAGCGTCTTGATACACCTAAGGAAGCTAAGCGTTCACTGTTTTCTCGCCGCTCACGTAATGAAGATTCGTTTGGTAAGTCAGCTGAGGGCATAGCCCGCTTCATGGGCACACCAAAGTTCTTGGTGTGGATGACCATGTTCTGTCTCGTCTGGCTGGCTTGGAACTCCTTTGGACCAGAGTCTTTACGCTTTGATAAGGCAGCCAACGGTTTTACAGCGTTAACACTGATGCTTTCGTTGCAGGCATCCTATTCGGCTCCACTCATCTTGCTTGCCCAAAATAGGCAAGCCGACCGTGACCGTGTAACCGCTGAGCAAGACAGGCAACGCGGCGAACGGAACCTTGCAGATACTGAATACTTGGCCCGGGAAATGGCTGCGCTACGCATCGCTCTGAATGAAGTAGCCACACGTGACTTTGTTCGTTCTGAACTTCGGAATCTTGTCGAAGACATGGACCGTGAACGTGAACACCGCAAAGAACACAACCGTGACGACGACGCACAAGACACCGACCACAACGCGTGACTCAACCGGATTTACTGACAACCGTCATCAAGTGTCAGCCACATTCTCGTTAGACTAGTGGCATGCCAGACACGCTCAGCGGCTCCGCTGCACTCATTGCTGCCCTCAATAAAGCCCTCGATACGGTTATCGATCCTGAGATTCGTCGTCCTATCACTGAACTTAATATGGTTCGCTCAGTTCAGGTTGAGGACGTTCAAGGGTCAGTTATCGCACGCATTGGCGTTGATTTAACGACGTCTGGCTGTCCCATGAAATCAACAATCGTTGAGCGCGTGACTACAGCTGCACGCTCAGTCGAAGGCATCGATGACGCTTCCGTGGAACTTGGCGTCATGGACGCAGAGCAACGTGAAGCACTGCGCATTATGCTTCGCGGCTCTGCTACACCTGTTATTCCTTTTACTCAGCCAGGCAATCTGACAAAAATCTTTGCTATCGGTTCAGGAAAAGGCGGGGTCGGAAAATCGACTGTCACAGCTAACTTGGCTGCTGCTATGGCACAAAACGGGGTCAAAGTTGGTGTCATTGACGCAGACATTTATGGTTTCTCCATTCCCCGACTACTCGGAGTAGAAGGACAACCAACGCGTGTCGATTCGATGCTACTTCCACCGATCGCTCACGAAGTAAAAGTCGTGTCTATCGGCATGTTTGTTCCGGCCGGTCAGCCTGTCGTATGGCGTGGTCCTATGCTGCACCGCGCGTTAGAACAGTTCCTCACGGACGTGTATTGGGGAGACCTTGATGTGCTGCTCCTCGATCTGCCACCAGGTACAGGAGATATCGCTATTTCTGTTGCACAGCTCTTGCCAAACAGCGAAATCTTAACTGTGACAACCCCACAAGTCGCCGCTGCTGAGGTCGCCGAACGTTCAGGATCTATTGCACTGCAAACCGGCCAAAAACTTGCAGGTGTCGTCGAAAACATGGCGTGGCTTGAACAACCAGACGGCTCTCGTCTAGAACTCTTCGGCGCTGGTGGTGGGCAAGCCGTATCCGAGTCGTTGTCGAAACTGACGCAAACAGACGTTCCTTTACTTGGGCATATTCCGCTCGACATTGAACTACGTGAAGATGGGGATCGTGGTTTACCGGTTGTCGTAGCTCACCCTGATTCTCCTGCGGCTAAAGCTCTCAGTGACATTGCGTTGACGCTTGCGCAAAAAGAACGTGGTCTTGCTGGGATGCGACTCAACATTTCACCTGTATAAGTCTGCGCTTAGCCTGCTGAAGGTCGTGGGTGTTGTCGGCAGATAAACCAAAAACGACCCCACGACCTCCAGCTAACTCTTGAACGTACGCAAAAAGGCACTCACGCAGAGCAGTAATGTCACCTATTTTTTTGTTGTAGTTCAGTCGAGTACGTAGTCGACGAGTAACGGTGCGTGATCTGACCAGCGTGTGTCATATGAGGAGGCGCGGTCTACTCGTGCGTTTGATGCCAGTGGAGCAAGTGTTGGTGTAACGAGTTGGTAGTCGATGCGCCAGCCTGCATCGTTGTCGAATGCTTTTCCACGGTTTGACCACCACGTGTATGGTCCTGGTACGTCACCTGCTTGCGCTCGCGCTAGGTCTACCCAACCGGCTGCGAACCATTGGTCGAGGTACGCGCGTTCTTCTGGAAGGAATCCGGCAGTTTTGAGGTTTCCTTTCCAGTTTTTGATGTCGTTGTTTGTGTGTGCAATGTTGATGTCTCCTGCAACGATGACGTGTCGCCCTGAGTTCATGAGTTCGTTGAGGCGCAGTGTTACGCGGTCGAGGTGTGCATATTTTTGATCCATTTTTGGTGTGCCGGCGGTGCCAGAGTGGATGTATGTGGACACCACTGTTAATTCGCTACCGTTGGGCAGGGTCAGGTCTGCTTCGACCCACCGCCCTGTGTCTACGTCTGGTTCAGCTGCACCTGTGTCAAGACCATTAGGTAATCCGATGCGTTGTGCAGTGGTTTCTTGCCGCGTGGCGATTGCTACACCTGCTCGTCCTTTCACGTTGCATGCTTGGTGGATTACTTTCCAGTCTTCACCAAGTAGGTTTGCGACGATTTCATCGTTAGCACGGACTTCTTGCATGAGGACGACATCAGGGTTTGTGGATTCTAGCCAGTCCCCCATACCTTTTCGGTAGGCAGCTCGAATTCCATTTACGTTGACGGTTGCGACTGTGAACATGTTCTCCATCTTCTCCAATGGTTGTTGTGATGAGCAACCGCATCATGCGTGTCGTCGTTGTGTACGGGTCACATTGCACACAACATGAGGGGTGGCCTGCCGCCCCGATATGGTTGCGGCAGGCCACCCCTACAGGTGTCTGTTGTGTTGCTGGGTTAATCGTCGTGATCAGTTTTTACGGTTAGTCGTCCTGTTTTTCCTGTGATTGCGGCGAGTTGGTCGTTGCCGGAATATGCGACGTTGAACGTGTATCGCCCCGGCTTCAGTTTGGGTAGTTTCACTGCCGCTACTGCCCGGTTTTTTCCGGTGACGATGAGTTGTGCGGTTCCAATTTTTGTGGTTCCGTCAAGCACGTCCACTGTTCCTGTGGGTTTTATGGTGCGGCTTTTCACCTTGATGTACACGGTTGTTGTACGCAGGTATGTGATTGTGTGAGAGCCCAATGTTGCTGTGATACGAGATGCAGCTTTTTCTGTGGTGATCTGTACGGCAGCTGATGTCGAAGGCTGCAACATTTTCGGGTCTTTCGGGGTAAACACTGCTTTCAAACTGTGTTCGCCTGCTGGTAAGAATATTTTCGCTTTGGCTTTCCCACCACGCACGGTAACTGTTTTTAGTTCCTGTTCGTGGTTGTAGAACGTAACGGTTCCAGCAACTCGGGTGGCTTTGTCTTGTGTTTTTACTGTTGCGGTCAGCGAGGTTTTCTTCCCTGCATGTGATGCCCCAACATTAAGGTTTGTAGTTGTTGCTGCCCCCTCTGGGTCTGTTGTGCCATCTGACGTTACTGTGAGTGGAACAGTGATGGTTGTGTGTGATTCGGTAGCAACGAGTTGCAGTGTGGTTGCGCCTTGTGCTGCTGCTGGAACAGTAATGCTGATGTTCGCTATGCCGTCAGTGATAGGGAAGGTTCCAACGCTCACGGGTGTGGAAAGTTGCGGTCCAGTGAAGTGCGCTTTTATTTCGGTGTTGTGAGGAGCACCCAACGAACGTACGTCCATGCGGTTCGCGGTGAAGTCGATCGTGTCTCCTACCTTTACGGTGGTTGGGACTGCGCTTATTGCTGTACCGGAGCGAGCATAGTTGGGTGTCAGGTTTGGGTGTTGTTGCAGGTAGGAGATCCATGCGTCACGGTCAATCAAACCTGAATCTTTGGTGTTTGTGCCGTCGTTGAATACTCGGAAGTTATCTCCACCTTGGGCAAGGAATGAGAAGGTTCCAATCACATACTGTGCTGCTGGGTCTATCGGCTGGTTGTTGACGGTTATGGATGTGATGCGGTCTCCGTGCGCCCGAGTCTCGTCGTAGGTGTATGTGACGTTTTTGGAGAGACCTAATTGTAGGTATGGACGGGACGGAATAGTTCCGTCAGCGTTTGTTTGCCATTGCTGTTCAAGCAGTGTTTTTACTTGTGTTCCCGTTAGCGTTGTTGTCCATAGGTTGTTAACGAATGGCAGTACAGCATTTGCTTCAGCGTAGGTTACTGCTCCGTCGGGGGCGTGCAGGAGTTCGGCTCGTAGCCCGCCAGGGTTGACAACTCCGATGTCGGCTCCTCCGCGTTGTGGTTCTGCGAGTGTTTCGTGCAAGGCATCAGCGACGAGGTTTCCCAGCGTTGAGGCTTCGGAACGGTCGTCGCGTTTCCCACCCGTGTACACGCCGTTGACGTATGCACCTCCGCTGAATGCTGTGGTGATGTCTGCGGTAACTGTTCCGACCTGCTGTGCACCTACGCGGTCTGCTTCTGCACGTGCTGCGTCGACAATGTTTTTGACCTGTGCCACGCGTGGGTATGTCTGTACGAGGGTCGCGTCATCGTCTTTAAGACGAGCAAGGTTGTTGGCTTCAGCATTTGTTACGGTTTTTGTGGAACGGTCGATGGTGAGTAAGGCTTGGCCAATGTATTCACCGTACGAACCTGTTTGTATTACTGGGCGTTGTGCGCCGGTTCCGTTGCTTGCAAGCCACGCGTACTGTTTGTGGGTGTGCCCGGTAAAGATGGCATCTACTTGTGGCGCTGTTTTTGTTACGATTTGCGCGAATGCGCCGCCAGCTGCGATTTCTTTATCGAGTGTTGTACCGTCTGGCGTTCCAGCTCCTGCTCCTTCGTGATACAGCGCGATAAGTACGTCTGCTTCTCCGTTTTTGGTTTTTCCGTCGCTGAGTTGTTGCGCAACCCGGTTTACAGCAGCTACTGGGTCACCGAACTCAATGTCTGCGATTCCACCAGGGCTTACTAATGTAGGGGTTTCTTCCGTAACAGCCCCAATAACACCGACTTTTATACCGTCAACGTCAAAGATGTCGTAGGTTTTGAGTACGGGTTGTGTGGTGCCGCGAGCGTAGACGTTAGCTGCGAGGTAGTTAAAGTTGGTTTGCTCGTTTACTCGTCCGTTGAGGTCGGCAAATCCTTTATCGAATTCGTGGTTTCCGACTGCAGATGTTGCGAGTTCTAAAGCGTTGAGCACGTCGAGTGTGGGTTTGTCATCGGCTAAGGCAGAGGCGAACAGTGATGCACCAATGTTGTCGCCGGCTGAGACAAAGAGTGTTTTGTTGTCGCCAGCGTTTTGGCGTGATTTTTCTACTGTTCCAGCGAATTTCACGGTGTTTGAGTCGATGCGTCCGTGGAAGTCGTTGATATCAAGCACGTTGAGTGTTGTGGTGGTGTTTTTTTCTCGGGTTATTCCAAGGATGACAGGGTCGTGGTCTGAGGACCGGTATGCGTTGGGTGCGTGAAAGAGCGTTGGGTGATAGTTGTGTCGGCTGTATTCGAGGGCGATTGATTCTGGGGCGTTAATGTCCCAGATGTCTGCGCCTACGGTTCGTTCGCTAAGTGTGCTGTTGTACAAGATGTGGTCGAGGGAGCCGGACTGGCCGTGGAACGAATAGGAGTGTTCTCCTGGGTTCAGTTCTGTTGTGGCGTTTTTGTATCCTGCTTCGTAGAAGACGTGCATGGGGTCTTCTTGGCTGTAGGAGTTGAAGTCTCCGAGGAGTGCAACGTCTTTTACTGTAGTGCCAGTTTCTGCGGCGATTGTTTTTAAAGCGTTGGGAACCCATTGTGTGAGTGCTTGGGCTTGGGCAACTCGTGACGCATTGGAGGAACCTTGTCCATCTCCTGCATCGCTGTCGCCGGGTAATGGTCCTGCTGAGCCTTTTGATTTGAAGTGGTTAACGGCTGTGAACAGCGGTTCTCCCCCACCTTGTGGTGTGAAGGCTTGGCCAAGGGGTTCTCGGGCATTGTTGAAGGGCTGCTCTGGGCCGCTTTGTGTGCCGAGGGCCCGCGATGCGCCGAGCGGTGTCACTGTTGTTGTGTTGTAGATGAGCGCATTGGTGATGACGTCTTGTTGCTCTAGGGCGGGCAGGTCGGTTGAGGATGGCACGTATGCCCAACGGCTACTTCCGGCATGTACGTTGAGTGCGGAGACGAGTGATGCGACTGCTTCGTCTGCTGTTTCGCCGAGTTTTACCGAGTTCTCAATTTCCATGAGTCCGACGATGTCAGCGCCTGTGGCATTAATCGCGGCAACTATTTTTTCTTGTTGCCGTTTTAGGTTTGTGTCGTTCCAGGCGCCGCGTGGGCCTTCCGTGGTGCAGTTCCGCACAGTAACCCCGTTGCTTTCACGGTCTGTGTAGGGCGTGCAGGTTCCCCATGCTTCGCCTGTGGTGGTGAAGTAGTTCAGTACGTTAAAGGAGGCGATTTTGAGTTCTGATCCAGCAAGTTTTGTGGTGTCTGGTTTGCTGGTTCTTGTGTTGGAGAATGTTGCGATTTCACTTCCGGCTGGCGTGGGTGTTGTCGGGTTTAATTTCCACGCATTGTTTCGATAGTCGATGATGAGCGGTGCAGAAAACTCGACGTGCGCTCCTACTCGTACGGGTTCGGTAAGCGAAACGTAGGGCGGTGTGTGGGTTTTTGTGCGGAGGAAGTCTGTGGTGGTTCCGTCGTCCAGTATCACGCTTCGCTGTGCGTTCGACGTTGCTTGGTCGTTGGCTTCTGCCGAGTTGGGGCGGCCAACGTCTGTTGGTTGGACGAGTGGTGTGTTCCCGAAAGCTAGGCCTACTTCTCCGTACTGATTGGTGCTGTAGGTGTTTGTGACGGTGTATGTTCCCGTGGGCGCGAAAAGCATAGACTCATATTTTTCGCGTTCCTCATCGGTTTGTGGCCAGCTTATTGTCAGAGGCTGTGGTGCCGGCACGACTTCGTCGAGCACTGTGTGCGTGGGCGATGAAATCTGCGTGAGTTTGTTGTATTCCCCTGCTGTTCCAGTCACTTCGACGTAATCACCGAGTGTGACGGTCGGTGCCTTCCCCTCATATATGGCGATGGCTTGTGACCCTTGTGTATCCGTGCCATGCGGCGTTTGAATGACGTAACTGTTGAATCCGCCCGCATACACGGCGGTGACAACGCCCCGTGTTGTTACGGTTTTTCCTGCGTATGGCGTTTGATCAGTGGTGCCTTGAATATCTGCGATAGTGAGTATTTCTGGTGCAGCAGTTGCGGGTAACGCTGCTAACGCTGTTAGTGGGGCTGCGATAAGTGAGCTAATGAGTGTCGATGCCACAAGCTGTGTTCTAGTGGTATTGCGCTTCTTCATATCGTTTCCTTGCTCTCACGTGTGATGCATGGTTGTGATGTGTCCACTTGTTTCGTCGTTGAAACAAGTACTAGAGCGACGCGTTTAATACAACAGTCACGTAAAACGCTTGACCATTCCAAAGGAATGCAATGAGATCGTTAATCTCAAAAAAGCATGGGCACGTGTCACCTAGTTAAGCGCTGTATGGCTTTCATAAGGGGAAATAGCAAACGGGCACCCTTCAGGGAAGAGTGCCCGTTATACAACAGCAATATTTCTTGGCGATATGACCCTATCGAGCGTTTCGCTCCGCTGTGGCTACAACGTTTTCTAACAAGAATGCGCGAGTCATTGGACCGACTCCGCCAGGATTAGGGGAAATCCAACCTGCAACCTCAGCCGCGGCAGGATCCACATCTCCTACTACTTTTGATTTTCCAGTTTCTGGATCAGTAGCGCGAGAAACACCGACGTCAATAAGTACTGAACCAGGTTTGACCCATTCCGCGCGGATGATTCCCGGAACGCCAGCCGCACCAATCACAACATCCGCCTGGCGGATGTGGCCTTCTAAATCTTGTGTTCCAGTGTGCGTCAACGTCACCGTCGCATTTACTGCTTTACGAGTCAACAACAAGCCGATTGAACGCCCCACAGTTGTGCCACGGCCAACAACCACAACATGCTTACCGTGCAAATCCACACCGTTGCGTTCAATAAGATCAATGATTCCGGCCGGGGTGCACGGCAACGGCGAGTCGATCTCTTCGTTTACTCGAAGTACAAGACGCCCCAAGTTTGTAGGGTGCAAACCATCTGCGTCTTTTTCCGGATCAATCAGTTCAAGAATCTTATTCGTGTCGATGCCCTTTGGTAGAGGCAGCTGAACAATGTATCCGGTGCACTGCGGGTTGGAATTTAAACGTTCAATAGCGTCAATGATTTCGTCTTGTGTCGCGGTAGCCGGTAAGTCTTCGCGAATTGACGAAATGCCGACCTCGGCACAGTCTCGGTGTTTTCCTGCTACATACCATTGTGAGCCGGGATCTTCACCAACCAACAGTGTGCCCAACCCTGGAACAATTCCTTGCTCCGCCAACGCAGCGACACGTGCCTTCAACTCATTTTTGATTGCTGCTGATGCAGCCTTGCCGTCAAGAATTCGTGCAGTCATATTCACTCTTTTCGAGCCCGCGTCAGCGAGCGCCTACTACCTCATGTGTGGGTGGCTCAAAGAAGCGATGGGCTCCCGCGTTGCGGAAGCCCATCGGATGCTCATCAGTACTGTTCGAGTTCTGGGTAGAGCGGGAAGTTGTCAGCGAGTTTTGCAACGCGTGCACGTAGTGCGTCGACGTCTGCGGCTGCGCCTGCTTTCAATGCTTCAGCAATGATGTCAGCTACTTCAGTGAACTCTGCGTCACCGAAACCGCGTGATGCGAGCGCTGGTGTACCAATACGTAGACCTGAGGTTACGCGTGGTGGACGTGGGTCGAATGGTACCGCGTTACGGTTAACGGTGATACCAACTGAGTGCAGGAGATCTTCTGCTTGCTGTCCGTCGAGGTCTGATTTGCGGAGGTCAACCAGGACAAGGTGAACGTCTGTTCCACCGGTGAGGACTGATACGCCTGCTTCGGCAACGTCCGTGTTGGTGAGTCGTGACGCGATGATCTGCGCTCCGCGCAAAACACGTTCTTGGCGTTCTTTGAATTCTGGTGTGCCTGCGATTTTGAATGCTACTGCTTTAGCAGCTACAACGTGCATGAGTGGGCCACCTTGTTGCCCTGGGAACACGGCAGAGTCGAGCTTCTTGCCGTATTCTTCACGAGCCAAGATGAAACCGGAACGTGGTCCACCGATGGTCTTGTGCACGGTGGAGGATACTACGTCAGAGTGTGGCACTGGGCTTGGGTGGAGGCCAGCTGCGACGAGTCCAGCGAAGTGTGCCATGTCGGTCCACAGGTATGCGCCGACTTCGTCTGCGATGGAGCGGAATGCTTCAAAGTCGAGGTGGCGTGGGTATGCAGACCAGCCAGCGATGATCACGTTTGGTCGTTCTGCGAGTGCTTGCTCGCGTACACGGTCCATGTCGAGGCGTGATGTTGTTTCTTCAACACCGTATGCAGCAACTTCATAGAGTTTTCCAGAGAAGTTGATCTTCATACCGTGGGTGAGGTGACCACCGTGGGAAAGGTTGAGTCCCATGATTTTGTCGCCCTTGTCGATGAGGGCGTGTAGGACTGCGGCGTTTGCTTGTGCACCAGCGTGTGGCTGGACGTTCGCGTATTGTGCACCGAAGAGGTCTTTTGCGCGCGTGATTGCAAGGTTTTCGGCGATGTCTACTTCTTCGCATCCACCGTAGTAGCGCTTGCCTGGGTAGCCTTCTGCATATTTGTTTGTGAGAACTGAGCCTTGCGCTTGGAGAACTGCGCGTGGCACAAAGTTTTCTGATGCGATCATCTCAAGGGTTTCGCGTTGGCGTGCGAGTTCACCATCGAGTACAGCGGCGATTTCTGGGTCTACTTGGGCGAGACCTTGGTTCATCACCGTATCGTTCTGGGCAGTCATATCTCTCCTTGTGTGTGCGGCTAACCGCGGACGTGTGCAACTGCTGCGTGCATCACCGGAAAGAGGACTCGCCGGCTCAGCACACACTCGTGTGGTGACCGGGCCCAGGCGAACGACCCTAAGTCGAGTAGGAAACGACACTCCCCGGTGGTACCCCACCACGCCATGTATCGTATTGCGGTTGGAACCGTGAGCGGGCCGAGGTTTATACCGTAACCTGCGGTCCAACCAAACGAGATAGCTGCGCCAGTCGTGCCGTTGCATCCATCCTACCCGACTACCGTGTTCTGCTTCCAGAACAAACTAAGCGCTGTAGGACACAAAAGGGAGACCACATGGTGGTCTCCCTTGAGGTAGTTGTGATGTGCGGTTATTCAGCAGGTTCAGCGTCACCTAAGATTTTTCGCAGGTACGCGTAGGTGAGGTCTCCAGCTACTTGGTCGTGCTGGTGTTCGTAGCCGTTCTGTTGATACATGGCAAGGTTTTGTTTGGAGTCTTTTCCGGTGAAGACCCAAATTTCGGTTGTCTCTTCTGGCAAATGCGGAAGGACCGCATACATCATTTGAGTTCCGATTCCTTGCCCCTGCAGGTCGGGGGCGACAGCTAAACGGCCAAGGGTTGCTTTACCGTCCTCTAATTCAACGCGTACTGATCCTACGAGGCGGTGCCCAAGCCAAGCGCCCAGGGTGACAACATTTTCTTTATTGAGGTCTTCGACGAGTTCCTCAAGGGTTTGTGTCAGGGGCGGAATGTTTGGGTCGCCATACACTTGAGCCTCTGTGACAAAGGCTGCTCGGCGTAGGGTCAATAGTTCGCCTGCGGTGTCCGCGCGAAGCAGTGCGATTGTGATCTCTGGCTCACTCATGAATATATCGTTGCAGATTTTCTGAGCAATCGGGGCATTGTCCACGCTAAGCGAAGTAATCTAGTGTGTGTGACCACTGAAACTTCCCCCACACACTGGGTGCTCACCCTGTCTTGCCCTGACCGTCCTGGAATTGTTCATTCCGTTGCGGGAGTTCTTGCAGAGCATGGCGGTAACATCACCGAGTCAAAACAGTTTGGGGACAGCGAAACTAATCTGTTCTTCATGCGCGTGCAAGTACTAGCGCAGGCTTCTCGTCAAGAACTCGTTGCTGCACTTGAGCCTATTGCTCGCGAATATGGCATGACGTGGAATCTTGATGTTGTGGGACGAAAAATGCGCACCATTCTTATGGTGTCCAAGGCCGCTCACGCATTAAATGACCTGCTTTTCCACCAGCGCGCATCAGAACTACCTATTGATGTTGTTGCTGTTGTTGGCAATCACCGCGATTTGGAAGGCCTAGCAGAGTTTTATGGGGTGCCATTCCATCACATCCCTGTAACCGCAGCGACCAAGCCGCAAGCAGAAGCGCACTTACTCGAGCTTGTGCAGCAACTCGACGCAGAGTTAGTTGTCCTTGCTAGGTACATGCAGGTGCTGTCCGATGACCTGTGCCGAAAGCTTGAAGGACGAGTCATCAACATTCACCACTCATTCTTGCCCTCATTTAAAGGCGCGAAACCATACCACCAAGCACACCAGCGAGGTGTGAAACTGATTGGTGCGACGTCGCATTACGTAACAGCAGATCTTGATGAGGGCCCCATCATCGAACAAGACACCGAACGTGTTGACCATGAGATGAGCGCGGAACGTTTTGTTGCATTAGGTCAAGACGTTGAGCGGCGCGTACTATCACGGGCGGTGCGCTGGCATGCCGAACATCGCGTACTACTCAACGGTACGAAAACAGTAGTTTTCCGGTAGATACGAAGGCGTCGAGTAGACCCTTGGTGTGCTCGACGCCTTCTACTACACCTCTACCGTCTGAACGTTCCCGCCGGGCAGATCACGCATGCGCATAAATGGCGAAAAGACGAGCGGTAGCGCTGCCACAAACTGGCCAACCACCACTACCCACATCATCGTCGCCATGCCGAACTGAGATGCGATCACACCACCAATAAGGCTCGCTAGGGGCATTCCGCCCCACACAATAAACCTGAAGGATGCGTTCATACGACCTAACAGGTGTGGCGGGCATAAACGCTGCCGAAAGCTCACCTGCGACACGTTAAAAAACGTGTTTGCAATCTGCATGAGGAAACCTGACACAACCAGCGGAATTATTGGGTTCACTCCGCCGTCGTGCAAAGGTTGAGCCAACGGAATACCCACATAAAAGATAGGTATGACGAGTGCGGAAAGCGCAATAACTCGGCCTTCTCCCACCCGCAAAGTCACTCGTCGAACCAAAAAAGCGCCAAGTATTCCGCCAATTGCAGAAGCCGACAGCACCAGACCAACGGAATCCTTGCTGACACCTAAACTGTCCACAACATATTTGACGATCATGGTCCACCCCATCGTCGCAAAGAGAGCGCTCGCGCCTGTTGCAAAAACAAGACGATTAAGCAGCGGAGTTTTGACGATAAACGCTAAGCCTTCATGGATCGCTTTTCCCAAAGGCAGGTGTGAGTCTTTAGGTGGCAGTGTTTCACGTTTTTTGATTCTTAGCAGGTACACGACTGAAGCAAAATATGTCACAACGTTGACGCCTATCAGCAACGGTGCAGTGACGATTTTAAGGAGCAGCCCTCCTACCGCGGGAACCGCAACGGCAGCAATTGAATATGTCGCCTGTAATTTCGTGTTTCCCTCGGATACGTGCTGCAACCCAACCAAACTTGGAACGTAACTAAGATGCGCTACATCAAAGAAAACTGTTGCAACCGAAAGTATGAGGCTTGCACCGTACAGCACCGGCATTGAGGCGTGACCCGTCAACGCCAACGCAACAACAACGGCAAGCACGGCACCACGCACAACGTCAGCAACAATGAGGACGTTTCGTTTGCGCATGCGGTCTATCCAGGCGCCTGCGGGCAACCCAATGAGCAGAAACGCAGCCGTTTGGGAGGCGTTTAAGAAACCCATCTGCATTTCTGTGGCGCGTAGCGTTGTTACAGCAAAAATGGGTAACGCTAGCGCGGTCAGTTGCGCGCCTACTTGGCTAAGCGCATCACCGATCCATAACTGTCGAAAATCGTGATGGTAGGCAAGGCTCCGCTCACGTGGGGGTTGAGGCATGAACTAAGCATGCGCTCGTAACCCTAGTTAACGCAAAACTGTCCTAGCTAACGAAACCTAGCTGCCGTACAGCTTCGCGTTCCGCTGCTATTTCAGCAACCGAAGCGTCAATGTATCGACGGGAGAACTCAGAAATGTCTAGCCCTTGCACGATCTGCCACTCCCCTGCCTCAGAGACAACAGGGAACGACGATATCAAGCCAGCAGGAACCCCATATGAGCCATCGGACGCGAGCGCCACGGATGTCCAGTCACCGTGCGGGGTACCGCTAGTCCAGTCCCGCATATGATCAATAGCAGCCGAGGCAGCAGACGCTGCCGAAGAGGCACCACGAGCCTCAATAATGGCAGCCCCGCGCGTTGCGACTTGTGGAACAAACTCGTTTTCCAGCCACTCTAGATCGCGCGTAAAAATATCCGTTTCCTCGCCGTTAATACGGGCGTGGAACAGGTCTGGGTACTGCAACGCTGAGTGGTTCCCCCAAATAGCGACCCGGCTAATATCCCGTGTTTTTACACCTGCTCGCGCTGCAGCCTTTGACAATGCCCGGTTGTGGTCGAGCCTAGTCATTGCAGTAATTCTGTGTTGTGGCACATCAGGTGCGTGAGCCTGCACGATCGCAGCATTCGTGTTGGCAGGGTTACCAACAACCAAAACACGCACGTCAGAATCTGCATGATTGTTTAAAGATCGACCTTGCGGACCAAAGATCCCAGCGTTCGCTTCAAGTAGGTCACCGCGTTCCATACCTTTCACTCGCGGGCGCGCGCCCACAAGGAATGCTGCTTGCGTGCCATCAAAAGCGTAGTCTGCATCGTCAGTGATATTTACTGATTCGAGGGTGGGAAATGCGCAGTCATCAAGTTCCATCGCAACGCCTTGCGCTGCGTGCAAACCTTGCGGGATTTCCAGCAGTTTAAGCGCGACTGGGACGTCAGCGCCAAAGACTTCACCGCTTGCAACCCGAAACGCTAAAGCGTATCCAATCTGTCCTGCTCCGCCAGTGATCGTTACATTTACGGGTGTACTCACCTTTATGCCCCTTTCAGGCCAGACCTCTTCGTCTTGTCCATCATATGAGCCAGATCACTATTGCGTCGGGGAACACGACGGTTCTGACCCAAAATATTCCATATTTCATCGCATCTTCACGCACATCGTCGCACGTCAACGTTTTTTATTCATCCACAGAGAAACCAGTCACTCAAATTGGCGTCCCGTTAAACAATGTTTTCTCCATAGTGAGGCGGCTTAGAGAAGAAGAATTGGACGGTAATTTTTTTCCCGGCACTCAAAGCAGCTTTCGTTTTTCTCCAGACATGAACGAACACAACAACTGTTATAGGAATTGTAAAAATTGCATACCATCCTATTCGAGGAAAAGGGTAGATCACCTGCACAACGCCTATAAACAAAGCAACCCACCCCACACTAGGATCAGTTGTAGGGAATTTCTTAGAAATCGTAGGAATCGCAAAATACAAATTGAAAACTACAACCACAGGGGTAGTTACAAAAATAAAAAAAGAGTAGAGGTTCTCAGTGTTCAAAAAACTTCCTTACACGAACTAACGAAAAAGACCCACCTTTAGGGGTGGGTCTCTTTCAGTTCAAAACTAGGCTATGCCGCAAGACGCGCTGCGAGGTTCTCGTCAATAGCAGCCAAGAACTCTTCAGTCGTCAAGAATGCTTGGTCCTTCGAGATGAGAAGAGCAAGGTCCTTTGTCATCTTTCCAGACTCGACGGTCTTCACCACAACGTCTTCAAGAGCCTGCGCGAATTCAACAACCTCTGGAGTGTTGTCCAACTTTCCGCGGTGCATAAGCCCACGAGTCCACGCGAAGATCGACGCAATTGGGTTTGTTGAGGTTGGCTTGCCCTGCTGGTGTTGACGGTAGTGACGGGTCACAGTTCCGTGAGCAGCTTCAGCCTCAACGGTCTTGCCGTCTGGAGTCATAAGAACCGAAGTCATCAAGCCAAGTGAACCGAACCCTTGAGCAACAGTGTCGGATTGGACGTCACCGTCATAGTTCTTGCATGCCCACACGTAGCCGCCTTCCCACTTCATAGCGGAAGCGACCATGTCGTCGATGAGACGGTGCTCGTAAATGAGCCCAGCAGCCTCGAACTGTTCCTTGTATTCTGCATCGAATACTTCTTGGAACAAGTCTTTGAACTGGCCGTCGTACGCCTTAAGAATCGTGTTCTTTGTAGAGAGGTATACAGGGTAATTACGCTGCAAACCGTAGGCGAAGGATGCACGAGCAAAGTCTTTAATTGACTCGTTAAAGTTGTACATTCCCATTGCGACACCGCCTTCTTCAGGCATGGTGACGACCTCGAATTGCTGTGGCGCAGAGCCGTCAGCAGGTTCAAAGGTCATGGTGATTTTTCCAGCACCTGGAACTTTGAAGTTGGTGGACTTGTACTGGTCGCCGTGTGCGTGACGGCCAATAATGATTGGCTTGTTCCAGCCTGGCACCAAACGTGGAATGTTCGAAATGATGATTGGTTCGCGGAATACAACACCACCGAGGATGTTACGGATAGTTCCGTTTGGCGAAACCCACATCTTTTTCAGCCCGAACTCTTCAACACGAGCTTCGTCTGGCGTGATGGTTGCACACTTAACACCAACGTTGTACTGCTTGATCGCGTTCGCTGCATCGACAGTGACTTGGTCATCTGTAGCGTCGCGGTTTTGGATCGACAGGTCGTAGTACTTGAGGTCGATGTCTAGGTAAGGGTGAATGAGGCGGTCTTTAATGAACTGCCAAATAATACGGGTCATCTCGTCGCCGTCGAGCTCGACGACCGGGTTCACAACCTTAATCTTGCCCATGAAGGAGCGCTCCTCGCGTAAGGATTGGTTACAGTCTTGCCACAACCAACCTTAACTTATTTCTTGATATCAAGATATCTTGTTCGCGTGCGCGCTAGATCACGTCTTTAACAGAACAAACCCTCATCGCATTTCAACGCATACGAATACGAGGCCAAGAAGAAAACAGCCCCTGAAAGCCCATAGCAGAAGAGGACATCAAACCATTTCTCACGTGCAGCAATACCAAAAGGAGCGCCCGGTAACAGCCAGCGCAGCGTACCCACCAAAGCAATGAGCAACCCAAAATAATATGCACCAGTTTTTGGGTTAATCGTCAAGGTAAAAACCAACCCTAAAGCCACGGCACCCACAATCGCCCACATCATTCCAGTCTTCAGCGTTTTTCCTCTCGCCATCACAGCGGCAGGAGTAACTGGAGATTCTTCAGGGGTATGATCCGTTGCTTGCGTCACAGCTTTTTCTATTCCCATCCATCAGCACGTACGTTAGACACATGGCTACGATGTCGTCCGTTCCCACTCTACCGCCCCAGCCCATCAAATCAGTCATCGTTGTCGGTGCTGGACTTGCCGGACTTCGCACCGTTGACGCGTTACGCACACAAGGTTTTCGCGGTCATATCACTGTGGTTTCAAACGAATCATTGCCTCCTTACGATCGTCCCCCGCTGTCGAAGAAACTCTTTGAGGCAACCGCGCCCACATTCTTGAGCGACGACATGCAATGTGACCTTGACCAGCTAGCCGACGTCGTCGAATACGACGCTCAGGCACTCACATTAGACATTGCTGGCGCCCAGCCTAAACTCGTCATCTCTCAGGCTAATAAGCAACAACATACACAACGTACGCTCACGGCAGACGCACTTGTGATTGCAGTGGGTGCTCCCCCACAACACCCCAGCAGTTGGACAAACGTCCACAGCTTATACACGTGGAATGACGCTCAACGACTACGGACGGACCTGCCGTCCGGTTCTCGTCTCACTATTATTGGCGCAGGTTGGATTGGCTGCGAAGTAGCATCCGTTGCAGCGGCTAACGGTTATACAGTGACCGTCATTGAAGCTGGAGAGACCCCACTCGCACAACAGCTTGGGCCAAAGATCGGCGCACGAATTGCACCTTGGTTTAATGCCCCCGGCCTTGAACTACGTTGTGGTGAACGGGTCACAGGAGTGCAAACTACCGCGGCAGGGCTCCTCACCACCGAAGTTATCCCTGTCTCAGGGGACACCGCTTCCTTACCTGCAACTGCATTACACGCAGATGTAGTGCTTGCAGCTGTCGGAGTTTCACCTGCCACGCAATGGCTCGATAACGTTCTCACCCGCTCCAAAAATGGGGCGATTTACACTAATGCTTTAGGGCTAGCCTCCACTCGGGCAAACAGTAAATGCCTAGTTTTTGCGGTCGGTGATTGTGCGTTACGAAGCGACGCTATTCATGGCCAGATACCAGGGGGACATTGGAATACTGCTCTTACTGATCCAGAGGTCGTTGCGGCAACACTGTGCGCTATCGATAATGCTGCGACCGCATCAGTGGACGTTCAACCGCCTCATATTCCTACGCCCACACCGCACGTCTTTTCCACGCAGTTCGGCCATGACCTTAATCTGTTTGGCACCCCCGATGTGATGAATGACGAGGTGATTGTGCGTTCCTATTCGCAAGATTCGTGGACAGCACTATACGTGTCGTCTTACAGCGACGTCACGTGCGAGGACCCCAGCATTCACGTCACTGGAATTTTTACCGTTAACGCTCCACGAGACGCAGCAACCGCGCGACGATTCCTCTCGCAAGGGCCGGTAACGCTCCAGCACACTAAGGCGAGCGACCCGCATACCCCACTCAAGAACACTCGAGTGTCTTAACTCTGTGCATAAAAAGAGGTATCCGCACGCTCGCGCAAACGTGCGGATACCTGTCTTAGTTGGGGTGTATCCCCTCTCGGACGCTCAGTGAGCGAAGTGACGTGTTCCAGTCAAGTACAAGGTAACTCCTGCGGCTTCAGCAGCCGCAATAACTTCTTCATCACGTACTGATCCGCCAGGCTGGACAACGGCTTTAACGCCTGCATCCAAAAGCACCTGTAAACCGTCAGCAAATGGGAAGAAAGCATCTGATGCTGCAACAGCGCCTTGGGCCCTGTGCGCGCCTTCCCCTAGTGAGTTGGCGCGTTCAACAGCAAGTTTGCATGAGTCGACTCGGTTAACTTGCCCCATTCCGACCCCAACGGATGCCCCCTGTGAAGCAAGCAAAATGGCGTTAGATTTCACTGCACGTACGGCGTTCCACGCAAATTTGAGGTCGGTGAGTGTGGCTTCGTCTGCAGCTACGCCGGCTGCAAGAGTCCAGTTTTCAGGATTGTCACCAGACGCGTCAATACGATCTGTTGCTTGCATAAGCATTCCACCGGTGATCTCACGCGTCTCGATTGCTCCACGAGCTGGCGATGCGACCTTCAACAAACGAATGTTCTTTTTGCGAGAAAGGATTTCTATTGCTTCCGGCTCAAAGTCAGGCGCAACAACAACTTCAGTGAATACGTCTGCGATTTGAGTTGCTGCTTGTGCCGTGAGGGTACGGTTTGCTGCGATCACTCCACCGAATGCTGAAACAGGGTCACATGCGTGCGCTTTAGCGTGCGCTTCAGCGATTGTGTCGCCAATAGCGATACCACATGGGTTCGCGTGCTTGATGATAGCTACAGCAGTACTGTCGTGGTCGTAGGCTGCACGCCATGCAGCGTCAGCATCAACATAGTTGTTGTACGACATCTCTTTGCCGTGTAGTTGTTCTGCTGTCGCTAAACCTGCCGACTGGTGTCCGTTAGCGTACAGGGCTGCACGTTGGTGCGGGTTTTCGCCGTACCGCAACACATTTTTACGCTCCCACGTAGCGCCAACCCATGCGGGGAAACCTGTAGAAACGCCGTCAACTTCATCGGTTGGAGACACAATGTTCCCCATCCAGGAAGCAACAGCCACATCATATGAAGCGGTGTGGACGAATGCGGCAGCAGCTAACGCTTTACGTTGCGCATATGTAAACCCGCCGCTTTCCACAGCAGCGATAACGTCTTGGTAGCGTGTTGGGTCTACGACGATAGCTACACTTGGGTGGTTCTTTGCCGCCGCGCGCACCATCGATGGCCCGCCAATGTCAATTTGCTCGACGCATTCGTCTGGTGTTGCGTCGGAAGCAACTGTTTGCGTGAACGGGTAAAGGTTTACGACAACAAGCTCAAATGGCGACACCTCAAGTTGAGCGAGTTGCTCAAGGTGATCTGCTTTACGAGTGTCTGCAAGAATCCCAGCGTGCACGCGTGGGTGTAGCGTTTTTACGCGGCCTTCTAGGCACTCTGGAAAACCGGTCAGTTCTTCAACTTTGGTAACAGGAACGCCAGCCTGTGCGATTGTGGTTGCGGTCGATCCCGTTGATACGAGCTCTACGCCTTGTGCGTGCAGTGCTTGAGCTAGCTCAGCAAGCCCCGTTTTGTCGTATACGGAGATAAGCGCGCGACGAATAGGACGTTGAGTGTCGTCGTTGAGGGCTGGGACAGAGGTGGAAGATGCAGACAAGAGTCTCTCCGGTTGTAGCGTCTAACGAGTGTGGATGCCCGTGACATGTTGTGTGCACGGTCGTTATCCCCAACGCCCAGGCGGACGGCGCTACAGATGGGGTCTGCATAGCGACTGCTCCCCGGTGGTACTCCACCCTCGCCAGTTGCAGCCTCTTTCATCCTAGCGGGATTTTGTGACTTCCAGTAAAGACAACCTATGTGAGATGCACCTAGTTTGTTACCTTGCCGTCTTTATAGAAGTGATGGCCTGTTACACGTTATTTTTCAAGGCCACGGTGCGCCCTTCAACAGTAAAACCGTAACGTGCAAGCTTTGACACCCATGTCACGATGAGTTCTCGCTCTTTTTCTTTAATCCGCTCATGCAGTGTTTCTTCTGTATCTGCGGGTTCTACGGCTACGACTGCTTGCGCAATTATTGGTCCTGTGTCTGTGCCTTCGTCGACAACGTGAAGTGTGCATCCGGTGATTTTCACGCCATACGCTAAAGCATCCCGTACTCCGTGCGCGCCAGGGAAGGACGGAAGGAGAGCTGGGTGTGTGTTGATGGTTTTTCCGGCAAAACTATCGAGGAAGTTTTTACCAAGGATGCGCATAAAACCAGCAGAAACAACGAGGTCTGGCTGGAAGACACGGACGGCTTCTGCCAGCGCGACATTCCACTCTGCGCGGGTTGCAAAGTCTTTAGGGTCAACGATAACGCTTGGAATTTTCTCTTCATCAGCAATTGTTAACGCACCCGCGTGCGGATTATCAGTGATGACTGCGACGATACGTGCACCATATGACGGTTCACCATGTGCCGCTAGTAGTGCAGCAAAGTTTGAGCCGCCGCCAGAAACTAATACGACTACCTTCTTTGCAGCTACCTCGTCTTGCCCGATTGTGTTTACTAGGTGTCCTGAAGGTGTTGTTGTCACGGTATGCTCCATAAACAGTGCGGTGTAGTCGCGGTGCTGTGCCCTGATAACCCTAGCAACCTAACGTGTTTTTCTTACAATCTCGCCGGTGGCTGAACATGCGACAAATATTCAGAAACATAAGCGAAAATATAACTATGGACAATCCTTACACGTTCACGCCGCGCGATAAATCTGAGCCGGACGCTCCTGCAGAAGAAACTGCACAGTCGGGCCTCGAACATGTCGATGAAAACAGACGCGACGAACACGCGCAAGGACCCGTGCTCCCTCAACCGGAATCTAATAAAGTTGGCGGTTCTTCCCCTATGAAATCTCGAGAGAAACCGAAACTTTCAGACGAAGAAAATCGTCTTGTGCAACGACACTTCATGCATTTTGTGCTGCTTATGTTTGCCACGCTTGTCACGAGTTCTTTTGCGTTGCCTTACAGACTTGTTGCTCTTGTCTTCACTGCGTGGGGAATCGTTGTTGGTATCCGGGCGTTGCAGTATGCATGGTCTAAGCAAGTCCGCGGGGCTTCCATCGGTGTACTATCCATCGGAATTGCGTTAACTGCAATACTGGGCATGGCTGTCATTCAAATGATCCCACGTTGGGAAATTGAAATGAATTTCCAAGAATGCCAAGCTCAAGCCATTACTGTGCAGGCTAAGAACACATGTCTAGTGGAGTACAAAGACGCGTTAAAGAATTTCAACAACACTTTGCGTTAGTCAGTGTGCGTAGTAACTACTCTGTCGGTTCTTGAGCAGAATGCGCTGTCCGTGACGAGTTCCCTGACGGTGTAGACCTGCTCGATGGCACTGATCGTGCTGAGGTGCCGGATGCTGTTGATGAATTAGTTCGCGTGCTGCGTGCTGATGATGCTGTGCTAGGCGAATATGACGTGGTTTTTTTGGTTGATGACAGTCCTTGACGGATCTCTTTGCGCCCAACCAGCACCCTTATACCAGCACCTATGCCCACGAGTACTGCGATGCGCAGGGCTGATGTCCACAGTTCTGGGCCAAATTCTGTTAAGTTTCCTGGGCCAATCGCGCCGCTCGCTAACCAGACAAGAACCGTCCACATAAATACTGTGGTTGCGGTCAGGATTAGTGGGGCGGCTACGATGTTCCACCATCGTAAGGTTTCAGTGCATCGCACTATCGTTTGAGCGCCAAAGAAGCCGCACAAACTTATAGCGACTACAAAGGTGATGGTGAACGCCAGTGGCGCTGTTGCTTGAGGTAGTGCTGCCAAAACGGGTAGGTTGGGCAATGGCCCTAACACTACGTGTTCTGGAGAGATGATAGTGCCTGTCCCTATCTGGAAGCCTGCGCCTGACAGCCAACTGGCGGCCCATACTATGAGGTTGGGGACGAGCGATATTTGCGCAACTCCTAATGCTATTCCGCTGAGTGCGTCTAAAGGCCAGTCGCCTAGCACTTGCGACATTGCATCTCGCCCTAAAACAAACCATGCTATTGAGGCTAAGGCACCAAGAATAGTCAGTGTGAGCAGGGTTATGATCCCACCGCGCAGTGATGTTTCGATCCACTCTTTTCTGCCGCTCAACTGTTTATGTATGCCGTAAAAGGCGTGGCCGTCTTCGCGTTTGCGTAGTCCTATGTACAAGCTCAGCCACACGATAATAAGAGTCGACACGATTGTTCTCGTTAACCCGACAAGGTGTGGTGTAGCGATAAGGGATGCGGCAGCGATTAGGAGTGTGTAACTTGCGCTGTACACGATTAGTGCTGCGCTGCTTACTCGTAATGATCGCCGGACTGAAAGCACTCCAGCAGCCACAACCAAGAGGGTTAATCCCAGTGGGGCCATTGTGAGGGTTGTGCCGTCTACTGTTGCGTAACTGCCGTGTGCAACGGCCCAAAATGCTAGGCCTGCTTTTAGTGCGGCTCCAAAAGAAAAGTCTTGGTCGACAAGCGTTGTCGAGATAACCGCCGTTACAAGTACTGGTATGACGATTATTGCCATACCAAAGATGAGCGTTTGGATGGCAGTTAGTAGACCGGATAGGGCAGTGCTTCCGCCTTCGATTGAATCGTCGACAGATAGCTGCTTTCGCAGTGTCTGGCGGTCTTCAATGATGTTTTGTGTGCGTTTCGATGCTTTCCGATTCGCTGGTTCGTAGCCTGCATTCCCCATGGTTCTATCTTGCCTTGTGCACGTGGAGTTGAGGGGCTACGCCACGGTATAGCAACGCTTTTATGCCGATGCTGTCTGTGTTGCTTACACTGTGGATGAGTTTAGGTGTACACACTTATTTTCGAGGGGCGGCGTGGTTTTTCTAGGGATTTTACTTGCCCGAATGAGCAGCCAAATAGCAGCACTCCTAAAAGGAGTAAGCCAAAGCCGAACCATGTTTCTTTTTGTATGAGGAAAACGATAGAAAGCGTGAAGTGTGCGATAACCACGCCGTAGAAACCAATGAGGCTGGCTGTTTTACTGACCCCGCTTTGGCTTTTGGTTGCTGTGTGTGTTTCGCGGGATCGTGGGATGACGTGCGTTAAAGCTAATGCCCATAGCGCGAATGCACCGACTGCGACGAGGGGAAGGCTTGAGGCTTTCAGGAACCCTCCTGCTAGCCCTCCACCGCGTGCTAGGGATATTCCGAAGGCTGTAACGTAGGCGGTCGCCCCGATGAAGTACAGTGCTTCAATTGCGAGTATGAGCGATGCAATTGTGTCTCTGATTTTCATCTGAGTCCTTTGGTCATAGGGGCGTACCATTACAACCTATGCCAAAAAACCGCGATATTTCGCGGTTTTTACAGGAAATCATCTCTAAGATTGAGTTATATCCAACTAGTTATTCAACACATCAGACTCAAGTCGTAGAATAATAAATTTTTCAATTGTGTGTGGGTGTGCGTCAGGCCCCACCGTTGTGGTGGGGCCTGGCGTGTTATGTGTGTGTCGGCTGTGTCCTACTCTCCCACACCATTGCTAGTGCAGTACCATCGGCGCTGTCAGGCTTAGCTTCCGGGTTCGGAATGGGGCCGGGCGTTTCCCTGACGCTATGACAGCCGTACGTTTTGTTCACCATCGTCTCGCCCCTGTGTGTTGGGGTGGTGGGTCGTGGTGTGGGAGCTGGGTAGTGGACGCGTGCAGTAAGTGTTTGTGTGTTGTGTGTTGTTAGGTTGTTGGCGTATTAGTACCGGTCAGCTGCGACAGTCGTTAGTCCTGTCTTCCACGTCCGGCCTATCGACCCACTGGTCTGGTGGGTGCCTTCACAACAATTGTTGTTGGAAACCTTATCTTGAAGCAGGCTTCCCGCTTAGATGCTTTCAGCGGTTATCCCTTCCGAACGTAGCTAACCAGCCATGCACCTGGCGGTACAACTGGCACACCAGAGGTTCGTCCGTCCCGGTCCTCTCGTACTAGGGACAGGTCTTCTCAAGTTTCCTGCGCGCGCAGCGGATAGGGACCGAACTGTCTCACGACGTTCTAAACCCAGCTCGCGTACCGCTTTAATGGGCGAACAGCCCAACCCTTGGGACCTACTCCAGCCCCAGGATGCGACGAGCCGACATCGAGGTGCCAAACCATGCCGTCGATATGGACTCTTGGGCAAGATCAGCCTGTTATCCCCGGGGTACCTTTTATCCGTTGAGCGACCACGCTTCCACAAGCCATGGCCGGATCACTAGTTCCGACTTTCGTCCCTGTTTGACCTGTCAGTCTCACAGTCAAGCTCCCTTGTGCACTTACACTCGCCACCTGATTGCCAACCAGGCTGAGGGAACCTTTGAGCGCCTCCGTTACATTTTAGGAGGCAACCGCCCCAGTTAAACTACCCACCAGGCACTGTCCCTGAACCCGATTAGGGTTCGAGGTTGAGGTATCCGAAACCACAAGAGTGGTATTTCAACGATGACTCCACACACACTAGCGTGCATGCTTCATAGTCTCCCACCTATCCTACACATGTAATACCGAATACCAATACCAAGCTATAGTAAAGGTCCCGGGGTCTTTCCGTCCTGCTGCGCGTAACGAGCATCTTTACTCGTACTGCAATTTCGCCGAGTTTATGGTTGAGACAGCGGAGAAGTCGTTACGCCATTCGTGCAGGTCGGAACTTACCCGACAAGGAATTTCGCTACCTTAGGATGGTTATAGTTACCACCGCCGTTTACTGGGGCTTAAATTCTCAGCTTCACCACCAAAGGTGGTTGACCAGTCCTCTTAACCTTCCAGCACCGGGCAGGCGTCAGTCCGTATACATCGACTTGCGTCTTCGCACGGACCTGTGTTTTTAGTAAACAGTCGCTTCTCCCTGGTCTCTGCGACCCCGATCCGCTCAACACAGCGTGTGTGTATCACGGTTGGGGCCCCCCTTCTCCCGAAGTTACGGGGGCATTTTGCCGAGTTCCTTAACCATAATTATCTCGATCGCCTTAGTATTCTCTACTTGATCACCTGAGTCGGTTTGGGGTACGGGCGGCTAACACCTCGCGTCGAGGTTTTTCTTGGCAGCAGAGGATCACCAACTTAACCCCATCAGATCTCACCCTTAATAAGTCCCGGATTTACCTAAGACTTGAGCTACATCCTTGGCCGTCGTCTACCATCGCGACGGTTTGGCTACCTTCCTGCGTCACCCCTGTTCATACGCTCACGCCACACCACGCCACACCCAGCACACATCACCACACACAACCCGAAGGCTATGCATGCGTCAGTGTGGGAGGTGTTTTATAGTGTTTTGTGTTGGGCGGTGTTTCACCGGTACTAGAATATCAACTAGTTGTCCATCGACTACGCCTGTCGGCCTCGCCTTAGGTCCCGACTAACCCAGGGCAGATTAACTTGACCCTGGAACCCTTGATCATTCGGCGGACGGGTTTCTCACCCGTCTTTCGCTACTCATGCCTGCATTCTCACTCGTGTAGTCTCCACCACTGGGTTACCCCGCAGCTTCATCGCCCACACGACGCTCCCCTACCCATCCACACACCTGAACCCACAAGGGGCTAGGTACATATGTGAATGCCACAGCTTCGGCGGTGTACTTGAGCCCCGCTACATTGTCGGCGCAGAATCACTTGACCAGTGAGCTATTACGCACTCTTTCAAGGGTGGCTGCTTCTAAGCCAACCTCCTGGTTGTCTATGCAACTCCACATCCTTTCCCACTTAGCACACGCTTAGGGGCCTTAGCTGGTGGTCTGGGCTGTTTCCCTCTCGACTACGGAGCTTATCCCCCGCAGTCTCACTCCTACACTCTGACTTACCGGCATTCGGAGTTTGGCTAACGTCAGTAACCTGGTGAGGCCCATCGGCTATCCAGTAGCTCTACCTCCGGTAAGAAACATGTAAGGCTGCACCTAAATGCATTTCGGGGAGAACCAGCTATCACGAAGTTTGATTGGCCTTTCACCCCTACCCACAGGTCATCCCCCCAGTTTTCAACCTAGGTGGGTTCGGTCCTCCACGCGGTCTTACCCGCGCTTCAACCTGCCCATGGGTAGATCACTTCGCTTCGGGTCTAGACCCAGCGACTCATTCGCCCTATTCAGACTCGCTTTCGCTACGGCTGCCCCACACGGGTTAACCTTGCCACTGAGCACTAACTCGCAGGCTCATTCTTCAAAAGGCACGCCGTCACCCCAACGAGGGAGGCTCCGACGGATTGTAAGCACATGGTTTCAGGTACTATTTCACTGCCCTCCCGGGCTACTTTTCACCATTCCCTCACGGTACTGATCCGCTATCGGTCATTAGGTAGTATTTAGGCTTACGAAGTGGTCTTCGCAGATTCACACGAGATTTCTCGGGCCCCGTGCTACTTGGGATCCCACGACACAGGTATACATGTTTCAGTTACGGGGGTATCACCCTCTACGCCACTCTTTCCCAAGAGTTTCACCTACACGCATACTTGATAACTGTGTGTTCAAACGGCAGCTTGAACCACGTGGTCCCACAACCCCATACACGCAACCCCTGCCGGGTATCACACGCATATGGTTTGGCCTTATCCGCTTTCTCTCGCCAATACTCACGGAATATCTTTTCCTGCCGGTACTGAGATGTTTCACTTCCCGACGTTCCCTCTACCTTGCCTATATATTCAGCAAGGAGTACCCCAACATGACTTGGGGTGGGTTTCCCCATTCGGACACCCTCGGATCACAGCTCGTTTGCCAACTCCCCGAGGCTTATCGCAGGCTACAACGTCCTTCATCGGCTCCTAATGCCAAGGCATCCACCATGTGCTCTTAAAAACTTAACAAAACACAAAAAATTTCATACAAAATCACAGACACCAAAAAAGACATAAAATCATTTTTTGATTAGATGCTCGCGTCCACTATCCAGTTCTCAAACAACGACCACACCCACACAAACAACCACCACCATCAAGCAGCGTCATCCATGCGACATGGCTAAAACCTCACACCCTTCCCCACACACGCACAAACGCGCACATAAGAAAACCGGGTTGATGTTTCATAACCCAACAGTGTGTTTGACCCCAACCACCCACGCCCGCACACTTCCACCAACCCCCAAAAAGGTCAGGTACTACGTGCACGCACACATGATCAAGGAATGCTTGTCAATGTTCCACCCATGAGCACAACCACTAGAACACTCGCCTAGCGCATTGCATATGCTCCTTAGAAAGGAGGTGATCCAGCCGCACCTTCCGGTACGGCTACCTTGTTACGACTTAGTCCCAATCGCCAATCCCACCTTCGACGACTCCCTCCCACAAGGGGTTAGGCCATCGGCTTCGGGTGTTACCAACTTTCGTGACTTGACGGGCGGTGTGTACAAGGCCCGGGAACGTATTCACCGCAGCGTTGCTGATCTGCGATTACTAGCGACTCCGACTTCATGGGGTCGAGTTGCAGACCCCAATCCGAACTGAGACCGGCTTTTTGGGATTCGCTCCCCCTCACGGGATCGCAGCCCTTTGTACCGGCCATTGTAGCATGCGTGAAGCCCAAGACATAAGGGGCATGATGATTTGACGTCATCCCCACCTTCCTCCGAGTTGACCCCGGCAGTCTTCCATGAGTCCCCACCATAACGTGCTGGCAACATAGAACGAGGGTTGCGCTCGTTGCGGGACTTAACCCAACATCTCACGACACGAGCTGACGACAACCATGCACCACCTGTACACCAGTCCGAAGAGGCGACTATCTCTAGCCGTTTCCGGTGTATGTCAAGCCTTGGTAAGGTTCTTCGCGTTGCATCGAATTAATCCGCATGCTCCGCCGCTTGTGCGGGCCCCCGTCAATTCCTTTGAGTTTTAGCCTTGCGGCCGTACTCCCCAGGCGGGGCACTTAATGCGTTAGCTACGGCGCGGAACTCGTGGAATGAGCCCCACACCTAGTGCCCAACGTTTACGGCATGGACTACCAGGGTATCTAATCCTGTTCGCTCCCCATGCTTTCGCTCCTCAGCGTCAGTTGCGGCCCAGTGACCTGCCTTCGCCATCGGTGTTCCTCCTGATATCTGCGCATTCCACCGCTACACCAGGAATTCCAGTCACCCCTACCGCACTCTAGCCTGCCCGTACCCACCGCAAGCCCAACGTTAAGCGTTGGGTTTTCACGGCAGACGCGACAAACCGCCTACGAGCTCTTTACGCCCAATAATTCCGGACAACGCTTGCGCCCTACGTATTACCGCGGCTGCTGGCACGTAGTTAGCCGGCGCTTCTTCTGCAGGTACCGTCACTTTCGCTTCTTCCCTACTGAAAGGGGTTTACAACCCGAAGGCCTTCATCCCCCACGCGGCGTCGCTGCATCAGGCTTTCGCCCATTGTGCAATATTCCCCACTGCTGCCTCCCGTAGGAGTCTGGGCCGTGTCTCAGTCCCAGTGTGGCCGGTCGCCCTCTCAGGCCGGCTACCCGTCGTCGCCTTGGTAGGCCATCACCCCACCAACAAGCTGATAGGCCGCGAGCCCATCCCTCACCGAAAAAATCTTTCCACCCACAAAAGATGCCTCTATGGGTCGTATCCAGTATTAGCCACCGTTTCCAATGGTTATCCCGAAGTAAGGGGCAGGTTACTCACGTGTTACTCACCCGTTCGCCACTAATCAAAAAAGTGCAAGCACTCTTCATCATCGTTCGACTTGCATGTGTTAAGCACGCCGCCAGCGTTCGTCCTGAGCCAGGATCAAACTCTCCATGAAAAAATAAAATCCATAGACACCAACACCACGCACGGGAAAACGCACGACAGCATCAGCACTAAAATTTGAAACCAGCATCCAAAAAAACAACTAGCATCAAAAAACACACCCACACAACGTGCACGCATGTTCCTTCACAACCAGAATCATTAAACAATAAAAGAAATGTTTAACAACAAAAAAATATTTTTGAATACCAAAAATAAAAACGAACATCACCACAGCACATGAAACCCACCCATCTAAAGCAGGAAACACACACCACAACAATGCCCTAATGGCATCAACAATCAAACACACTATTGAGATATCAAACAACAACCACACACCATCAAAACCCAGCCAAACCACTCGGCCAAACCCATCCGGGGCAACCTCTCAAACCTACC